>CAYPFH010000133.1:0-9899 GCA_964409825.1 uncultured Desulfobacterales bacterium | reverse complement strand
ATGGTTCGATCGTTTTGTCCTTCCCATAGAAAAACATCGAATTCGGGGGAAGTTTTACATAAGCGGACACGGAGGCTCATGGGCAAAATCGTCGATCTGGAATCGTATCGGCTCGATGCGGTGGAAAAACGCGCCTTTCAGCCCTGGGAAAAACGCTTTTCCCGGAGCTTCGGGGGTGGAGTGCGCCTTTGCGACCTTTCAGACGACATCCTGATGAAGCTTGCCCAGCCCGGCGAAGGCAGCGCCGGAGCTTACTATGACTTGATCATGGCGGTGCTCGATCTGGGCGCGGAAAGAAACTTTTCCTCTTTAAAAAAGGACGAGCAGCTGCGGCTCGTCGACATTCATCTGTTCTTGGCGGATCAGGTGCGTTTCGAGATGATGCGGCGGCTGGGATGGGTGGAGGCTTTTCCCGCCGGCGATCGCCCCCTTGTCGCGCTGGTCACCGACTTCGACCAGGCCCGGGACCACTGCCGGACGCATCCGCCCGTCCTGGCGCGCAGCCGCCCGGATTTCGACCAATACAAGGTTTTGACGCCCCGGGAGCGGGAAGGCTTCATCAGGCGGCTTTTGCCCAGCGCCCTGGAGGCGTTTCGCCTGCATCTGGATCCTGACGGCGCCTGATCGGGGCGTGGGCGCGCTTCGATCAAAATCATGAGATCTTCCTATTTCTTTTTTTCAGCGATATACGTATAGAATAACGAAACGGTTTTTAAAGATCCGGCCCTGCCTGCGGTTCAGGCCATGCTCCTTACCTTGATTTCTTGTTTTTCAGCAGGGGGACGAAGATCATGGGAAAATCCATTCTCGCCGTCGACGACAACCCCATCCTCCTGACCCAAATGACTCGGATGCTCGAATCCGAGGGCCACAAGGTGGCCACGGCCAAGGACGGCTTTTCCGCCCTGAACATGCTGGCCTCTCTGACCCCGGACGTGGTTTTCGTGGATCTGATCATGCCGAACATCGGCGGAGACAACCTCTGCCGGCTGATCCGGAAGATGCCCCACCTGAAGGATTGCTTTCTGGTGGTGGTTTCGGCGGCTGTGGTGGAGCAGGAATTCGATTATCGGAGGGTCGGGGCGGATGCCTGCATCGCCAAGGGGCCTTTCGACCTGATGAAGGAGCACATCCGGGAGGTGATCCGGGAATCCGACCCGGACCGGACGCCCCAATCGGCGCGTGAAATCCGCGGCATCGAGACGGTGGCGGTCCGGCGAATCACCCAGGAGCTTCTTTCCAAAAGCCACCACTTGGAAAGCGTTCTCGAGATGATACCGGAAGGGGTTGTCGAGCTTCTGGAGGACAAGGTGGTCTATGCCAATTCCACGTCCGCCGATCTTTTCCAGATGGAGCCCGATGCCCTGCTGGGAAAAGAATTCGCGGCGCTATTTCCCCGGCGCCTGCAACGGCGAATCCTCTCTTTGCTGGAAACGGCGCCCGGCAAGATGTCCCGCCTCGGGGAAGACAAGCCGGTCGCGCTGCTCGATCGGGAGGTCACGTTCCAATGCCTGTCCATGGAGAAGGTCGGCACCAAGCTGGTGATCATCACCGACGTCACCAAGTACAAGACCGTGGAACGGGCCCTGAAAGAGGCCATGGAATACAACGAGAACATCTTGAACACCATGGCCGACGCCCTTGTCGTTCTCAAGCCGGACCTGAGCATCAGCTATGTCAACCGCGCCACCTGCGACATGCTCGGGTTTTCCCCCCACGAGCTTTTCGGCAAACAGATCGACCAGCTCTTTTTCGAAGCCGTCTCTTTTGAAGAAGAGCTGTTCGAGCCGGTGATTCGAAACGGCGTCGTGACAGAGCCGGCCATGGCCTACCGGAGCAAGGCCGGCAAGCGCATCCCGGTAAGCTTCCTGGCGTCGGCGATGTACAACGCCTCGGAGCCGAAGCGAAATCTTCTTGGCATCATCTGCATCGCCCATGACCTGAGAAAGGTCGAGCAGCTCCAGCAGAAGCTCTTTCAGGCCGAGAAAATCGCCTCGTTCGGCGTGCTGGCCGCAGGGGTGGCCCACGAGATCAAAAATCCGCTGGCCATCATTCTCCAGGGGCTGGAAACGCTGACAACCGGGCTCAAAAGCGATTCCGGCCGGGCCATGGCCCCGGATATCATCGCCCGAATTCAGAAAGCGGCCCTGCGGGCCAACAAGATCGTGGAAGGCCTTCTCGACTTTTCCCGCCAGAGCCCGCCTGAATTCGTGGAGGCCGATCTTTTGGATGTTTTGCGCGAGACCCTGCCCCTGGTCGAGCATCACTTCAAATCCAGCCGCGTCACCGTGGAGGTGCGGCCGGCCGAAATCAGCCACCGCCTTTCCATGGACGTCAACCAGATCAAGCAGGTGTTCATCAACATCATGGTCAACGCCGCAGAAGCCATGACAGAGGGCGGCGCGCTGACCATTGAAACGGGAGACGGCCGGCACTCTGACGGCAAGCGGTTCGTTCAGGTGGTGTTCGCCGACACCGGACCGGGCATTGCACCGGAACTGCTCAAAAAGATTTTCGAACCGTTTTTCACGACCAAGACCAAATCCTTGAACACGGGGTTGGGACTTTCGGTCAGCCAGGGAATCGTTGAGCGCCAGCGCGGCGATCTTCGGTTTGAAAGCGAATCCGGCAAAGGGACCCGGGTAATTCTCGTGCTGCCTGCCGAATAAGGAGAAGATTGCCGATCATGATTCGAAAAAAAAAGATACTGATCATCGACGACGAAGAGGATTTTTCCCACTTCCTCAAGCTGAACCTGGAAAACACCGGACGTTTCAAGGTGTTCACGGCATCAGGCGGCCAGGCCGGCGTGAAGATCATCCGGCGGAAAAAGCCGGACGTGGTGCTGCTGGACATCATGATGCCGGAGATGGACGGGTTCGAAGTGCTGGAGAAGATCAAAGGCAACGTGAAGACTTACGAGATTCCTGTCATCATGCTGACGGCCCTGGACAACGAAGAGTCCCGATCCGAGGCCCGGGGCTCTTTTGCCGGAGAGTACCTGGTAAAGCCGGTGCCCCTCGACCGGCTCATCTCCACCATCGACCGGGTGTCGATCTATGGGCAGTAGCAGCGGCGCCTACGGTTTATACACCTTCATCCCCTCTTTGGTATCCTGAACGACATACCCCTTTGCCTGGATTTCGTCCCGCAGCCGGTCCGATTCGGCCCAGTTTTTCCCGGCCCGTGCCGCTTTTCGCTGCTCGGCCAGAGCTTGAATTTCTTCAGGCAGCTTTCCGGGCTCGCCGATACGATCCAGGTCCAGGCCCAGCACGCGGTCAAAATCGAGCACCGTTGCAAGCCGGTCGGCCGGATGCCGGTCGGATTTGAGCAGTTCCTGGACCGCGGCCATGGCCCGGGGCATGTTCAGGTCGTCATTGATCCGGGCGGTGAACCGGCCGCGAAGGTCGGGGTCGATCCGACCGGCGGCGCCGCCGCCGGCCTGGTCCATAAGCTGCCGAACCTGGTTTCGCAGGTGCTGAAGGCCGTTTTTGGCCGCCTCCACGGCCTCTTCACTGTACTCCATGGGCTTGCGGTAGTGGGTCTGAAAGGCGGCAAAGCGGTAGACCAGCGGTTCGATGCCCCGATCGGTGAAAGTGGCGTCCAGGGTCAGAAAGTTGCCCTCGCTTTTTGCCATTTTCTTTCCGCCGGCAATGATCAGAAAAGCCCCGTGCATCCAGTAGTTGAAAAAGGGCTTTCCGGTGGCCGCCTCGGACTGGGCGATTTCATTGGTGTGGTGAATATCGATGTGGTCGGTGCCGCCGCAGTGGATATCTAACTGGTCTCCCAAAAATTTCATGCTCATGGCCGAGCATTCCACATGCCATCCCGGAAAACCGACGCCCCAGGGCGAATCCCATTCCATCTGCCGCTTCACCCCTTCCGGGGAAAACTTCCACAGGGCAAAATCGGTGGCGTTGCGCTTTTCCGGATTTTTTTCGACCCGGGCCCCTTCCTGGAGATCGGCCAGTCTCTGGTGGGACAGCTTCGCATAGCCGGCAAAGCGGGAGGTGTCGAAATAAATCCCGTCGGAGGTGCGGTAGGTGTAGCCTTTTTGTTCCAGCGTTCGGATCAGTTCGATCTGCTCGGGGAGGGTGTCCGTGGCCCGGCACCAGACCGTCGGCGCCAGCAGGTTGAGCTTTTTCATGTCCGACTCGAAGGCCCGGGTGTAAAAGGCGGCGATATCCCATGCGGATTTTCCCTCCCGCCGGGCGCCGGCCTCCAGCTTGTCTTCGCCCATGTCCCGGTCGCCGGTCAGGTGACCGACGTCGGTGATGTTCATCACGTGGCGGACTTCGTAGCCGTTGTACATCAGCATCCGTTTGAGCACGTCTTCAAAGAGGTAGGTTCGCAGGTTGCCGATGTGGGCGTAGTTGTAGACCGTCGGACCGCAGGTGTAGATTCCGGCCTTTCCTTCATAGATCGGGGTAAATTTCTCTTTTTTCCGGGTCAGGGTGTTGAACAGATAAATCGCCGTCATCAAAGACATCTCGCTGGAAGCGGCTTTCTGCGGAACCTGCCGCCGGATGGTTGACTTTTTGGCAACACCTATAGGCTTTCTGCGGCGGCTTTGTCAAAAACAAACGGTCAGGCCGCTTCTTTTTCCATTTTCTCCTGGTAGCGGCCATAGCGGGCGGCCCCGTTCAATTTGGCCCGCTTGAAAAAGACCTTCTGGGCCGCGGGCACGTTTTCTTTCTTGCCGCCCCATGCCGCCAGAGCGTGTTCCTGCAGCGCCCGGCCGTAAGAGAAGCTCAGGTGCCAGGGGTGCTCCTGGTCCATCGCGTTCATGGCGTTAAGGTGGGCGGTGGCCAGTTCGCTGCTCTGGCCGCCGGAAAGAAAAACGATGCCCGGCACCGCGGCCGGCACCACTTGCCGAAAGGTGCGGACCGTGGCCCGGGCGACCTCTTCCACGGAAGCCTGTTGCGGGCAGTCCATGCCGGAGAGCACCATGTTCGGCTTGAGCAGCATCCCCTCCAGGGCGACGCAGTGGTCGAACAAGGCGGAAAACACATGCTTCAAGGCGGTGGCGGTGACATGGCGGCACCGGTCGATGTCGTGGCCGCCGTCCATGAGCGCTTCCGGTTCCACGATGGGCACCAGACCCGCCTCCTGGCAGAGGGCGGCGTAGCGGGCCAGAGCGTGGGCGTTGGCCTTCATGGCAAAGTCGCTCGGGATGCCTTCTCCGATGGTGATCACGGCACGCCACTTGGCAAATCGGGCCCCCAGGTCATGGTATTCGGCCAGCCGCTCCCTCAGGCCGTCGAGGCCCTCGGTGATTTTTTCCCCTGAAAACCCGGCCAGAGGCTTGGCCCCTTTGTCCACCTTAATGCCCGGGATAATGCCCCGCCCGGTCAGCAGCGCAGGAAAAGAGGTGCCATCCGACGTCGACTGGCGAAGGGTTTCGTCGAACAGGATCACCCCGCTGATATATTTCTCGATCCCTTCGGTGGTAAACAACATGCCCCGGTAAGCCCGGCGGTTTTCTTCGGTCGATTCAACGCCGATTCCGGCCAGCCGCTTTTGAATGGTGCCGCTGCTTTCGTCTGCAGCCAGGATCCCCTTTCCTTCGGCCACCAGCATCCGGGCGGTGTCGGCCAGTTTTTCGATGTCCATGGGTTTCTCCTTTCCTGCCAAATCGATCGTTGGCGGTTCGTTCACAAAGTGTACGTTAGTGGAAGCTGCCACAGAGATAATGATGGCCACTAGCATAATACCGTTCCGCGGCGGGGCAACCCCTTTTGCTTGGCGTTCGCACAGCTGACCGGCGGGATTCAAAATTCCAGATTCAAAATTCAAGATTCTCCTGAGGGAAATCTATACGAATCTCTTGGCCTTAACCGGCCAGCTTGATCAAGGGTGAAACTGATGTCGAAGTCCCTGCCGGTGGAGGGACGCGCTCTGTTGCGTCCGTGTTGCCGCTGATGCACAAATGCCGGCTTAGACTGCGCGTGGCCCTCCAACCGCCAAAACCCAAGGCGGGGATAGGTCGGTTTTTGCCGCTGGCTTCGACCGTAGTTTCACACGGGGGGAATTTTTATATAGGTTTTTATGATCTTCTAAGGACGCGGGTGATCTTGGGGCGGTAGGAGTCTTGCCGGCCCAGACGGTTGGCCCGGCTCCGGACAAACACCATGGTCGGCAAAAAGAGCACCAAACTGCCGATGACCGCAGCCGCCGATTCGTCGATGCCCGCTGCCGGAGCAAACCGCTGGCCGACCAGAGCGCCTGCGATCATCATCAGAATGGGAAACACGTAGAGAAGGAAGTTCGCCTTCAGAAAAGAGCCGGTCTCGAAGGAGATCACCACGCGATCCCCGATGCCGGCGCCCGCCGGGTTGAGGGTTTCGACCTCCACCTCCTCGCCCTCGCCGACCGCCTTGCAGTAGCCCCTTGCCTCGCAGTGGGCGCATGCATCGGAGCGAACCGTTTTGACCCACGCTGCCGTCGGTGTCACCCTTGTGACGATGCCTCGTTCGGTGGCCAAGGGATCAGGCGACCTCCCTCTCTTTTTCGGGCGCTTTTTGTTCGGTGCGCTCGTAGCAGATCAGGCCGCACTGGAGGCAGCGGTCGGCCTCTGCCCGGGCCATCTCCGGGGTGAATCCCTGTTCGATCTCCCGGCAGCCGTCTTTCCCCGGGCTGCAGATCGGCATGATCTGCCGGGGAACATGGGCGATCCGCTCTACCTGATCGACGTCTTGAATGTAGCTATCGTCTGTGAGAACCCGCTCCGGGTAGGAAAGCGCAATGCCGTACAGCAGCTGATGGACAGAAGCCGCGCCGCGTCTTCCTGCGGCAATGGCGCGGATGGCCGCGCTGTAGTCGCTCATGACGTCTCCGGTGGAAAAGAGGCCCTGTTCGTCTTTGTTCGCCGGCTTTTTGTAGGGTGCCACGGCGGTCCATGAAACCGGTCCGCCGGCGGTGTCCGTTTCGTCGGCTTTCTGGGGCGGCGTCTTTCCCGTGCTTGCGGCTTCGGCCGCCTCGATGGTCTCAGATCGCATGAAAATCAGCTCTGGAAACCGGCCGGTGGCCAGCAGGAGCGTATCTGCGGCAACGCGCTGCCGGGCGCCGGACTCCAGATCGACGAGTTCCATTTCCTGCAAGCCGGCGTCACGGCCGATCAGGCGGCCGATGCCGGTTTTGTAGCGGACCTCGATTCCCTCCTGGACCAAAGCCCTGGGGTCGATTTCTTCTTTGTTGAATTCAACACCGAATTCGCGCAGGGCAACGATCACTTTTGACGATCCCAGTCGGCGGCATTTTCGAGCGGCCTCGATGGCGAGCTTGCCGCCGCCGGCGATGACTGCGGCGCTTCCGACCGCCGTTTCGTTTTCCTGCTTTTCAGGCGCTTTCAGGAAATCGATCAGCAGGCCGACGCCGGGTATGGGCTGCTGCTGCCGTTCTTCCCTGGCCAGGCGGCTGTCCCATCCGCCGCCGGCAAGGAAGACGGCATCGGCTCCCCGGGCCAGCAGATCGGCGACCGACATGTCCCGTCCCAGGGCCTTGCCGGTTTCAGCCTTTACACCCGCGGCCAGAATCCCGTCGATGTCCCAGTCTAAAATGTCGTCGGGGAGCCGATCTGCGGCAATTGCAGTTCTGAGCAGACCCCCCAGCCGGTCGGTGGCCTCGTAGACGGTGGCCTCGTGGCCAAGCCGGGCGGCGAAAAAAGCGGTGGAAAGCCCTTCGACGCCGCCGCCGATCACGGCGATCTTCTTTCCGGTGTTCGGCGCCCGGTAAGGAATCACCCGTTTGCCTCTTTCACTTTCGATGTCTGCGGCGTACCGCTTGAGAAAATTGATCGCCACCGGTTCGTCGGCAAGCTGGCGCCGGCACTCATTTTCGCAGGGGCGGGGGCAGATCCGGCCGATGACCGCCGGAAAGGGATTTCGCTCCTTGATGACCAGAAGTGCCCGGATCGGTTCGCCCTGTCCAATAAGGCGGATGTATTCCCGGATGTCGATGCCGGCAGGGCAGGCCCGTTGGCAGGGGGTGGTGCATTCGTCGGTGGTATACTCTTTGAGTATCCGGCGGGTCACCGAAGAAAGGGTGATGATGTGCTTGGGGCAGACCCGTTCGCAGGTGCCGCATCCGGTGCATTTTACCGCATCGACCACCGGCAGGTTGTCGGGCCCCATGGTGATGGCGTCAAAGGGGCAGGCCCGGACGCAGGTGCCCAGTCCGAGGCAGCCGATGGTGCAGACTTTCATTCCACCGTGGAGGAGGGCGGCGGCCCGACAGTCGGCCAGGCCGTCATAGGCGTATTTGAGGTCCGCTTCCTGGACGCCGTAAAAGCAGCCCGGCCTTGCAATGTCGGGCTCTTTGGCTTCCACCGAGACGCCCAAAACGGCGGCGATGGCTTCTGCCACTTCAGCCCCGGCAGCAACGCAGGAGTTGGGGGCCGCTTTTCCGGCTACGATCGCCTCGGCGTTGGCGCTGCAGCCCGGATAGCCGCAGCCGCCGCAGTTGGCGCCGGGCAGAACATCGTCGATCTGAAGGATAAGCGGATCCACGTACACATAGAACACCTTTGAGGCGACGGCCAGTCCGGCTCCAACGAGCAGACCCAGCCCTCCCATGATCACGACGGCTTCAACCATATTTCTTCTCCTGACCCTCAGTTACGATTTTCATCGTCCATCCATATGAGATGGCTTCCTGTTTTGTTCCAAGCCTGCCGGATGCTCAGAAAATCGCTCCGAACTTGCACTTTTCAAAGCAGGTCATGCACTTGATGCACTTTTCCTTGTCGATCCGGGCGGGCTCCTTTTTTTCCCATTCGATGGCATCGGCCGGGCAGGCTTTGAAGCAGACCCCGCAGCCGGTGCAGATCTCCGGGTCGACCCGAAACTCCAGAAGGGCTGGGCAGCGCTTGGCCGGGCAGCGCTTCTCATAGATGTGCGCCTCGTATTCGTTGCGGAAATACTGAATCGTGGTCATTACCGGATTCGGAGCCGAGGTGCCCAGGCCGCATAGGGCGCTTTCTGCGATGACTTCCGAGAGCTTTTCCATCGTTTCGATGTCGCCCGGTTCGCCCCGTCCTTCGCAGATCTTCTCCAAGATCTGCAGCAGCCGGCGGGTTCCCTCCCGGCAGGGAACGCATTTGCCGCAGGATTCATCCTGAATGAACTCCATGAAAAACCGGGCCATGTCCACCATGCAGGTGCCGTGGTCCATCACGATCATACCGCCCGATCCCATGATCGAACCGACTTCGGCCAGCCGCTGGTAGTCGACCGGAAGATCGAGAAACTGCTCCGGGATGCATCCACCGGAAGGGCCGCCGGTTTGCACCGCCTTGAACTTTTTCTTTTTCGGAAGACCGCCGCCGATGTCAAAGACGATGTCCCGCAGCGAGATGCCCATGGGCACCTCGACCAGCCCGGTGTTGTTGATCGTGCCCACCAGGGAAAAAACCTTGGTTCCCTTGCTGTGCTCGGTGCCTAAAGCTGCATACCAGTCGGCGCCTTTGAGCATGATGGGCGGCACGTTGGCGTAGGTTTCCACGTTGTTTAAATTCGAAGGGCTTTCCCGAAAGCCCTTTTCAACCGTATGGATATACTTGGCCCGAGGCCGGCCCACCTTGCCTTCCAAAGAGGCCATCAGTGCCGTGGACTCTCCGCAGACAAAGGCCCCGGCGCCGGTGGAGATTTTGATATGGAAGGAAAAATCGGTTCCGGCGATTCCGTCGCCCAGAAGCCCGTACCTTTCCGTCTGCTTGATGGCCGATACCAGACGCTTGACCGCCAGAGGGTATTCGTTTCGGACATAAATGAAGCCCTGGCTGGAGCCGATGGCCACCGCGGCGATGAGCATCCCTTCGATGACGCTGTGGGGGTCGCCTTCGAGAATGCTCACACCCCACAACCAACATGAGCAGCCCACACAGCCCCGCCAACCCCCTC
>CAYPFH010000132.1:0-9911 GCA_964409825.1 uncultured Desulfobacterales bacterium | reverse complement strand
AGGGCACGGCCTCCGTGCCGTGCCACCCTGAACGGCACGGAGGCCGTTCACTACACCGGCTGAGGCTTCGAGACAGAGTTTCATTTTTGATCAAACGGGTCGGCCCACCGGCCCTTGGAAGGGCAGACAGTTGTTTTCCATATCCCTCTCCCCACGCCCTATGCCCCATGCCCTATGCTTTTTAATAGAGATCATCGGTTCTTCCTTGCTGTGGGCCGCCGGCCTGTTGTGGTTTTTCGTCTGCTTTTCGGTCCTTTCTCTCGGCTTGACGATCTCCTCTCCCCGGCGCCTGTTTCCCACGGTCCGGGGGCTGACGCGGGCCCTGCTCCGGATCATGGGGGCACCGGTGGACGTTTCCGGCACCGAAAGGCTCGATCCGTCTTCCGCGTATCTGTTTCTGGGAAACCACCAGAGCCTCTTCGATCTGTTCGCCGTACCGGCGTCTCTCCCCTCTTTTGCCGTGGGCGTGGAGGCCGCATCCCATTTCACCCTTCCCCTGTGGGGCAGCCTCACCCGCCGGTGGGGAAACATCCCCATTCCCCGCCGGGACCGGGCAAAGGCCGTTTCCGTTCTCGACACCGCCCGAAGCCGCCTGCAGTCCAGGACCTCCATCGTGATTCTTCCCGAGGGCCACCGGACCCGGAACGGAAACCTGGGCGATTTCAAGATGGGACCCTTTCACCTGGCACTGGCGGCAAAGGCGGACATCGCTCCGTTTGCCATGTGCGGTCTTTTCCGGTTCCAGCCCAAGGGGCGTTTCCTGCTGCGGCCGGGACCGGTTACAGTGGTATTCGGCCCCCCGATTCCTTATGAATCGGTTCGGGAAATGACCCCGGCGCAGCTCAGGGGGCGGGTGCGGGATGAAATTGAAACGCTTTTAGAAGAAACGAAAAGAATGCCTAAAAATAAAATCGCTGACGCGATTTTATG
The DNA here is from genome assembly GCA_964409825.1 of uncultured Desulfobacterales bacterium. Taxonomy (GTDB): domain Bacteria; phylum Desulfobacterota; class Desulfobacteria; order Desulfobacterales; family CAFBRK01; genus JAIPEL01. The sequence goes on along the minus strand of CAYPFH010000132.1, from coordinate 8,981 downwards.
AAGTTTCGCTTCACGAAACGGTATCGGCCCCTGCTGTTAAATTTTTGGCCTATTAAATCATTTTGGGCTATGTCTTTCACCAATCAACCAATCAATCAATCAAATTTCATGGTCCGAGACGAAACCGACACCCATGCCCGGTACCGGTCGCTTCTTCAGAAAGCCGTCCGTCGGGGAAACGACGCCTTGGTGATCGCCACCTGCGCATTGTTGGAAAGCTTGGGCTCCCGGGAAAAAAGCTGGGTCCGGGAGCGGGCGGCGGTCATCACCTTCGAAGAATGCTGGCCCCTTGGCGGCGCGCTGGTCTTCAACAAGTGTTTCCACAGCAAGGTGGCCGCCCTGGTAAGGGCGGCCCGGTCGACAAAGGCAAAAGGCGCCTGCGGCCTGGGGCTTCTGGCCCATCGTCTGGCCGAAGGCGGCCGAAGCGTTCTAGACGGATCCGAGCAAGACCGTCACCTTCGGATCGTGGCTGAAGCCGTGGAGCGGCCCGAGGATTTCTGGAACTGGGTGAAGACGGAAACAAAGACGGAACAGGCAAACACCCTGATCGAACGGGCCTACCGCTTCAGAAACGCCGGCCTGCCGCAAGATCGGGCCATCACCCGGGCAGGCGCCTATCTGGCGCTTCAGGGCGAACTGCCGAAGCTGGCCCCGGCGGGCGGCAAAGAAAAGAGCTTTCCCTACTGGGTGGCCCTGGATGTCCATACGCCGGAAGGCAGGCGGGTACTGCGCGACATTGCCCGGGACCTTCACGTCCGGCTGCCCCAGCTCGAGTGGGTCAGTTTTTTCTTCGAAGGATCGGTTGCCAACCGGGCCATCCCCTCTTTCTGGTGGGACCGGTACTGCCGGTGGCGGTTTGAAAAGGAGGCCCTGCCGATGCAAGAGGCGCACCTGTTGTGGGACCCGGTGCGCCCCCAGGTGATCGAGGCCCTTTCCGAAGACAGCCGGCATCTTCACAGGGAAATCTACCAGTGGAAGATGGAACACCTGGACCGGATCGGCTATCTCCGCCAGCAGGTCGACCTGTTTCTGGAGCATTTCGAGAAGATGACGCCCGACCAGATGGAGATGTTTGGGGAGGAAGACGATAAAAGTGACTAGAGTGCCTAAAGTTCATAGAGTGCCTAGAGTTAAAAGGCCGAGATTTTTTTTAAACGCAGATCGCTGGAGCAAAGCGACTCCTCGACTCTTGGCACTTTAGGCACTCTAGTCACTCTAGGCACTTTGCAGGGGACACTCTAAGCACTCTATCGAAAAGGCCTCAACGCCCTTTCCACCCCCACCGCCTCTTCGATCTGCCCCTGCTCGAGCATGATCCGCTCGGTCTGGCGCCAGGCCGCTTCGTCGATTCGCCCGATGGGGGCCCCGTCCGTCGGCACGACGAGCCGGCGGGTAACCGCCAGCTGCTCGGCAATGATCTCCATCGGCGTCTCCCTGTCGAACCGGCGAAGCGTATTGATCGTTTCTGCGGCGTTTTTCGGGTCCATGGCCGCCGACCATCCCTTGAGAAGCGCCCGAACGAAGCGGCGGACAAGATCTGGAGATCCGTCCGCCGTCTTTTCTGCGGCAACCACCGAGTTGGCCACAAATCGCACGCCATAATCGGCCGGATTGAAAAAGGCCGTTTTTTCTCCGGCCCTGCCGAGCCGATCCTCCAGGATCACCCCCTGGGCGTTCCGGTAGATCGGCCAGACGGAAACCCGGCGCCGGAAAAAGGGCGTGTAGTCGTACCGGACGCTGAACAGCTCCACCTCTTTTTCGGAAATACCCGCTTTGGCCAGCAAGGTGCGCATGATGGTTTCGTCGTTTCCCCCGTAAGTGATGCCGATCGCCCGGCCCCGAAGGTCTTCGAGGCGATCGATTTGCACCTCCTCCGGCCGGTAGATCCACTGCAGGGGGTTGACCTGGAAAAGCTGGGCCACCGCCACCACCGGAGACCCCTTAGACCGGGCCCGGATAACCTGGTCTGCCGAAGCCGCCCCGAACAGGGCATGGCCCATTTCCAACTCACGGATGGCGTCCCGTTCAGGACCCCCTTCTTTCAGAACCACCGAGAGCCCCTCCCGGCTGAAGTACCCGTGGGTGTCGGCATAAAGCCCGCCCGCCACGCTGACGTTGAACAGCCACTTGAGCCGGTAGACCGCCTCTTCTTCGGCCAAAGCCGGCTGCCATGCTGCCGCCAGCATGATCGTCAGCGCCCCGATCACCGATGCCGACGGCATCATCAATGATTTTCTCCGCATGAGATACAGATGGTCCAATCTTTAAATCTCCACTCGTGTTATCGATCCGAGACTTCACTCTTAGCACAGAGGGCATAACTCAGCAGCCTTCCAAATTTAAATCCGAAATTCGAATTTGCCCTTCGATCCCGCACGGCGGGACTCAGGGTGGTGAGCCTGCCGGCAGTGAGCTTGTCGAACCTGTCGAACCATTTCGGATTTCGGATTTCGTGCTTCGAATTTTTTCTTCATCCCCCGCCCCATGCTTTTCGCACCGCCTGTCCGGAAAGCTCCAGCAGGCCCTGGTAGCAGGAAAGCACGATTCCGATCATGAACAGCGCCGCCAGGATCTTTCCCATGTCGCTCTGGTACAGGGCGATGCGGATGCTGTAGCCGATCCCGGCGTTGGCGGCGATGAATTCTGCCACGATGGTGCCGGCAAACGCCAGAGTGGCGCTTCCGGCGATGACCGTGGTAAGCTTGCCCAGGTTCTCGAAGGCGCGAATCTTGACCTCGAGCTGCCAGCGCATTCTTCCGGTAGCGCGATAAAAATGCTCGATGTCCTCCACCGGTTCGGACATGATGCCCAGGACCGAAAGCAGCACCGGAAAGTAGCAGATCATCGCGGCGATAAGCAGCCGGGTAAGCAGACCGTCTCCGACCAGGATGAAGAGAATCGGCGCCAGCGCCACGATCGGATAGGCCTGCACGTTGTATGCGGCCACTTTGATGAAAGACCCGAACCAGGTCGCCCGCCGGCCGGCGATCCCGACAAAGCCGGCCAAAAAAACGGAGATCACCTGGCCGGCCACGGCTACGGCCAGGGTGTTTCCCACATCGCTCAAATAGCGGCGGATCGTCTCCCGTCCCGTATCCCAGATGCCGGAAGGGCCGGGAATCACGTAGTCGGACAGTCCCAGGACGAACTTGACGGCAAACAGCAGCCCCAGTCCAAGCGCGTATATGATGAGAAACTGGTAGATCCTTCTATGCAGCATTCATGATCTCCAGCATGACCTGGTCCAACCGTCCGCGGGAAAATTCCCGGTCGCTTCGGTGGTCCACTCCGCGGATCGTAAGCCCCTGGGGCTTCTTTTCCGCATCCCGGACCACGACGATCTGCCGGCAGAACTTGGAAACCTCCACCACGTTGTGGGAGATATAGAGAAACAGCATCTCCGGATAAAGCTCCTTGATCTTCAGCAGAATCCTTTCGCGGGTCTTTTCGTCCACATTGGCCAGGCTTTCATCCATGATCAACACCTGGAAATCCTGCAGCAGGTAGCGAAGAAGGTTGACGCGGTTCCGCTGGCCCAGGGAGAGGTTCGAAAACTTCGAACCCATGCACTCTTGGAGGCCGAAAACCGAGACCAGCTCTTCTTTCCTGTCGATATTCCGCTCCGGCGTCACCCGATCCAGATGGCGTCCGACGCTGGACCATCCGGGAAGCCGCTCAAGGTTGTAACAATACAGGACAGTGGCTATTTTTTCTTTGGCGATCATCCCTGCAGCCGGCGAAAGGTCGCCGGTGAGCATCCGCGCCAGGGAGGTCTTGCCCACACCGGAAGGGCCGAAAACGGCGTGAAAACCGGGTTCCGCCAATTGGAAGGAAAAGTCCTTGAATACGGCCGATTCCGAGCCGGGGTAATGGAAGGTGATGTTGGTGCCTGCCAGCCGCATCCAAGGCGCCTCAAGATCGGGGTTGAGCGCAATTCAACGGTTCGAGCGGGTTTCTGCTCGGGTCGGCTCCGAAAGGCCGAAAGACCCTTGTGCCTTACCACAACTCCACGGCAAATTCCACCAGACCGCATCACAAAGTCCGCACAGCGGACGGCCCATTGATGGGGCGCCGGTCAAGTTGGAGGGCAAAACTACCAGATGTCAGATGTCGGATGTCGGCGAAACAAAAAAAAGACAAGCATTTTTTTGAATATGGAACCTTGAACTTTGAACCCCGAACCTGAAATCTCGGCGCGTCCGACCGCAGACCCAAGTTGGAGGGACGCGCTCTGTCGCGTCCGTCTTTCCGGCCACGACAGAGCGTGGCCCTCCATTTTAGGACATTGACGGGGTTCTGCGTCAGGTGTACAAATTGCTCTTCAGTAACATCCCGGCAGCGAGCATATCGAGGAGGAGTTCAATGGCGTTTCTGATTCTTGCCCCGTCCAGTAGGACCAGCGCATGGGAAAAGGAGATCCGAAGGGCGGAGCCGGATCTGGATCTCCGGGTCTGGCCGGATACCGGGGATCCGGACGAAGCGACCTTCGCCCTTTGCTGGAAGCATCCACCCGGCGTGCTGAACCGCTTTTCCAACCTGACCCATCCCAAGGCGGTCTGCCCGGGCATCGTCGACAACTACCGCCGCATGAAGTCCGGCCTGCCCCTCCAACACCTTGTCGATCGAAAGCGGGGCTACTGATTGACGGCGGCCCAGCCACGTTTTATAGGTACCCTTTCAGACACCCGAAACAGCGCAGAATAAAGGACATGAACGACAGAGACTATTACCGGATCCTCGGGGTGGACAAGGAAGCATCGGCCAGACAGATCAAGGAGGCCTACCGGAAGCTGGCGCTCCAATACCACCCGGACCGAAATCGGGACAATCCGCAGGCGATCGATAAGATGCAGGCGGTCAACGAAGCCTATGCGGTGTTGTCGAATCCACAGAAGCGCAGCGAATACGACGCCATGCGCCGGCGTTTCGGTTCCTCGGCCTATAACCGCTTCCGCCAGACCTATACCCAGGACGATATCTTCAAGGAATCGGACATCTTTCAGATCTTCGAGGAAATGACCCGCTCATTCGGCCTGCGGGGGTTTGACGAGATATTCCGGGACCTGGCAGACGGCTCCGCGTATCGGAGCTTCGAATACCGGCGTCCGGGGTTCCATGCCCGTGGATTCTTTTTTCAGGCGGGGATGGGGCCGAAAGGGATGAGGGTGAAGCTTCCCGGAAAGGCCGGCCCCTTTGGAAAGCTGGGACGAAAGGTGTTGGAAAAACTCGGCGGCGTCGAATTCGCCGAAGACGGAGAGGACCTGCACGATACGATCCGGATCGACCCGGAGACGGCCGCCGGAGGCGGCCCCTATGCCTACTATCTTCGGGAAAAGGACAAAAAACTCGTGGTCCGAATCCCGCCGGGAATCCGCACCGGCCAAAAAATCCGCCTGGCCGGCCAGGGAAAAGACGGCAAGGGCGGCGGCCGGCCGGGAGACCTGTACCTTCAGGTGAAAATCAAACGCCCCCTGCTGGCGGACATCCGGAAAAAGGCCCGCCGATGGCTGTCGGAAAAAGGACGACCTTGAGCCACCGCAGCATCATCGACGGCCTTCTCGACCGAATCCGCCCCCTGCGCTTCGGGGCCCCGGTCGCCCACGTTTACAACCCGCTGACTTATGCCCGCAGCGGATACGACGCCTATGCGGAACGCTTCGGAAAAGGCCCCAAGGAGGTCCTGCTGATCGGCATGAACCCGGGGCCCTGGGGTATGGTCCAGACGGGAATCCCCTTCGGCGACGTCGAGATGGTTCGAAACTGGATGGGCATCGAGGTCGCCATCGAAGCGCCGGAATCGATGCATCCGAAGCGGCCGGTCATGGGATTTTCCTGCACCCGGAGCGAGGTGAGCGGAAAGCGGCTTTGGGGATGGGCAAAGAAGCGCTATGGTTCGGCCGAGGGTTTTTTTTCCCGTTTTTTTGTGGGCAACTACTGTCCGCTGGCGTTTATCGAAAAAAGCGGGAAAAACCGGACGCCGGACGCCTTGAAAGCGTCCGAGAAAAAGCCTCTTTTTTCCGCCTGCGACCAGGCACTGAAACACCTGGTAGACCTGCTGTCTCCCCGGTACGTGATCGGCATCGGCAACTTTGCCGCCGAAAGGGTGTCGGCCGCAATCGACGGACTTCCGGTGGTCACCGGCCGCATTCTCCACCCCAGTCCGGCCAATCCGCAAGCAAACCGGGACTGGTCCGGCGCCGTGGAACAAGAGCTCTCAAAGACGAAAATCCGCCTTTAGCCGCCGGTCGGTGTCCTGTCCATATCGCGCAGGAAGAACTCGGATCCCTTCGGTCATTCGAACCGTATGGACACCAGCCTGGATCGGTATTACGATTATTTAGTTATTCAATATTTGAATGACAACAAGCGCCATGAAAGGCAAGGAGATTGGCACGGGGGCAGCGTTCTCCGGGAGATGAACCGATGACGGACTGGATCGATTTTGAAGAAGGCCAGTATGCCGTTTCGCACGCTTACCTGGCCAGCGCCGAAAACAACGCGGTGGATCTTCGCGACCCCGTTCTGGAAATTTACACGGGCCGGTTCGGACGGCGGCAGATGAAGGGCTGCGGCTTGGTCGAGAACACCGCCCTGGTCGAACTGCACGAAGACGGAGATGCCATCGATCTGCTTCTGGATTTAGGCGGCGATTTCCGGTTTCTCATGGAAAACCCGAAGCTTCAGTCTGGAAAGGTCTTCTCCCCCGGTATTCGCTCCATGGTCCATTTCTACCCGCAAAAACCGTGGAAGGTTTTGTCGGTTGTTGATTTCGAATCCCTTCGGCAGAAGCTTTCGCCGGTCGCAGGATAGGCATGACTTCCGGCAGAACCGCAACACGGATGCGTTCGTGATCATCACCTGAAGACCACGGCGCTTCGGACCATCTCTTCGGCCTCCGCCAGATCCATCGGCTCCACCACCGCCTCTCCGATCCGGCGCAGAAACACGAAGTGAATCCGGTCTCCTTCCCTCTTCTTGTCCTTGGCAATGGCGTCCATCAGCGAACGGGGGTCTGCTTCGGCCCTCACCGGCAGCCCCAGGCGCTCGAGCAGCCGGGGCAGACGCCGGGCCTCTTCTTCCGGGACGAGGCCGCGCTCGACGGCCCATCCGGAGGCGGCCACCATCCCGATGCTGACGGCCTCGCCGTGGGACATCCGGGTCACTTTCTCCAGGGCATGGCCCAAGGTGTGGCCGAAATTCAGAACCCGCCTTTCGCCCGCCTCTTTTTCGTCCCGGCGGACCACCCCGGCCTTCAGGGTGACCGACGCTGAAACCATTCTCTCCACAGCCCCTTTTTCCAGGGAGCGGGCCGCATCGGGGTAGGTTTCCAGATAGGCGAACAAGTCCCGATCTCCGATGGCCCCGTGCTTGACCACCTCGGCCAGCCCGTTGATCACCTCTTCGGCCGGCAGGGTCGAAAGCAGGGCCGGATCGCAGAGGACAAAATCGGGCTGCCGGAAGGTCCCCACGATATTTTTGTATCCGCCCAGGTTCACGCCGTTTTTGCCGCCGACGCCGGCATCGACCTGGGCAAGAAGGGTTGTGGCGACGAAGCCGAGCCCTGCTCCCCGCATGAAGGTGGCCGCCGCAAAGCCGGCCACATCGCAGACGATCCCGCCGCCGATGCCCACAATGGTCGAACTCCTGTCGACTCCGGCCTCGATCAGCGCCTCATAGATATTCCGGACCGTGCCAAGGGTCTTGTTCTCCTCGCCGCATCCGATACGGATCACCGGAACCGGAGGAAAACGCTCTCCGTAAAGAGCCGCGACGGTTTCGTCCGTCACGATGACCCACCTGCCCCCTGGCATCTGCTCGCCCAACCGCCGAAAATCTTCGCCGATGAGGATTTTAGACCTTCCGGCCGCCGTCTGGATCTGGATCTTTTGCATGCAGTGTTCTCCTACATTAAACGTATTGAGGCTCGGGCATCGGGTGTTTTTCGAAGGTTTCGAAGATGGATCGCACCTGGGCCATGAGGATGGCAAACTGCTCCGGATAAAGGGACTGGGCGCCGTCGCTGAGGGCGTGGTCCGGTTCATGGTGAACCTCCACCATGATGCCGTGGGCCTCTGCGGCTACGGCCGCCCGGGCCAGCGGAATCACCAGGCCCCGTCTTCCTGCGGCATGGCTCGGATCTACGATGATCGGAAGGTGGCTCTCCTTGCAGACATAAGGCACGGCCGAAAGATCCAGGGTGTTGCGGCTGTGGCGTACGAACGTTCGAACGCCCCGTTCGCAGAGCACCACCTGGGTGTTTCCGCCCTCCATGATGTATTCGGCAGCCATCAGCCATTCGTCGATGGTGGCCGACATGCCCCGTTTGAGCATAATCGGCTTTGCCGACTGCCCTGCCCGCCGAAGCAGGCTGTAATTCTGCATGTTGCGCGTCCCGATCTGTACCATGTCCGCGTATTGCTCCACCAGGGAGAAATTCTCCTCGTCCATCACCTCGGTCACCACGGGCAGGCCGGTCCGCTCCCGGACGGTTGCAAGGATCCTGAGGCCCTCTTCGCCGAGACCCTGGAAAGAATAAGGTGAGGTGCGAGGTTTGAAAGCCCCGCCGCGGAAGAGCCCGGCCCCGGCTTTTTTGACGTAGTCTGCGATGGTCAGCGCCTGTTCTTCGCTTTCGATGGCGCAGGGGCCGGCGATCACCGTCAGGCTTCCTTCGCCGATGCGCTGGTCTCCGACCCGGACGATGGTGGGCGACGGCTGAAACTCACGGCTCACCAGTTTGTAAGGCCGCGTAACCGGGATGACCTCCTTGACGCCGGAAAGGCCGAGATAGTGTGCGGCATCCACCGGTCCCTTGTTGTGCAGCACCCCGATGGCGGTCCGTTCGCCGCCGGGAATGGGCCGGGCCTTGCACCCCCTCCGTTCGATCGCCTCGACGACCCGGTCGATCTGTTCCTGGGACGCCCGATGCTCCATGACCACCAGCATTTTTTTGTTCCTCCTCGATCGGGTTCCGGGACCGCCAA
>CAYPFH010000131.1:0-9994 GCA_964409825.1 uncultured Desulfobacterales bacterium | reverse complement strand
GGGGCGCTGTTCGGGGGAAAATAGGGATTGTCATATTTTCTTTCCGTTTGAAAGACATGAAGGAGGAATTGTGGAGAACATCGACTATGTTCGGATTTCGGAAGCGATTCGCGATGCGGCGCGGCTGAAAACGCTGCCGCTGTCGATCAAGTTCATGAAAAACAGTGGGAATTTTCCGGAGAAAACGAGACGGCCGTCAAAGGACCTGGGAAAGCGCGTCACCATTTGTCAGGCGGTCTCCATGGCACGCATCTACGGATGGACGATCGGGCTGACCAAAGAAGATTTAATCTGCGTTCCGGCCATGATCGCGTTTGGGTTCAGCGGGGCCGAAGACAGCCGAAGCACCCTGGGAGAGTTGTTCTGCGAGGTCGGGTTCCACCCTGAAGCCGGGGCCGCCGCCGATGAAGCGGACAGCATGTGCAAATTCGATAACGACGAGTACCCGGCGATCCTGATAGCGCCCCTGGCCAAGGGTCTGGTCGAGCCGGACACGGTGGCTTTTTACGGCAACCCGGCGCAGATCATGCGTCTTTCCCAGGCAGTCGTTCATGCCTCCGGCAAACGCATTGCCGGAAGCTTCGGCGGCAAAGTCGAATGCACCGAGTACCTGGTTGCACCGTTTAAGACGGCAGCCCCGCGCATCGCCGTCCCCGGCTTGGGAGACCGCGTCTTTTCGGCAACCCAGGATGACGAGCTGGCCTTGAGCATTCCCGGCAAGCTGCTCTTGCCGATGTTTCGGTCGCTGGATGTCGTGGGGAAAAAGGTCGGCCTCCGGTATCCGGTCCCGAGCTACCTGAACTACCAGCCCGAATTTCCGCCGATGTACAAGGAAATGGCCGAGAAACTGAAATTATTCTAGGATTTCGAACTCCGTGGTGATTTTTGCCACACCCCGGACCGTGGCGGCCACCGAGCAGTACTTTTCTTCCGAGAGGCGGATGGCGTCGGCCACGGCCTTTTCGGTCAGGTCCTTTCCGGCCAGGCGGTACTTGAGGTGGATGGTGCGGTAGGGCCAGGGCGGCTCTTCTTCCCGCTCGCCGGTGGTGACGATCTCCAGAAACGTGAGCGGCTTTCGCTTTTTTTCCAGGATTTCGACCACGTCGTAGGCCGTGCACCCGGCAAGCCCCACCAGGAGCATCTCGGACGGGCTCACCCCCTTCGGAGGGGTGTCTCCGGAAAGCACCACGCTCTGGTTTCTGGAGTCGGTTCCCACGAAGGTTTTGTCTTTCACCCAGGTCACTTTTGTCGTCGGCATAAAAAATCCTCCGGATTTTTCATAAGAAAAAGCAGTTCTCTGTGTACCCTGCGTCTCGCGGTGAATCTTTCAACCGCTGCCTTTATCGGATCACCTCCGAAAGCTTCGCCACCATCTCGTCGACTTCCCTGCCCGAAAAGCAGTACTGCATCTCGAAAAACTTCTCCCGGAGCTTGACCACTTCCTTTCGCACGTTTCTGTCTTTTTCGATCACCTCGGCCATGAGGCCGGCCAGAACCGCGAAGTCCTCCGGGCCCATGCCGAAGCGGGTCATCTCCTGCACGCCGGTGCGAAGCGACCCCGATGCGGTGAAGCCCTCTTCTTCGGGGGCGGCTTGGTAGTTGCAGATGATGTTGTTCTGCTCCAGGCGATGGGCGATTTCCGGGCCGCGGCCGTAGCCGACGCCGATCACCACCTGGTGGGTTTCGGTATAGGAGACGGCAGGGTCTCCGGCCACCGAAAGCCCGGCCTCGGCCAGGGCCCTGGCAAAGGCCTTGGCGTTTTCCACCACCGCCTTCTGGTACGGCTCCTTGAAGGCGTTCATCTCGTAGGCGGCCAAAAGCAGCCCCAGCAGAGTGCCCAGGTGGTGGTTGCTCATGGCGCCGGGAAAGGCCCTTCGCTGGATCGCCTCCCACAGGTCCCATCGGACCTGGTCTTCGGTGAAGTCGACGCCGATCATCCCCCGCTGGGTGCCGAAGAAGGTCTTGTGGGTCGATCCGGTGACGATATCGGCTCCTTCCTTGAACGGCTCCTGGAAATAGGGCCCCACCAGCCCGAGCACGTGGGCCATGTCGTACATCAGCACGCAGTCCGGGATCTCGACCTCGTCGATGACTTTTCGGATCTCGGCCACCGGCTCTTTGTGAAGGACCATGCTCTTTCCCAGGATGATCAGCTCGGGGCGGTGCTCGGCGATGAGCTTTTCGGTTTCTTTCATGTCGATCTTGTAGGGGTTTTCCTCCAGAACCGGAAAGTTGACCACCGCCGGCTTTTCCCAGACCGGATCGCGCTGGACAAAGTCGCGCAGCGCCCCCATGGGCTGGGCCGACAGGTGGCCGCCCTTGATGATGTGGTTGTTCATCACTTTTCTGATGCGGCGCTGCTCCCGCTTTCTGTCGGCCCGGTTCAAAAAGTCGACCATGGCCGAAAAGACGGCGGTGTTGGCCATCTGCCCGGAGATGACCCGGGGTTCGACCTCGGTGCAGCCGAGAAACTTTTGAAGTTCGCACTTGAGCAGGTATTCCACCTCGCAGATGAAGTCGGTGCCCTGGTAGTAGAAGACGTCGGCCTCCTTGAATGCCTTGACCGGTTTGTGTTCGGCATACCGGCCGGAGGGGTCGGTGATCGAAAGCAGCCGGGTCAGCGGCGAGGCGGTCTGCTCCGACGGGATCAGGTTGATGCACTGCTTCTGGCGCCACAAATGGTTTTCCACGGATCGGGCGACAAGGTCCCGCACGTTTTCGAGCATCTCGTCTGCGGCGCAGACGTCCTTTCGCTCTTCGCTGAGCTCGTCGTAGAGCACGGGCCACGCATAGGGCGGGGCTTCGTTTCGCAGAAAGTAGGGAACGACCACCGCCGGGGTCTGTTTGCCGCGGATGTCGATGTCGATGCGGTCTCCTTCCACGATGTCGGCGTTGACCAGAGCCAGGGCGACGGCGCGGCGGCCGGTCTGCGCGCTCAGCTTCGAGCCGATGCCGGTACCGGAAACCTTCCAGTAGGGGACCATCGTGCCGGAAGTGACAAATCCTGCCGGCAGTTCGTTTTTAAAGATCTTTGCCCCGGCCCGCGCGATCCCTTTGCCGGTCACCGCGACCGGCTGGATGATCCGCGGCAGGGCGGCCATGTTTCGAAAATCCCGGTCCACGATCCACTTGAACGCCTCGAACTGCATCAAAAGGGCGTCCCGGCCGATGAAGTCCCCTTTCAGGGGCGAGAAGCTCACCGCGAACCGGGCCAGGGGGCAGGCAAAGATCCGAATCGGGTTTGCCTCCGGGTCGTCGCCCAGTTCGTGGCCGTATAGGGGCAGGCCGGCCTCCAGGCGCAGGGTGTCTCTGGCGCCGAGGCCGACCGGGACCGCGCCCCGCGCTACGAGTCCCCGCCAGATGCCGGCAGCGCGGCCGCTGTCGACAAAGAGCTCGAAGCAAAGCGGTTCTCCGGTGTAGCCGGTGCGGCCGATCATCACCTTGGCGCCGTCGATCTCGGCCGTGGAAAGGGCGTTTCGCATCGGTTCGGGCAGCCTGCCGCCGGTGATCATGCCGGAAAGAATGCCCTTGGACACGGGTCCCTGGATGCTGATCATGGCAAGCTGTGCCGTTTGGTCGATCAGCTCCACGTCGACGAAATCGGGCAGGATCGCGCCGAAATGGGCCAGGTTCTTTTCCCGGTTGGCTGCGTTGACCACCAGCAGGTAGCGGTCTTCTTCGAAGCGGTAGAGGTAGGCGTCGTCGATGGCATAGCCGTCCGCGTCGGGCACCATGGTGTACTGGCTTTCGTCTACCTCCAGGGCCGCTGCGTTGTTGGTGAGCACGTGCTGGAGAAAGGAAAGCGCATTCTGGCCCTGCACGATGAACCGGCCCATGTGGGACACGTCGAACAGCCCGGCCTTCTTGCGGCAGGCCAGGTGTTCTGCAACGATGCCGTCCCTGTACTGGATCGGCATCTCCCATCCCCCGAACTCCACCATCTGCGCACCGGCAGCCGTGTGCTCCTCGTAGAGCGGCGTCTGCAACAATTCGGCCATGGCATCCTCCAAGTCTTTCAAAAAATATAAAAGTTTATCGGTTTTCTTGATCAGCGAGTCGTATCACTCTGGCTTTTGCCCTTTTGAGCGCCTGAAAAAGGCGTTCGTCTGCAGTGATCAACGGCGCCTCCAAAAGCTGCGCTGCTGCAGCGTAGCTGGCATCGTAGGCGGAAATTCCCTTTTTAACCGCCTGTAGGCGTCATAGGAAATCAGCACGGCCACGGGGGTACCCCGGCGGGTGACGATGACTTCTTCTTGCTTTTCGACCCTTTCCCGGATCAGGCGGCTGAAATCGCGCTTTCCCTCTGCGATATTGATGGTGGTCATTTTGTTGGTCTCCTTTATGGTCATTTGACAAGACTATTTTATTGTGGCCCGTCGTCGATGTCAATTCGTCTCTCCGGCTTCATCCGATGAAAATGAAGAATGATTGCGCGGGCGGCGTCGGCTGACTGCATCGGAAAAACTACCCAACCTTTCGACTGTTACTCATATTCGCTTTGTTTTGTTTGATTCCGCTGATAAAAAAGTATACGAGCAAGTTCTAACCGAATTCACGGAAAAGGAAACGATTGAGAAAAAATAGGGTTCAATGCACGTATAGAATTTCCTTCAATGGCCAGTGCCAAAATATCATCAAAATCAAAGGGAGGTTTCAGTGGCCGCAGAACTGGACAAATACAGAAACTACGGACAGCGGATCGAAGCGCTGATCCGTCCGGCCACCTTTCCCCTGGCGGTAAAGCGGATCGCATCGGAAGCCGAACTCCTGACCGAATACAAAAGACCTTCCCGGGACATGGGGGTGCAGAATTTCGTCTGCCAGAACTTCAAGATGTCGCGCGCCTACGGCTGGACCATTGCGATCACCGAAGCGGACATCAACTGCAAACTCGCCCGGGCGGTGTACGGGTGGGATGAAATGGACAAGGAGTGGGCAGCGGACTTCAACGTCGGCCTGTATGCCAAGGACGCCGCCGCCGAGGAACGGTTTCAGCAAACCCGTCATTCGCTGGACGACGGGTTTCTGGGGCTGGTCATCTCTCCTTTGAGCCGGACCAAGGTCTTACCGGACACAGTGTTGATTTACTGTCTGCCGGCACAGGCCATGCGATTTGTCCAGGGATACCTGTTCATGGAAGGGGGCGTGCTGGAATTCAGCGCGGCAGGAAGGATCGGCTCCTGCCACGAGGGGGTGACCAAAACCATTAAAACGAACAAGCCCCAGTATGTCACCCTGGGAAACGGCGACCGCATCTGGGGCGGGGTCCAGGACCACGAGGTCATGTTTTCCTGCCCCGGGGAAAAGCTCGATCTTCTGGTCGAGGGCCTTGAAAAGACCCATGCCGCGGGACTGCGCTATCCGATACCGCAGTACATGAACTACTCCCCGGGCTTTCAGGCCGACTTTGAAAAGGCCGCCGTGAGCCGGGCAGGGGGAACGATCGAGAAAAAGTAGCCCTTCTCTGCGTCCCTGCGCCTCTGCGCGAGCCAATCTTTTATTGAAAATCCCCTGAAGGATTGGTAACAACCCCTAAGCAAGCAAGCGGGGCGCCGCCCTTCCATCTATCCCAGGCATCTGAGCCTACATCCCTTCCTCCGATGCGCCGGCGCACTGCACCCCGATTCAGATAATTTTCCATTTTGCTTCAAACCCGATTCGATCAAAAATCTGAAATATTCCTGAGTTACAGGATTGAAAGTGTCTCAAAATAATTTCCACGAAAACTTAGATAGCGAGCAACATAACACGCAACGAAAGGCGCAATTGTTACAAAATCGATAATAAGCGAAAAAGATGCGAATTTTCAAGTGACTGGATTTATGTTAAAAAGAATTTTAGAAAAGGAATAGGTGATTTTCAGGAAGCCCCCGGAACTGTCTCATTTTCAAAAATTGGCGATAATATAGCCTGCAACCCCGTATATTATATTGGGCCTCATAGTCATGCTTGACGTTAATCACGCGATGCACTACTATAATCCCTAATGATTCGATCCTTTAAGTGCTCCGCTACCGAGAACCTATCTAAAGGTAATCGTGTCAAGCGGTTTGCGGGGGTCGCCACAGTTGCCCGCCGGAAGCTGAGACAGCTTGAAATTGCCGCTAATCTCATGGATCTGAGAGTACCGCCCGGTAATCGGCTGGAAGCGCTTAGGGGTGATCGATCCGGACAATACAGCATCCGAATAGACCGGCAATGGCGCCTCTGCTTCCGATGGACAGACGCTGGCGCCGAAGATGTTGAAATCATAGATTACCATTGAGGTGAAAATACCATGGGAAAACTTGATCCTGTAACTCCCGGTGAGATTATGCTGGAGGAGTTTCTAAAACCGATTGGTCTGAGCCAGTATCGGCTCGCCAAGGAAATTGGTGTGCCGGCACAGCGCATCAGTGAGATTATTTCTGGGAAACGTTCCATTACTGCTGATACGGACTTGAGATTGTGCAAATTTTTCGGTCTTTCAAACGGCTATTGGCTTCGGGCTCAGGTTGCGCACGATACAGAGGTGGCCGAACGTCAGATGGGAGATTTGCTCAGCAAAATAAGACTGTATACTGATGTACTGGCCCAACATGACGCTTCAGCCGACCGCGATTCTCGCGGCGGCTGAGCTTTGCGTTGGGCGGGCATGCATTAGAAAGGAATCAATATGATCAGAAAATATATCCAAACTGCGATGGAGCACGCCGAATACGAAATTCTGCAAGACGATCGAACGTATTATGGCGAGATAAAGGAATGCCCTGGTGTCTACTCAAATGCTCCGACTTTGGAGAAGTGCAGGAATGAATTGGAAGAAGTCCTGGAGGAATGGATTTTGTTTCGTGTTTATAAGAATCTGGAAATACCTGAAATCGACAATGTCGAGATTAAAATTAAAAAGCAGGCGGTTGCTTGATGCCAGCTTTTGGTCCGGTCAAGAGATCCGCCTTAATCAGGTATCTTCGGAAATGTGGCTTTGACGGCCCATATTCTGGGGGGAGGCACCCCTTTATGCTCAAAGGAAACCTTACGCTGACCATTCCAAACCCGCATCAAAAGGATATCGGAAGAGATTTTTTGAGCAGAATTCTTCGTCAAGCTGAAATTTCTAAAGAAGAATGGGAAAAGCTATAGCCCAACATTTTTCTTCACCTGACTGGTGTTCCGCTGCCGCTCCACACCTGCAGGTGAGAAATGCGCTCGCCGTATCTGCGACATGATTTTTACCAAATTCACTGGAGTCGAGCATGCCTGAAATAAGCCGGTTTTATGGTATAATCGTTGCCATGTTTTTCGATGATCACAACCCGCCGCATTTCCATGCACGATATGGCGGGGAGAAAGTGGCAATAGAAATAGAATCATTTCGAATCTTGGAAGGTCATCTTTCACCCCGTGCGTTGGGTCTTGTAATCGAATGGGCAGCTCAACACAAGAACGAGCTTTTGCAAAACTGGGAATTAGCCAAAAACAATAAAGCTCCTAAAAAAATTGAACCATTGAAATAGGAGAGGAAAAATCATGCTTAGGGATGTAATCTCAGCAAATTATAAGGGCGGATATAGAATCGAAGTAACATTCGAAGACGGTGTCTCTGGTATTGTCGACTTTTTAAAATATTTGAGTAAAGGTGGTGTATTTGAAAAATTCAACGATATGGAATTTTTTAAAAATTTTAGAATTAATGAGGAACTTGGAGTTCTGACATGGGGGGATGAAGTAGATATTGCACCTGAAACGCTTTATGCTGAAGCAACGAATTCCCCTCTACCTGATTGGATGGAGACGAGACAAGATTCTTCGGCGAACATGTCGCTTCAGCCGACCTCGTAAAATCGGCGGCTGAGCTTTTCGCTCGGCTCTTGCTAAAAATTGACTTGACAAATTATGAGTAAGTACGTACAATTGTACCTGTGAAAATTATTGCTGACACAAATACGTTCATTGCGGTTGCCCTAAATGAGCCTGAAAAGGGCAAAATCATTGGACTTACAGAAGGCCATGATTTAATTTCCCCTGATGTTCTGCCGTTTGAAATAGGGAATGCATTAATGGCGATGATGAAAAAAAATTCTTTGAAAAAAGAAGAAGTCGAATCAGCCTGGAATGTTGTTCAACAGATACAGGTTGATTTAAGACATACGAACATAAAATATGCATTGAGCATCGCGATTAAATATAACCTATATGCCTACGATGCATATTTCTTAGAATGCGCTGCAAACCTCCGAAGCCCGCTGCTTACACTTGACCTTGGAATGCAAAAGGTAGCGCGGGAAATGGGGATTACAATTTTGGAGTAGGACATTATGAAAGTGTATACATATTCCGAAGCAAGACAACGTCTATCTGATGTTCTCAATACTGCTAGAAGTGAAGAGGTGGTTATCAAAAGGAGAGGTGGTGAAACTTTTTCAATAATCTTTAAGAAAAGCAAAAAATCACCATTTGACGTTCCAGGAATCCAAACCAAAGCGACTACCAAGGACATTCTTTCTGCAGTAAGAGAGTCCAGGGAACGGTTTGCCGAACAAAACGTTGAAGATTGACGGGCAAAAGTAGGCAACTTTTTCTCATATCTATATTTCAACCCGCTAAATTGCCTTGTCGTTATCGCCTTGGTTTTCCCTGCCCGCAACTTAACTTTCCATTATACAACAAATAAATTATTTCAAAATGACGACGGGTATTTTTAAATCATTTCTCATTCTTGGCACAAAAGAATGACGTTTTTGGAGTTGCCGTGAAATCGATCCCGGTCCATTGTCGCTTCCTACCGTTTTTTTTGTGTGCCCTTGTCGTGACGGCAGCCGCTCCGCCGCTGTTTGCCTTCGAGCGGTACAACGAAGTGAAAAAATTCGATTCGTACTTTTCCAAATATACCAAGCGCTTTTTTGGGCCCGCGTTCGACTGGCGGATGTTTAAAGCCCAGGCCGTGGCTGAATCCCGGCTGAAACCGGAGGCCCGTTCCCATGTCGGGGCCGCCGGCATCATGCAGATCATGCCCCGGACCTTTGAGGAGATCGTCGAAAAAAATCCCACCATCAAGGGCAGCCGCATGCAGCCCAGGTGGAACATTGCGGCGGGCATTTACTACGATCGGCAGCTTTGGAATCTCTGGAAGGCCAAAAGGCCCCTCCAAGACCGGGTCCGGTTCATGTTCGGCTCTTACAACGCCGGCCGCAGCAACATATTGAAGGCCCAAAAAAAGGCGAAGCGACAGGGGTTCAATCCGAACCTGTGGCCGTCCATCGAACGGACGCTACCGGCGGTCACCGGACGGCGAAGCAAAGAAACCCTCGGCTATGTCAAAAAGATCGATCTTATCAAGGAGGTGATGCGGTAATGGAGCTGACGATCGTTTTGCTGAATCTCGTCTATGCGGTGATCGGGGCGGCGCTGGCCTTGGTGTTCATGGTGCTCGGTTTTAAGGTGTTCGACCGGATCACTCCTTTTGACACCTCCCGCCAGCTTGCGGATAAAAACACGGCGGTCGGCATCGTGGTCGGCGCCATTTTCGTGGGGCTCGGCATCGCCGTGGGCCTGGTCATCGGCTTGGGGCTGAACTGATTCGAGAGTGCCCACCGAATTCTGCGAAAGCACGTTGGGCAGCGGCTGCTTGCGTTCATGGCCGACGCCGACAACATGTACCACCCCAAGCGCGGGATCCGGAAAGGCCTGTACACGGAAAAGGGCCTTCGGCTGCTGGAAGACCGGCGCTCTCCGGTGCGGAAGGTGCTAAAATAGGAAAGGTTCCAGGTTCAGGGTTCAAAGTTCCAGGTTCAGGGTTGATTAAATCGTAAAAAGTGCCCGAAGCGTCATTCCGGGCTTGATAAGCCTGCCCCGGACTCGATCCGGGGGAATCCAGAACTTATCGAAATCACTGGATTCCCGCTTTCGCGGGAATGACGAAAAAAAAACGAGAATTTCGGACTTTTTACGAAGGCATCAAGCTTGAATGTTGAACCTTGAATTCGCCCCACTATCCGGCGGGGCCGACATCCGC
>CAYPFH010000130.1:0-10137 GCA_964409825.1 uncultured Desulfobacterales bacterium | reverse complement strand
AAGGAGGCCGTGCCGTTATGAAACGAACCGATCCGTTTTTGCTGGCGGACATTCTTGATGCCATTATTGAAATTCAGGAAAACACACCATCTCAACGTGAGGATTTTTTTGCAAACAAGCTGGTACAGTCCCACGTACTGCGCCATATCCAGATCTTCGGCGAAGCGGGAAGCTCGAAGATCGAAGACGGAAGACGAAAGCAAAGCGGAGACCCGGGATCCACCTTTTTCGGCTGAAAATGATGCCCGGAAAAAGTTGAATGGTTTTGACCTGATCTGACAATGGGGGGGGTGGTAGGACAGTTCCTCGATGGGAGTTTAGTTTGAGCGACAGCGAAACCTATTTCAACTACTGGGGAAAAACCGGCAAGGACGGGACCTATCACCTGCTGCCGTACCACTGTTTGGATGTGGCGGCGGTGGGCAAAGTGCTTCTGGAAAAAAATGCCGGCTTGTGCCGGCGGCTATCCATTATATTGGGTTTGGAATCTGATTTGCTGGTTCAGTGGGCGGCCTTTTTTCTAACCCTTCACGATATCGGTAAATTTTCCACCGTTTTTCAGCAGAAAGATCCAGCTATTTTTAGAATCCTTCAGGGTGAAAAGCCGCTGCTTGTCAGTCGCGGTAAGGTTTTTCATGACAGCTTCGGGTATCTGCTTTGGCAAAATACCATCTGGTCGAGATTTGAAGACCGGATGACAAACGAAATCAAAGAAAATCATGATCTTGTGCTCGATATTCGAGATACGCTCTCTTTTCTGATGATGGCCGTCGCCGGCCACCACGGTGAGCCACCGAAAACCAATGACGGGCAGATCCGGTTCAGGCCTCAACGGTTTTTTACCTCCGATGATATCGAAGCAGCGGAAAAATTCACCGAAACGGTATTGTCTCTGCACGTTCGAAACCCGGCATCGTTCTTTGAAAAGGCATTGAAAGAGGAGCGATGCAGGTCGGTATCCTGGTGGCTCGCGGGATTGACCGTGGTTGCCGACTGGATCGGTTCCAACGCGGAATATTTCCCCCTGTTGAAACACAGGTTGCCGTTGCACGAGTATTTCCATGATTACGCTATGCCGAGGGCCCAGGAATCGCTCCAGAAAAGCGGGCTTCTTCCTGTGGATGCAAAACCTTTTGCAGGTGCCTCCGGGCTTTTTCCCTCGATCGAGTCGATGACCCCGCTCCAGAAGGCTGCCTCGTCCACGCCGCTGCACCCAGGCCCCCAGCTCTGGATATTGGAAGACGCCACCGGTTCGGGCAAGACCGAAGCGGCGTTGATTCTCGCGCATCGCCTGATGAACGAAAAGAATGCAGACGGGGTCTTTATCGGCTTGCCTACCATGGCGACCGCAAATGCTATGTATGACAGAACCCAGGTTTGCTATCGTCATTTCTTTTCGACTCCGGAAAAAGCGTCTCTCGTATTGTCTCACAGTGCCCGGCATTTATCGGAAACTTTCCGGCAGTCTATTATTTATCCATTGGACCAGGGCAACGTAAAAAATATCGGGGAACGCACAGGCAGTTCCCAATGCGCCGCCTGGCTTGCCGACAACCGTAAAAAGGCGATGCTTGCCCACATCGGGGTCGGGACCATCGACCAGGCTTTGCTCGGCATACTGCCGGCAAGGCATCAGTGTTTGCGGCTTTTTGGGCTGGCCACAAAGGTGTTGGTCGTCGATGAGGTACACGCGTACGACAGCTACATGCTAGAATTGGTTCAGCGCCTAATCGCGTTCCAGGCAAGAATCGGTGGTAGCGTGATTCTGCTGTCGGCGACCTTGCCGATTTCGACGAAGGAAAAGCTCGTGTCAGCCTACAAGGGAGGGCTGGACGTAGATACCCGTATTGGCCTCAACAAAGATGCCTATCCGCTGGCATTGCGCTTTGACGGCCGCTCCTGCATGGAAAAGTCTGTCAACCCGGCAAAGTGGTCACACCGTAATATTGGCGTAAAATTCTCGGATGATTTGGAAAGCCTGATCGATCTGGCAGTCGAAAAGAGTCTGCAGGGAAACTGCGTTTGCTGGATTCGAAACACGGTTGCCGATGCCGTTGAGCTATTTCGACGACTCAAGGGAGACAATCGGATCGAGTCGGATCATGTCCAGCTTTTTCATGCACGGTTTATCCTTGCGGATCGACTTCGGATCGAAGGCGAGGTGTTGAACAGATTCGGAAAGCACTCTTCGGAAAGCGATCGCAGGGGGAGGGTTCTGATCGCCACCCAAGTGGTGGAACAGTCGCTCGACCTCGATTTCGACGCCATGATCTCCGACCTTGCGCCCATGGATCTGATGATTCAGCGTGCCGGCCGCCTTCGTCGGCACAACCGGGATGGGAGCGGCAATTTGGTCGAGGGGGAACTGGCTGAAGACGGTAGAGGGCCGGCAACGTTGTACGTATACGGCCCTCCAGCCACTGAAGATGCGGGTAAGGATTGGTATTCATCCGTTTTTCCAAAAGCGGCGGCGGTATATCCGAATGCCGCCTTTTTGTGGCGTACCGCCAGGATTCTGCAAGAGGAAAACGAAATTCGGATTCCGGATAGAGCCAGGTATTTGATTGAATCCGTATTCGGTACCGATGCGCTATCAGTACCGAAATTTATTGAAGAGGTTTCGAGAAAGGCGGAAGGAGAAGCCTACGCAGCAAGAAGCCAGGCCAATTATTTCGGCCTAAACGCCGAAGACGGCTACGAAAGGGGTTCAGGACTTTGGGACGATGAAGAAGGGATACCGACCAGGCTCGGTGAAAAAACGGTATCCCTGTATTTGTGCCGTGAGAAAGATGGCCGCCTGGTTCCGCTTCCGGGGGAGCAGGAGCATTGGGATATGAGCCGAGTGTCTGTAAATGAGAGATATTTAAAGGAATTAGAAGATGTTATAGAAAACAACGTCGAAGACAAGATTGAAGGCAAGGAAAGAGCAGAAAAGAAAGTCTTGTCGCTGGTTGAAAAGAGCGGCAGTGATTGGGTTTCTGTTTATGAAAAAGAAGGGGAAAGGGCAATTTATTCGAAATATGAGGGTTTTATGCCTGGGTAAAAAAATAAGGAGGGAGCTAAGGCCCCCTCCTTGGCCCCACAGTGCAGGGAAAATAGAAGGATGCAAACAGACAAAAAGATCACCCACGGTTCATCCCAAGAAAAATCTCAGGAAACGCAAAAAGTTAAATACACGAGATAGTATTATTAGGCAAGACAAAAAAATAACCCACTTCGATATTTTTCTTGACGTGAAGTCCACTATGGGGTAATTTTAAGGGCCACATAGGGTTAATAGGATCGAACCTACCTAACCCACAAGGCCCCCCATGGAAATATTTTGTTATAATTTTAAAATCTTCGTTGGTATCCTGAATGGGCTTAGTCCCGAAGGCATCATTTTTCTCCTACTCGTCGCACATATCATCGCGCTAAGCGTTCTGGGTTTGTTCTTAATTTTTCAGATCCGAAAATAAAATAGACGAACCATTTGGAAGGAGGGGTAAATGAACCTTGTGATGGATGAATGGATAGGTGTTCAATGCGGATATGGAGCTATCGCACATATTTCCCCTTGGCAGATCACCTCGATGATCGATGGAAGTCCGATTATCGACATAAAGGCAGCCAGACCCGATTTCAGAGGTGCACTGGCGCAGTTTCTCATCGGGCTCCTTCAGACGGCCTTTGCTCCTTCAGATGAAAGAGAGTGGGGCAGATTGTGGCGAAGTCCGCCGGCTCCTGGGATGCTGAGGGAAGCTTTCTCAAAGGTGGAGGAAGCCTTTTTTTTCAACGATTCTTCACCATCCTTTATGCAAGATTTCGACCTTCCTGAAGCAGAGTCAAGGCCGATTGCCGGGCTGCTGATTGAGGCTCCAGGAGGTAATGCCCTCCGGAACAACATGGATCTATTCATGAAAAGATGCGTGGTCAACGAGATATGCAAGCCTTGCGCAGCAATGGCATTATTTACTCTCCAGACCAACGGTCCGGCAGGAGGGGTCGGCTATCGAGTAGGGTTGAGGGGTGGCGGCCCTCTGACAACACTGCTTCTTCCCGAAGAGCGTCGGAGTGAATCCCTATGGCACAAACTGTGGTTGAATGTCATTCCTGAGAAGGATGCTCATCGCCTGATGTACGGCGACTGGACGATAAATGAGCCCGAAGCTGTATTTCCATGGATGGGACCTACCCGAACCAGCGATAAAAGAAGCGGAAAGGACACCCTTCCGGACGATGTTCATCCCTACCAGATGTATTGGGGGATGCCTTGGCGCATTCGCCTTGATTTCATGCAGAAGAAACAAGGCAAATGCGATCTTTGCGGGCAAAAGGTTCAGGATCTTTTTAGCTCATTTCGAACTCGCAACTATGGAATCAACTATTCTGGCCCTTTCGAACATCCTTTAAGCCCGCACAAAATTAATGATGCTCTGCCGATCCCGATGCACGGCCAAAAGGGAGGCGTATACTACCGGGATTGGCTGGGGATCGTGCTTGGAAACTATGATAGGGGCCAGAAGCCCGCCGCAGTCGTTCGCCATTACCTTGAGACTCGTGCGGAAATATTAGATGTAGGCACATCGGCACGGCTATGGGCTTTCGGCTACGATCTGGATAAAGGGAAAGTGCGATGCTGGTACGATGCGACCATGCCGGTATTCGCGCTTCCGGAGGATGTCCGGGATCAATTGCAAGAAACGGTCATTTTGATGGTCAATGCCGCGTCTTCGGCGGCTTACAATACTCGAAGCCAAATTCGCAACGCTTGGTACCGGCGCCCCAAGGAAATCAAGGGCGATTTCAGCTTTATCGATCGCGCCTTCTGGCAGGAAACCGAAAGCGCCTTTTATGAGGTTCTTTCCAGATTGGTTGAGGCCATTTCTCGTGGCGAAGGCACCGAGCCTGCCCTGGCGAGCTGGGATCGCACTTTGTATCGGGAAGCAATGGCCCTTTTCGATCGCTACGCGCTTGCCGGCGACAATGAGAACCGGGATTTGAGACGAACCGTAGCCGCGTACAAAAATCTGAAAAGATGGCTGAATAAAAATGCCATCACTAAAATGGCAGAGGCTCAGTAGCGCTCCGAATACAGACCACAGGGGAGGGCGTATGGGGGAAAAGAGACAGTATTTCAAGCTATTAAACCCGGACCAAAGAAAGGCGTTAAGAGAATGGTGGATCGGCCTGGAGGATACTCCTGGAGACCGTGCCCAGCTTCGCCGATGCAACTCCCCGTGGGAGGTGATGATGGTTCCGGCCTTTTTCCGTCTTGTGAACCGGTTCGAGGATCTCAAGCCGCACCGGTTCGAGGCATTGGCGGCCGTTGCCGGGCTTCTGGCCCTTGTCCGGAAGGGAGACTTCAGAGACGATATGCCGCCGATTCAGAAGCAGCTTGCGATGCCAGCCGAAGGCGGAAACCGCCCACGGATGAGTGATTTGCGTTTCAGGCAGCTCATCAAGTCGAGGGACATCGAAGAGCTGTATCGACGATTCCGGAGGGCGTTGGCCCTTCTGGGAAGGAAAGCCAATATCTTGTCCCTGGCCGACCTCGTGCTTCAGTGGGCCGATGAAAACCTTTACAGGACCCACGCCGAACCGACCAAGCAGTTTCAGTTTCGCATGGCGCAGGGCTATTTCGAAGAGATGATCGCTCATGAAAAGAAGACCGCTAAATAAAGGAGGAGTCGATGAGCCGCTTTATCCAACTTCATCTGTTGACGTCCTATCCGCCGGCCAATTTGAACCGTGACGATCTGGGCCGTCCCAAGACCGCCAGAATGGGCGGGGTCGATCGTCTGCGCGTTTCATCCCAGAGCCTTAAAAGGGCATGGCGCACCTCCGATCTTTTTGAGGCGGCAATGGCGGGGAATATCGGCACGAGGACCCAGCAGCTCGGCGTCAAGATGCGGGATCGCCTGCGGGAAAAGGGCATCGACGAGAAAAAGAGCAAAGCCTGGGCACAGGAGATCGCCAAGCAGTTTGCAAAACTGAAAAGTCCGACTAACACCGAACCGGATTTAGATCTGGAAACTGGCCAGTTGGTCCACATCAGCCCGGCGGAATGGCAGGCTGCAGAGGCCCTGGCCGACAAGCTTACCGCAGAAAAGCGCCCGCCGACCGAAGACGAATTGAAGGCGCTGCGAAAACGGGCAAAAGCGGTGGACATCGCTTTTTTTGGGCGAATGCTGGCCGATCATCCGGCAGACGGCGTGGAAGCGGCGGTCCAGGTCGGCCACGCCCTGAGCGTTCATGAAGTGGCCATTGAAGACGACTATTTCACCGCTGTGGACGATTTGAATCTGCACGAGAAAGACGCCGGCGCCGGGCACCTGGGTGAAGCGGGTTTCGCGGCCGGACTGTTCTATCTCTATGTCTGCATCAATCGAGAATTGCTCTTGGAAAACCTCCTCGGCGATGGTGATCTGGCGAATCGGGCCATAAGCGCATTCGCGGAAACACTTGCCAAGGTCGGCCCCACCGGCAAGCAGAACAGCTTCGCATCGCGTGCATATGCATCTTACATCCTGGCCGAAAAAGGCGATCAGCAGCCTCGGTCCCTTTCCGTATCGTTTCTGAATCCTGTAGGTAATTCGGACATGCTCAGGGAGGCGGTAATCGCCCTCGAAGGTCAACGGGGCAAAATGGACAAAGCCTATGGCCCCTGCGCTGATGCAGTTGCAGTTATGGATGTAGATGCCGAAAAGGGAAGCCTGGAAAAGATTATCGCCTTTTGCACGGAGTAAAACATCATGAAGGAATATCTTGTTTTTCGCGAGTACGGGCCGCTTGCGGCCTGGGGAGAGATTGCGGTTGGTGAAAGCCGCCATAGCGGCACGCACCCGGGAAAATCCGCGGTGCTGGGATTATTGGCGGCGGCTATGGGCATTAAAAGGGATGTAGAAAGCATTCACATGGACATGGCTGCCGGATTCGGTGTTGGAATGAAAATGCTGTCTATGGGGACAGCGCTGCAGGACTACCACACGACTCAGGTTCCGCCGCAGCGGAGAAAGGTGTCTCATCATACAAGGAAGCAGGAGCTGTCGGCGGAAAAGCTGGGTACTATTTTATCTTCCAGAGAGTATCGCTGCGACTCGCTTTACGTCGTCGCCGTTTGGATCAGAAATGAGGTTGCGCCATTTTCACTGGCGCAGTTAGGCGAAGCGCTGCAAAAGCCCATTTTTACCCCTTACCTGGGTCGCAAATCCTGTCCTCTCGCCTTGCCGGCCGGTCCGCTGCTTTTTCAGGCAGGTTCGCTGAAATCCGCTCTCGACGGTGCCCGCTTTCCGGAAATCGACACACAGTGGCGCCTGCCGAAATCACCGGTATGTTATTTCTGGGAAGAGACCGAAGATCACGGCATGCCGGAAGGCCATCAGGTCCACGTGCGCCATGATTTACCCACAAGCCGATTGCGCTGGCAGTTCGCAACGCGCGAGGAGATCCGATACACTGCCGGAGAGGAGGGATGATGTATTTCAGCCGTGTCGTGTTGGACCCGCGTGCCATCACTCCCGATATTTTCCATGAAATGGCGCATTCAGGCGCTTATGAAACCCATCAGTTGCTTTGGCAGTTATTCCCTAATTCTCCGGAAGCCACCCGTGATTTTCTGTATCGTCTGGATGAGTCCCGCAGAGGGCTTTCAATTTATCTCGTCTCCAGACGGGAGCCGATAACAAACGGCTTGCCCTGGCGCATCGAAACAAAACAGTACGACCCCAAGCTCAAAAACGGTCAAATTCTCAGTTTTTCCTTGCGAGCCAACCCGGTGGTTACCCGGCCCAGTTCCAATGGGAAACGCAGGTTGCGTCATGACGTGATAATGGACGAAAAGCACCGGCTGCGGCAAAACAACGAAGAAACTCAAGCCATCGATGGCCAGAAACTTATTGCCGAAGCCGGCTACGATTGGCTGGCGCAGAGGTCGGAAAAAAACGGTTTCATAGTTCGGCCAGAGAATGTTTTTGTTTTCGGCTATCGGCAGCATCGTCTGGAAAAGCCCGGCAGGAAAAGTTCAATTCGATACAGCTCCATCGATTATCACGGCCGATTGACCGTTTCTGATCCTGAGCTTTTTATCAGAACTCTTTTCAGGGGGATTGGACGGTCGAAAGCTTTTGGGTGCGGTCTGATCCTCGTTAAAAGGGCTTAATCCAATAACAACGGCATGTTGATCGAGATCTGTCAGGAAAGGGGGTGCCTTCATCCATATCTGAAACATACCGAATTCATAAAGAAGGAGGAAGCCATGACATATTCGCGCTTTGAAGACCTGCCTGTCTGGAAAGAGGCGATCCGGTTGGCTGACGGGGTGTATGACATGACCGAATCGGAGATGTGGAAAGGAAGTTACAGTTTGCGCGACCAGTTGGAGCGGGCAGCGCTTTCGGTGTCCAACAATATCGCAGAAGGCTTCGAACGCGGCACAACCAACGAACTCCTTGCCTTTATTTATATCTCCCGCGGGTCTTCCGGCGAGGTTCGCTCCATGCTCTGCTTCCTTGAACGCCGGAAGAAATTCTCCCATTTCAAATCTCAGATTTCAAATTTGAAATCCATTGCCGAAAGTTGTTCGCGGCAGTTGCGAGGGTGGGCGGATCATCTGCAAAATTCTGAAATTAGAGGTCAGCGACATCTCAACGATCAGTCCCGAAAAGAATATCTATCTCGAAAGGATGCCGCAGCTTTCGAACGGGAGCTTATGGAAACGCTTCCGCCCGATCATCCCTTCCGGAAATTCAAAGAGAAAAATTCTTGATAGATTGAAAAGGCCGACGCCATGAGCCAGGCAGATTTCATCCCACTGAAGCCGATTCCTATCAAAGACCGGGTGTCGATGATTTTCGTTTACTATGGCCGCATCGACGTGAAGGACGGTGCTTTTGTGGTAATCAACGAGGTCGACGGTCAGGACTTAGAGCGGAAACACATTCCGGTTGGCTCGGTCGCCTCGATTATGCTGGAGCCAGGCACGCGGATAAGCCATGCTGCGGTGAAGCTGGCTGCGGTAACGGGAACTTTGCTCATTTGGGTTGGAGAGGCCGGTGTCAGGCTATATTCGACCGGCCAGCCCGGCGGCGCACGCTCCGACAAATTGTTGTACCAGGCGAAACTGGCACTGGATGAAGGATTGCGGCTGAAAGTCGTACGGAAAATGTTCGAAATTCGGTTCGGTGAAAAACCACCGGAGCGAAGGAGTGTTGATCAGCTTCGGGGTATTGAAGGAATTCGGGTCAAAAAGCTGTATGAGCTGATGGCCCAGAGGTACAAGGTTTCCTGGAAGGGCAGGCGCTACGATCCGAAAAACTGGGGAGCCGGCGATATCGCCAACAAATGCCTCAGTGCGGCTACCTCATGCCTATACGGTGTTACAGAGGCGGCGATCCTGGCTGCCGGTTATGCCCCGGCGGTCGGATTTCTCCATTCCGGGAAACCCTTGTCATTCGTTTATGACATCGCCGACATTTTCAAATTCGACACCGTGGTACCTTTGGCATTTCAAATCGCAGCCAAAAACCCTCCTCAACCTGATCGGGAAGTAAGAATTGCCTGCCGGGATATTTTTCGCCAGACGCGGCTGCTGAAAAAAATCATCCCTTCAATCGAGGAAATTCTGGCGGCCGGCGGAATTGATCCGCCCCCGCCGCCACCGGACGCACAGCCGCCCGCCATCCCGGAACCGGAAAAAGAGGGAGACGAAGGCCACAGGAGCAAGTGAAATGAGCATGCTGGTGGTGGTGACTGAAAATGTTCCACCGAGGTTACGGGGACGATTGGCGATCTGGCTGCTTGAAATCCGGGCCGGTGTATATGTTGGCGATGTATCCAAGCGAATACGGGAGATGATTTGGGAGCAGATAATGGCGTTGGCTGAAACCGGCAACGTTGCCATTGCGTGGGCGACCAATTCAGAATCCGGTTTTGATTTCCAGACACTTGGAGAGAACCGCAGGGTTCCCATCGACTACGATGGCCTCCGCTTGGTCTCTTTTATGCCTCCAAAAGAAAACGAGGAAAGCGGTGGAAAAGCTCTTTGACAATTTGGGAAAACACGTGGGAAAATTTGGTAAAAAAGAGGTCCTCAAAAAAAGTATTTGATATCGGTGGAATACAGCAAGTGCGTTCCCCACGGGCGTGGGGATGAACCGC
>CAYPFH010000129.1:0-10171 GCA_964409825.1 uncultured Desulfobacterales bacterium | reverse complement strand
TACGAGAAGGAAAAGGCCAGCAACCAGAATCCAGCTTGCCGGGGCGCAGCTCCGAAGGAGCGAAGACCGGCATCCAGCATCCAGGATCCAGTATCCAGTAGGAGCGATCGATGACAGGAAACGAGGTTCGAAAAGCTTTTCTTGACTACTTTCAGAAGCGCGCCCACAAGGTGGTTCGAAGTTCTTCTCTGGTGCCCGCCGACGATCCCACCTTGCTGTTTACCAACGCCGGCATGGTGCAGTTCAAGCGGGTGTTTCTGGGAGAAGAAAAACGAAGCTACCAGCGGGCCGCCACATCCCAGAAATGCGTTCGGGCCGGCGGAAAGCACAACGATTTGGAAAACGTCGGATACACGGCCCGGCACCACACCTTTTTCGAAATGCTGGGCAATTTTTCCTTCGGCGACTACTTCAAGGAAAAGGCCATCGAGTTCGGCTGGGATCTTCTGACCAACGGATACGGCCTTCCCGCCGACCGTCTCTGGGTGTCCATCTACTTAGACGACGACGAGGCCGGGCAAATCTGGCGCAATCAGGTCGGCGTGCCGGAAGACCGCATCGTCCGGTTCGGCGAGGAGGACAACTTCTGGGCCATGGGCGACACGGGCCCCTGCGGCCCCTGCAGCGAAATCCATCTCGACCGCGGCGAGGCATACGGATGCGGGCGGCCTGACTGCACCCTGGGCTGCGAATGCGACCGGTTCATGGAAATCTGGAACCTGGTCTTCATGCAGTTCAACCGGGATGCTTCGGGCAAGATGACCCCGCTGCCCAAGCCGAGCATCGACACGGGCCTGGGGCTGGAGCGGATGGCCGCCCTCCTGCAGGATGTTCCCACCAACTTCGATACGGATTTGATCCTGCCGATCATGGAAAGGGCCGAGGAACTCTCCGGGGTGGCCCGAAGCGAATCGAAGCAGGCCGATGTCGCCATGAAGGTGATTGCGGACCACAGCCGGGCGGCGGCTTTTTTGATCAGCGACGGCGTGCTTCCCTCCAACGAGGGGCGGGGCTACGTGCTTCGGCGGATCATGCGCCGTGCGATCCGCTACGGACGGAACATCGGCCTGACCCGTCCCTTTCTGCACGAAACGGCCAAGGTGGTTTTCGACATCATGAACCCGGCCTATCCCGAGTTGAAGGATGCATCGGCCTTCATCACCAGCGTGATCAAAAACGAAGAGGCGCGTTTTTCAGAGACGCTCGACTACGGCCTTCGGCTGCTGAACGACACCTTGGAAGAGATGAACGCCAAAGGCGAAAGTGAAGTCCCCGGCGAGATTGTTTTCAAGCTGTACGATACCTATGGGTTTCCGGTGGACATCGTTCGGGACGTGGCCCGGGACCGGAAGCTGACCATCGACATGGACGGTTTCGATGCCGCCATGACCCGGCAGCGGGAGCGCTCCCGTTCGGTGGCCGCTTTTTCCGGGATCAGCGACGCTTACCGGGGGCTGTCGGCAGAGGGGTTCAAGTCCGATTTTGCCGGATACGGCACCCTTTCCATGGACGCCAAGGCGGTTTTGCTGGTGGTCGACGGAAAAGAGGTCGAAGAAGCCGGTGCGGGCACATCGGTGGAAATCGTCACCGAAGAGACGCCTTTTTACGGAGAATCCGGCGGCCAGGTCGGCGACAGCGGCAAAATCACCGGCCCGGATTTCGAGGTGGCGGTGCATGACACGGCCAAGGACCCCACGGGCCTGATCATCCACAAAGGGACGGTGATCACCGGCACGATCCAAAAGAACGAGACGGTCACCCTCACCGTCGATGAGAAAAAGCGCTTTGCCACGGCGCTGAACCACACCGCCACCCACATTCTTCACGCGGCGCTGCGCCGCGTGCTCGGCAGCCACGTCAAGCAGGCCGGATCCATGGTGTCCCCGGAGCGGCTGCGGTTCGACTTTACCCATTTTTCCCAGGTGACCGCCGAGCAGATCGAGCAGATCGAACGGTTCGTCAACCAAAGGATCCGGCAAAATGTGCCCGTCGGCACCGAAGAGATGGACGCGGAATCGGCTTTTTCCAGCGGGGCAACGGCGCTGTTCGAAGAAAAATACGGAGACCGGGTGCGGGTGGTTTCCCTGGCCGATTTTTCAAAGGAGCTGTGCGGCGGCACCCACACGAGCCGGACCGGAAACATCGGCCTGTTCAAGATCGTCTCCGAGTCGAGCATCGCCTCCGGGGTGCGCAGGATCGAGGCGGTGACCGGAGAGGCCGCGCTTCAATACGTTCAGCAAAACGCGCGGCTCCTTTCCGAAGCGGCAGGCAAGGTCAAGGACCGTCCTGATGCGCTGCCCGAAAAGATCGAAGCGCTGCTGGCCGAACAGCGGACCCGGGAAAAGGAAATCGAACGGCTCAAGGCGGATTTGGCGAAGATCCGCGCCGAGGAGTCGACCGGCGAGGCCGAAACCGTCAACGGCATATCGCTGCTGGTTCAGAAGGTGGCGGCCGACTCGCCGGCAGCACTCCGGGAGCTGGCCGACCGGTACCGGGACCGTCTCGGTTCGGGGGTGGTAGTCCTGGGTGCGACGTCCGACGCCAAGGTCCTTCTCATTGCCGTGGTCAGCAAAGACCTGACCGGACGGGTGCATGCCGGCAAACTGGTCAAGGCGGCGGCGGCCGAAGTGGGCGGCGGCGGCGGCGGCCGGCCCGACATGGCCCAGGCCGGGGGATCGCAGCCGGAGAATATCGACAAGGCCCTGGAAAAAGTCAGGGAGATGATCCAGAAGATGTAAGTGCGAAAGGAATCGCCTTGGTGAAGGGCAACGAAATTAACTACCCTTCCGAAGAGGGCAACTGTAAAGCACGAAATCCGAATTTCGTGCTTCGGATTTCGAATTTATCCCTGAAGGTTGGTTGATTCAATTCCAATGGCTGCCTGAGGCTTATCTCGTCAGAAAGGCCTATCCTCCCTTCAGCACCTCGATCATCGAATAGACCCTTCCGGTTTGGCCCTTTTTCCGCTCTTCGGCCAGAAAGGCCACGGCGTCCAGGGTGCCCCGCGCATACACCTTTCTTCCATTGACGTTGTGGGTGAAGGAGAAAAACACGGTGCCGTCCGGCGAAACCAGAGAATAGGTGTGCCAGCCGTGGCCGGACAGGTATTGTTCGGGGATCTTCCAATCCCGCTTCTGCACTTCCGGGTTTCGCTCCTTTTCGATCTGCGCCACGGAAAAATCGACCCCGAGCCGGTTGAAGGAGTCCACCACCGCCTTGGCTGTCCCGCTGGTATCGGCCTTTCCGTTCTGATGGCTTTCCACGACCCGAAGCCGGTAGCCGTCGAACAGCCCGGGGAAGTGTTCGGCGGCATAGGCCATCATCGCCTGAAACCCGACGATCTGTTTGGCCATGTTCGGGGCGATCACCGCCGATATGGAAGAAGACCGGACGGTTTCGGCCAGCTTTTCCCGGTTGCCGCCGGTGGTGCCCATCACGAAGAAAAGCCCTTTTTCGCGGTAAAAGGCGGCATTTTCGTTGACCGCGGAAGGATGGGTAAAGTCCACGCAAATGATCTTGCCGGCGTCCAGCCCCGTGGCTTCGAGCGCTTGGCTTCGGCCGGCAGGAACAAGCAGGGTAACCGCCACGCCGTCGACCTCGGCCGTTGTTTCGGTGATCTCCGGTCCGGTCAGGGAGCAGGGGAGCAGCTCAAATCGATTGTCTGCCAGAATGTGCCGGGCCACGGCAAGGGCCATGCTGCCCGGCAGCCCGTTTACCATGACGGGGATGGGTTTCATGAGGGATCCTTTCTTTTAGGGCGTTTTTTGGATGTTCTTGGATATTATTGAGTGCATAGAGTTTATAGAGTGACTAGAGTGCCTAGAGTTGTGGTGTCGCTTCGCTCCATCTTTTGACCAGACACGACTTGGCCGAACAAAAAAACTGAAAAATTTCCGATATACACCGGGCCTTTTTACTCTAGGCACTCTAATCACTCTATGCACTCTAGGCACTTTAAGACTCTACCGATTTTATTCCCCTTTCCTTCCAGATCTGGCAAAGTCCTCCCGCAACTTTTTTGCCAGGGCCGTTAGCTTCGGAAACTCTTCTTCGGGAAGATCGGCCAGCACCCGGTTCAGGCTTGCCGCCGCATTGGGAATTGCGGCTTCAAACCAGCTTTTTCCCAGGGTCGTCAAGAAGCCGAAGGCCCCTAAAACCTGCAGGTTCCGCGACAGGGCGCAGTAGCGAAAACCGGCCAGGCATCGACTTTGCGGTTTTCCGCTCGATTCAGACAAGCGATCCATGGCATATGCGGTCAGCGCCCGTCGGCACTCGGACGCCAGCTCCACATATGGATCGATCAGCAGCGAGGCCAGATCGTACTGGACGGGCCCTGTCCGTCCCCCTTGAAAATCGATAAAGTAGATCTCGTCGTTTCTGAGCATGATGTTCCGCGACTGAAGGTCTCTGTGGATGAATCCTTCGACGGCATTTTCTTCGATCCGGCCGGCGAGAAGGAAAAACTCCGCCGCAAGCTCCCGGAAAGGAGCCTGCCTCCCGAGGTGGCCGGCCACGAACGCTTCGCAAAAATAGCGGCATTCTTTTTCCAATATCAGATCGCGGTCATAGCGTGGGCTTTGCCATGTCCATGTCGGGTCGAATCCCTCTGCTCCGTTGAGGCCCATGTGAATGGCGGCGTCGATCACCCGGCGGTAGAGGAAAAGAACGGTTTGGAGCGGGCGTTCTGCAACCGCCGCCTGCAGGTGCTGGTCGCCGAGGTCCTCGGTGAATACCAGGCCTGAAAACCGGTCGAAGCTGCAGATCTTCGGCACCGGCACCCGGCGCGATGCCAGGTGGCGGCCGATGTCGACGAACGAATCGACCTCCCGGGTCCCCTGGCCGCGGCGGATGCCGTGGGAGACCATGATTCGGGAGGTTCCCCCGTCCAATACCCGGAACCAGCGCCGCTGGGAGCCGTCTCCGGCCAATGGAGAAAAACCGATGCGGGAAGCAACGCCGCCGGCAGCGGATCGGCCGAATGCTTCAACGGCCAGATGCCGGGCGGCCGCATCCAGATATCTACCCGGCGTGCCCAGATCCGCCCATCGTCCCTGGGCGAAATAGGCCGAGACCGTCGTTCCTTCGGCGATCATCCGGCGGTAAAGATCGATGATGCTCGAAAACCGGCCTTGTTCGATCAGGGCCGGCACCGCCGGATCGAGGACCTGGATGCCTGTAAAGGTGCGCCTGACGATGACGATGGGCTCTGCTGCTGTCCGAGCCGGGTCCGACAGGTCAAACCCTACGATGCGGCCGTCTTCGGTCGCCGAAACCGTGTTGATCTTGTCAAAGTCGATCAAGGCGAGGGAAGCCGGATGCGAATGGCCGAGATGAAACCGATAGAAGGCAGCCAGGTCGATGTCGGTGTCGATGTCCGCGTTGACGACCATAAACGGGTGCTGGTCGAAAAAATCGGACGCATTGGCGATGCCGCCGCCGGTGCCCAGGATGCGGTCCTCCCTTCGAAAATGAACCGGAATCGGATATCGAGCAGATGCCAGATGAGCCTCGAGCCGATCGGCCAGGTGGTGGGTGTTGACGATGACCGCCTCGCAGCCGGCCGTCGCCAGCCGGTCGATGAGCCGGTCGATCAGGGGCCGCCCTCCCAGCGGGAACAGGGCCTTGGGGGTTTGTTCCGTATAGGGGCGAAGCCGGGTGGCCAGCCCCGCCGCCAGAATCATCGCCTTAAACTGGGCCATCGTTTCGAAAAATTTCTAGTATAACGGTGAGAACATTTTATTCCGGATATTTCACGAAAGCGGTTATGCGAAACAAGCCAGCACTGGACAGGTGGGCCGAGGGGTATCTGGAGCTTTGCTGATATCTATATTCATTTGTGTTATGATTTTCATCAGCGGCGTCAGCCGCTTCCGGTAAAAATGCGGCGAGATGGTGCAACCATCTCGCCACATTTTTACTTGGCCAGGATCGCCCGGTAGCGTTCGAGCAAATCTCGGTAGTACTCGATCTCTTCCCGGTTTTCGGATCCGCGGACGCTCCGGTAGAGAAAGTAATCGACGGCGTTGCTGTAGTTGACTTTGCTCAGGGCCTCTTTCAGGTCGATCTCCCGGCGCTTGTACATCTTGTTTCCGAGAGACTGAATCTGTTTGATGCGGTCTTTGGCGTTGATTTCGCCCTGGGGGTGGGCGCTGAAAAAATCGAGCACCACCCAGTAGGACTCTAGATAAGGCTTCAGGAAACGGGCAAAAAGCTTCAGCTTCCGAAATCCCGCCGAAGTGACGTTGTAGCGGTCCGGGAGGGTGGGATGGGGGATGACGATCGCATCGTCGATCAGGGTCTTGAGGTTCTTGCGTACGTAGGTTTCCGGAGACTTTTCAACGTCGTAGGCGAATTCGTTTTTAAACAGATCTTGCAGGAAGCTGTAAGAATCGTGCAACTCAGCGGCAGAAAATTGGAAGGCATCGAGCTGCAGAATCGCCATAGCGGTATAGGCCGCCGGGACAAAAAACGCGATGCAGTTGTTCTTGTAGTATTCCAACAGGGGGCGCCGGTTTTCGTTGACCATGAATACGGCGTCTTCGAACCCCGTTTCCTTGTCTCCGGCCACCTGCTCGATGAATTTGCGCTGAATATACGCCTCGAGCACCTGTTCCATCGCCCGTTTGTGGTCCATGATCAGCGTGTCGGAAAGCCGCGCCTGCTGGGTGGTCAGGTGGGTCATGAAGGTATAGACGGTATCTGACAGCTCTTCGTAAGAAAACCGTTCCTTGGGCCAGGCCAGAATGGCAGAGGCGACCAGCGCATACGGGGTCACCACCGACACCGAGTTGATCGCGTGGATGATCCGGTGCCCCAGATTGCGGGTGAACGCATTGAAATCCTTGGGCGCCAGCTTCGAGAGCGACAGATCCATTTGCGATTGGATTTCGTTGAGCGACAGCGGTTCGTGAAAATTCAGATATATCCGGCCGTAGCGCTTTTTGAGAAACTTGCGTGCCTTGAAAACCTGCCGCAGGTTCTCCGGTTCTTTCTGACCCCCTTCGATTTCGTGCAGGTAGGCGCTTTCTTCCAGCACCCGGTCATAGCCGATGAAAATCGGAACGAATATCAGATCTTCGCAGGCCCCGTCCTTGTATGCATTGAGAATGATCGACAGCAGACCGAGCTTCGGCAGAATGAGCTTGCCGGTGCGGCTGCGTCCGCCCTCGATGAAGAATTCGAGGTTGAACCCTTCCTTGAGCAGGCGGAAGATGTATTCGGCAAACACCTTGGCGTAGAGGATCGCGCCCCGGAAGGTGCGGCGGATGAAAAACGCACCGCCGCCTCGGAAAAACGGCCCCAGGGGCCAGAAAGAGAGGTTTTTGCCGGCGGCGATCAGGGGGCAGGGCATGTGGTTGTGAAACAGAATGTAGGAAATGATCAGGTAGTCGATGTGGCTCTTGTGGCAGGGAACGAAAACCAGCGGCGCTTTTTGCGCCGTCGTCTTGACCTGTTCGACCTCCTGGCGGCTGTAGGAAACCCCTTCGAACATCCAGCGGATGAGCCATCGCACGCCCAGCTCCCCGGCCCGGATCATGGCCATGTTGTATTTGGCCATGATTTCTTCCAGGTGGTTGTTGGCCTTCCGGTAGACGGTGTGAAGGGCGATGTTTTTGGATTTGGCGTGATCTTTCATAAACGCCTGGAGCCGTTCGCCGGTCAGGATGCTTTGTTTGAGTTCTTCGCGGGTTTTAAGCACCGGTCCCAGGATGCTCTGCCGGTGGCGGTTGGTCTGGAGGATCAGCTTTCGTCGAATTTCCCGGGCCTGTTCATCCGGAGACAGCCCGGCAAGTTCAAAAGAGGCCAGGGCTTCTGCGAGATTGAGCGGCTCTGAAGCCTCGGCAAACACTTCGCCCGGATTTTTCAATAGGGTAAACCACCGGCGCAGCCGCTTGGGTCGCTCTTCGGGCCCGAAGAGGATATCGATGAGCGTGGGAATCGAGCGGTTCGGCTTTCGGCTGAAAAACATGGCGGTTGGAACGAGAAACACCGGCCGCCCGGCTTTTTTTTGCAGCTCGATCAAAAACCGGACCGGATCGACTTCCGACTTGACGAACCGGCGGTAAAACCCCTTTTTTTCGATGAGGGACAAAAGGGCGGACCGGCCCCCGAGGAGCTGGTCATGAAGGTAGCCGTTTCGATACGGATTCGGGAAAGAAAAGCGGCGAAAGAGCGTCGCGGCGTGGGTGGTGAACATCCGGACCAGATGAAGCAGCGGCTGAAGAAAGATAAACCGGTAATCGAAGCCGATGGTCGGAAAGGGCAGGCGAAGCTGCCGAAACCGCGTATAATAGAAAAGGAACTCGAAGTCGCTCTTATACTTGGTGGTGTATACGACGATTCCCCGCTCCTTGAGCTGTTGAATCCGCTCGCTCTGGGCATCGTTGACATGAATCCCGCGGTAGAAGAGCTTCAGCAGAAGATCGAACAGAAAACCGATTCTTGCCGGAAGGACGCACGGGTAGTAGTGGCCGTCTCCGCGGAAAAACGCGGAGAGTTTTCCGGGTCGGGCATCCGAAGGCGTGTTGTGGGGATCTTCTTTCATGAGGCTATCGGCTGGAGCACGGCCTACAATTCAAGCGCTTCCAATCGGATAAGGATCTTGACGGCCGCATCGATCTTGAAAAAAATAAAAGCCATGACCTCCGGCAAAACCGGGGCATGACTTGTGAACCTCGGAAAGCGGTTCGCTCGGGAGCCATTCTTTCGTATTTGTTTCGCGGGGCGAAACTCTCACATAAGACCGCGCAAGCGATTTAAATATCAGAAGCCAGGCGGCTTTTCAATCTGTTTCTTTTTATGGCGGGGATTGCCGGGCTTGCCGCCCGTCGGCAGATCCGATTCCGGCAAAAATTGGCTTGCGTTGCCCCCCTTGATGTGGTATTTGCTATCGAAGTTATGTGGGTCACGGGGGTTGCGGGCTATCTTATCGTTCTTCATCGATTTCCAAGTTAAATTTGTAGTCTGCCGGATAGGCGTTCGTCACGGCCAGCCGCGCCGGCCGGAGATGATAACAAGATACCGTCACCGATATTCAACAATACGGGTAAAGGAGGAGATTTTGCTATGAAAACGTTAATTGGAGGGGCTATTGCTGCGGTTTTGGGCATCATCGGGCTTTCGGTATGGTGGAAACCTTTCTTGCAGCTTCTGGCCGGTGCCATTCCGATCATGCTGCTGCTCGGCGGCGGGCTGGCGCTTTACCTCGGTTTTGACGAACTGAAAGACACATGGAAAAAAGATGACACCGCATTTGACACGGCAGAAGCCGGCGAGGATGTGGACACATACAAAAAAGAGATCGAAGACCTGAAAAAAGAAGTGGAAAGCCTGAAGTCGGAAAAATCCTGATAAAATCGCTGGTGCGATTTTACAAAAATTAAAAACGCCCGTCGGCCAAGCCCCCGGGCGTTTTTTTTGTTTCGATCTTCGGGCTCCGGATCGGAGGGTAGGTCAAGTTCCGCCTTTACGGATTGCGGCAGTCGCCAACCGATCGGCTTGTTCGTTTCCGGGATCTCCTGCGTGCCCCCTTACCTTGAGGATTCGCACGTCGGCAAAAGAGTCCAGCAGCCTCCGGATCTCTTCGACCTGCCGGGTGTTTTTTTTGGCCTTCCAGCCCAATGTCAGCAGGCCATAGGCATAATTGCTGTCGGTGTAGATCCGGACCGGCAGCTTCGGATTTTTTACGGCCTCCAGCGCCGCGCGGATCGCTTCGAGTTCTGCAACGTTGTTGGTTGCCTTTCCGATATGGCGCGAAATTTCCCGTTCGTGTTGGCCCCAGCGCAAAACGACCCCGATTCCTGAAGGACCCGGATTTCCGGAAGAGGCGCCGTCGGTATAGATCACCACCGCGTTTTCCGGGATGTGGTTCTCTGCTGCCGGAGTTTTCTGTCTGGACCGGGGGCGGACAGGCTCCGGGGCCGGGTCGTCCAAGGAGCGAAGGTTTGCGGGGCTGACCCGGTACTCCCTTTCTTCATCTTCGCGTCGATAGCGGACGCGGGCGCGTCCATCGGCGATCACCGGCCGTCCGTCTGCGTCCACGGCCACCCAGACCTTGTTGTTCTTGAATTTCATCCGCTCCCAGCGGTCGGCCATGGGGTCTCCGGGGTTGAAGGTTCAGGGGTTCAGGGGTTCCGGGTTCAGGGTTCAGGGGTTCCAGGGTTCAGGGTTC
>CAYPFH010000128.1:5269-10231 GCA_964409825.1 uncultured Desulfobacterales bacterium | reverse complement strand
GAAGTGGCGCTTCTCAGGAAAATTCGCGGTTCCGGGTTCAGGGTTCAGGGTTCAGGGTTCAGGGTTCCAGGTTCAAAAAAGCAGCAGGAGACAGCAGGCCAGGCTTGGCTCCTTCGGAGCTTCGATCCGGCAAGCAGGAGACAGGAGACAGGAGAGGAACATCCGAGGACAGAAGACCAGGATAGGCCAAGGCTGCGCCCGGCAAGCAGAGAACAGCAGACAGAGGTCAGTGGACCAGGCTTTGCCACGGCTGCGCGGGGCAACCAGCCAACAGGTGCCGGATTTCAACAGGGTGCATCGATTTGGAAGCGGGTGCTGCTGGATCCCCCGCAGTTTCTGCCTGCGGTGATGGTGCTCGCTGTTGTATGGGTCTTGGGGCTGATCGGGTTCTATTGAGCGGATCTACCTGAAAACTGATTTAAAGTTATGCACAAGCAAATATTACTTTTACCCTTGTTTTTAAATGAATTTTTTAAAACCCAAGGTTTTAAAAAATGGAGGTAAAAATGGCTGCCGTTAGATCTATCGGATACGTGCTCACGGTGTTTTTTCTCGCGCTTACCCTTGCCGCCTGCAGCGGGCCGGACGAAAAGAAAGCAAAGTTCCTCGAAAAGGGAAAAGCGTTGTTTGAAAAGGAAGACTACGTGAAGGCCCGGCTCGAATTCAGAAACGCCCTCCAGATCGACCCGAAATTCGCAGAACCTTACTACTACCTGGCCAAGATCGCCATCGAGGAAAAAAACTTCAAAAGCGCCTACGGAAGCCTGAATAAGGCGGTTTCGCTGAAGCCGGACATGATCGAGGCCCAAATCGATCTGTCCAAGATCCTGATCGCGGCCGGGGAGCACGACCAGGCCCGCGAAAAGATCGACATGGTCCTCGAAAAGGAGCCGGAAAACCCGGATGCGCTGCTGGTGAACGCATCGCTCCTGCTGGCGGAAAATAAAACCGAGGAATCATTAAATCTTCTGCGGCTCCTGCAGGAGCAGGGCGAAAGCCGGCAGGACCTGTATCTCATGATGGCCGTTGCATATTCCAAGAACAAGGAAATGCAAAAGGCCGAAAAGATCCTGAAGGAGGGCATTTTAAAAAATCGGGACTCGGCAGCGCTGCGTGCGCTGCTGGGAAGACTGCTGCTGGGAATGAAGAAGACGGACGAGGCGGTGGCGATGTTTACGGAGATCGTCGAACTCCACCCGGAGGACATCGGCCAGCGGATTAACCTGGCCAACCTGTTCTGGGGCCTTGAGCGCCGGCAGGAAGCCGAAAGCCTGTTGAACGACGCCGTCAAAGTTGACGCGAACAACGACGAGACGCGGCTGGCGGTTGCCCGGTTTTATTTATCGAAAAACCTTGCCGCGGAAGCCGAAAGGGAGCTGAATGCGGGTTTGAAGGCGCTGTCGGAAAGCTTCAAGCTGCGGTTTGCGCTCAGCGAGATCTACTCGGCCCGCGGAGAAAACGAACGAACGGAAAAAATCTTGAACGACTGCCTGGCCCTGAACGACGATCCGGCCGCCCCCCAGATGCTGGAGGCCAAGACCCGGCTCGGCGCCTTTTACCTGACCACCGGCGACATCGAATCGGCGGATCGATACATCGCCGAGGTGCTGGCGGAAAACCCGAAAAGCATCCAGGCCCATTTTATCAAGGGCAACATTTTCATGGCCAAGGGCAACAGCGTCAATGCCGTTTCCGAGTTTCGAACGGTTGTCGGAGAGCAGCCCGAGAACCTGACGGCCCATTTCCGCCTGGCGGATGCTCACCTTCAAAATGGTGAAATGGCGCTGGTCAAAGACACTCTCGTCAACGCGCTCAAGGCCAACCCGGGATCGGAGCAGGCGCGGACCGCCCTTTCCCGATTCTATGCCGTGAACAAGGAGTATGACCTCGCAGAAAAGCAGCTTCGGGAAATCCTCGCGCAAAACCCGAACAACTTGGAGATTCGGGCCTCCCTTGCCGACCTGCTGGCCGCGCAGGAGGACTACAAGGGCGCGGAAGCCGAATACCGAAAGATCGTCGAAGCCGACCCGGGTCTGCCCGGCGGCTATCTTCGACTGGTGCGGCTTTATGCCGTTCAGAAAAAAATGGACCAGGCGGAAAAAATCCTTGAAAAAGGGCTTGCGGTCAACCCCGATTCGGATCTGCTGGCCACCTCCCTGGTCCAGGTGAAGGG
The DNA here is from genome assembly GCA_964409825.1 of uncultured Desulfobacterales bacterium. Classification (GTDB taxonomy): domain Bacteria; phylum Desulfobacterota; class Desulfobacteria; order Desulfobacterales; family CAFBRK01; genus JAIPEL01. Next base: position 8,058 of record CAYPFH010000128.1, on the reverse strand, counting down.
AAGCCTCAAAAAATACGACGAAGCGATTGCGGTCTGCACCAGAAGACTGGAAAAAAACCCGGAAGACGCGCTTTCCTATGCCATGATCGGCCGGGTCCGCGCAGCCCAGAAAGATTTTGGCGCGGCGGAAAAGGCGCTGAAAAAGGCCGTCGCCCTTCAGCCCACCTGGGAGGTGGCGCACAACGAACTGGCGCGGCTTTACATCGCCCAGGGCAAGACCGACGAAGCGATCCAAAATCTCGAAGACTCCCTGCAAAGCGCGCCGGAAAACCTTCGTGCCCTGGCCACCCTGGGCGCCCTTTACTTGGCCACGGACGACAGGAGAAAGGCCGGAACGGTCTACGAGCGGATGCTCGACATCAACCCCGACGTCTGGATGGCGGCCAACAACCTCGCGTTCATGATCGCCGAAGATGCCGGCAGCCGAGAGGAGCTCGATCGTGCGCTCGAACTGGCCGAGCACGCCCACAAGCTTCAGCCCGACCGCCCGGCCGTCATCGACAGCCTGGGTTGGATCCACTTCAAGAAAGGGGATTACCATCGCGCGGCGGAGCTGATTGGAAAAGCCCTGGAAAGTGCACCCGATAGCGCCGTGCTCAACTACCACATGGGAATGGCATTGTATAAAACCGGCAGATCCATCGAGGCGGTGGAGAAGCTGGAAACGGCGCTGATATCGGAGGAGAAGTTCGAGGGGAGGGAAGAGGCGGAGAAGATTTTAGAAGGCATCCGGAAGGATGCGTGAAGGGCATACCAGAGGACAGAGGCCAGATATCAGCGGTCAGGTATCGGAGCGGTCAGAGCTGTCGTTCCTTTCTTCGAACGGGGTTCGAGCGAAACGGACCGAACGAACCTTACGCTCTCAACGATCCAACGCATTCAACGAATCCAACCAATCTAACCCATCAACCAATCTAACGGAATCCTAACGATATGCAAACACGGTTAGGGCATCGTTTGCGTTTTCTGACCGCAACCCGCACTCGATCCAAAGGCGCTGCATTCGACATGGGATGGTTCACACTGCAGAAGACTTCGATTTACACGATGTTGATGATCGTGGCGGCTGTTTGTACGGGGATGTTGGGCGCCCGGCATTCGCTGGCAAGTCCGGCCGTCGATGACAGTGCAAAAGCCGCCGACGTTGCTCCCCTGAAGATGAGCGCCGAATCTTGGCGGATCGTCGACCAAGGGGACAAGGAGGGGCCTTCTGTATGGCGCTTTCCCGGCAAGGGAGTTCGACAGGAAAGCAACATCTACGGCGGCAGCGGAACATTGCCCGATCCGCTTCGGCCCGGCACCTTTGCTGTTTACAAGGAGCAAGTGCCCGCGGACGGTGCAATCCGCCTCAAACTGCTCTCCTTTGACAACGACGCGGTCGGCGTCATGTTCCGCTACCGGGATCCGGACAACTACTACCGGTTTTTCTGGGACCGCCAGCGCTCCATTCGGCGTCTCGACCGGGTCCGGAAAGGGGCGGTTTCGGTCTTGGCAAGCGATAACGTGCCCTACGAAAAGGGGCGGGTTTACCGCCTGTCCATCGTCTCCGAGCAGGATCGGATCGAAATCCTCGTAGACGACCGGCCTGTGTTTTCTGTTCAGGATCCGACCCTCCATGAAGGAGCGTTTGCCCTGTACTGCTGGGGAAACGCCGGAAGCGTATTTTTCGACATTGAACAGGTGCGGCTGAGCGCAGGTAAAGCGGCCGATCCGAGCGGACCGGACGTTGCCGTGCTGCAGCCCACATCCGAATCGCACCATGAAACAGCGGATCATTCCGTCCGGCTTTCCGGAACGGCGGCAGACGCCGATGGGGTTCGGGAGGTGCGCTGGGCCAACTCCGCAGGGGGCGCCGGCATCGCCATCGGAACCGATACATGGAAAATACCGCTCGTGCCGCTGGATCCCGGGGAAAATCGGATTCGATTGATCGGGATCGACAAAAAGGGCCGTCAGAACATTTCAACGCTGGTGGTCACGCGGCTTGTCGAAGAAATGAGCACGGCCGGCGCAGAAACCCGGGCCGAAGATGCCCGGCTATCGAAAGAAAGCGCGCAGGAAGTCTACCGGGAGAACGATCAGTCCGACAGCGGGATCGGCTTCGAACCGCCTTTGCCGGAAAGTGCCCCTGTTTCCGGCGTTCCGGAAAGGGACGAAGCCGCAGAATCCGAAAAGCATTTCGACCCGGATTCCGGAAAACAGCCCAGCGAGATCTTGGCGGACGCCGAAAAGGCGTCCAAAGAGGCAATTTCCTCAGCCGGCCCGGAAAACCAGCCGCAGGCAGCTCGGCAGCGTTTCGATCCGAATGCAACGGACGGATACCGGATCGGTTCGGGAGATGTTTTAGAGATCTCGCTCTGGAAAGACGAAGCCCTTACACGATTGGTGACGGTGATGCCGGACGGCCGGATTTTCTTTCCGCTGATCGGTAAAATCGAAGCGGCAGGCAAGACCGTGGAGCAGGTGCATCACCAGATCGAATCGATGATTTCTCGCTATGTCCCCGAGCCGGTTCTTCACGTGTCCGTCCAGCAGGTCAATTCCATGCTGGTGTATGTGATCGGCCGGGTGAACCGGCCGGGCCATTTCCCGATCCACCAGAATGTCAATGTGCTCCAGGCCCTTTCCATGGCCGGCGGGCTCAATCCGTTTGCCAAGAAAAAAGAGATCCGGATCTACCGGCAAAACGGAAAGGAGACGGAGACCTTCGAGTTCGATTATCAAGCGGTCTCCGAAGGGGAGAACATCGCACAAAACATCCTGCTGGAGCGGGGGGACGTGATCGTGGT
>CAYPFH010000128.1:0-5169 GCA_964409825.1 uncultured Desulfobacterales bacterium | reverse complement strand
AGGTGGCGCCGTCGGTCGGGGTGAGGCAGGAATACAACGACAACATCTTTTTTACATCATCCGATGAAGTCCACGACGCCGTTACCACGGTATCGCCGGGGCTGGAGTTGGCCGGGCGGACCGAACGGCTCGATGCCCGGCTCTTCGGCGGCCTGGAAAAGCGGTGGTACAGCGACAACAGTGAACTGGAGCAAACCGACTACGAAGTGTTCGGAAATGTTCGCTACCGTCTTTCCCCGAGGCTTTCCGTTGCCGGCGACATCGGCTATCTTGAAGACTCAAGGCCCGACCGGGACATCGAAACCACCGGAATTTTGCTCGGCATCGAAGAGCGCAGGCGGTTTTCGGCTTCCGGCTCCGGCGAATATGAGCTGACCGAATTGATGCGCACCACGTTTTCCTACAGCTTTTACGATACGGACTGGGAAAATCCGTCCCTGAACGACAGCGTCGCCCACAGTGTGAACCTGGGGCTGGTCCGCTCGCTGGAATCATGGTTTCCGAATACCTGGGGCCGCTTCAACGCCGGCTATTCCCATTACGAGTACAGCGCCGAGCAGTCCTTTACGGGAACCGTGCTGATTCCTTTTCCACCGTTTCCCCCCATTCCGACCACCCAGGACACAAGCATCTCCCAAGACACAACCACCGACTACTACAGTCTGACCGTCGGCGTTCAGCACCGGCTCAGCGAGACATACAGTCTGCTGTTCGATGCCGGAGCCGGGTATGTCAATACCGAAGAAAACACCGTTCGAACCGATGCATTTCCTTTTTTTCCGGGTTTTGACCAAACCCTGTCCGCCGATCGCACCACCGACACCTGGAGCGGCATCGGGACCCTGGAGCTCAGCTACCAGGGGGAAAGAACAGACATGGCGGTGCGGGCCCGCCACGACATCGGTTCGCCGAGCGGCGATGTCGGAGCTACTGCCAGAACCAGCTTCGCGATGGATGTCCGGCGCCGGTTTACCTACGAACTGCATGGAAACCTGGCGCTGAGCTACTTCATCAACAAAGCGGACAGAGAAGAACTGCTGGAGCGGGACACAGACCAGCAGACCTTTAACGTGACCCCCCGGCTCCGGTACGACATCGGTCCGGACCTGTACCTGGAGGCGCTGTACCGGTATTCCTGGCAGGAGGACCGAATCGCCGGCACGCAGTCGACCCGGAGCCTGATCTATGGCGGGGTGCGGGCGGGCTGGAATCTATTGGAATAAATACGCCGGCGCAGAATTATCGATCGCGGCGCCGCCGCTGAAGACCGATTCGATAGGCGGCGGCAGGATTTTATGTATGATTCTTTGTATTTGAGATTCCTCGTCGCAAGCTCCTCGGAATGACAGGGGTGTCTTTCGGACTTTTTATGAGACTGTCAACGTTTCAACCTTCAAACCCTTTCAAGGAGCCTCCATGCAGCAGGGTGAGATGACCCTGACCGACTATTTCGATATCCTCAGGCGGAGGAAGTGGAGCCTTGTTCTTCCGGCGGTCTTCGTTTTCATGGCGGCCGGAGCGGTGGCGTTTCTTCTTCCGTCGGTTTACCGCTCCAGCGCCACGATCCTCATCGAAGACCAGGAAATCCCGCTGGAAATGGTGCAGGCCACCGTGACGAGCTTTGTGGAACAGCGCCTCCAGCAGATCAACCAGCGGATCATGAGCAGCACCCGACTCCTGGAGATCGTCAACCGGTTCGACCTGTACCGGGATCTGCGCCAAAAATGGACCACCGAAGAAGTGATCGGAAAGATGCGCGAGGACACCAAACTCGATACCATCAGCGTAGAAACGGTGGACAAGAGAACCGGAAGGCCCATGGTCGCCACCATCGCCTTTACGCTTTCCTACGAGGGAAAGGATGCCGCCACGGTTCAAAAGGTCGCAAACGTGCTGACGTCGCTCTTCCTGGAGGAAAACCTCAAGGTCCGCGAACGGCAGGCGGTGGAAACCTCCGAGTTTCTCGATGACGAGATGCAGAGAGTGAAGCGCGATCTTGCCGCAATCGAGGAAAAGATCGCCCGGTTCAAGGAAAGGCACATCCATGAGCTTCCCGAGCTGATGAACGTCAACCTCCAGACGCTCAACAACATCGAGCAGAGCATTCAACGGCTGGAGGAGACGCTTCGCGGACTGAAGGAGCGGGAAGGCTTTCTGGAGACGCAGCTTGCCAGCATCCCGCAGGAAAAGGAAAAGCCCGACCGGATGAGGCTCGAAGAGCTGCAAGTCCAGCTTGTGCATATGGAAAGCCGGTTTTCCGAACTGCACCCGGACGTGGTCAAGACCCGGGCCGAAATCGAGCGGCTCGAACAGAAAATCAAAGCAGAAAGAGGCGACCTGTCCATCGAATTGTCGGCCGCTCCCGAAAACCCGGTCTACATCACCACATCCTCCCAGTTGGCCAGCACCCGGGTGGAAATTGAATCGGTCAGCAAGCAGATCGAACAGCTTCGGGCAGAGAGCGAAAAATACCGCAAGCGGATCATGGCTGCCCCGAACGTGGAGCAGGAATACAACGGCCTCTTCCTGGAACGCTCAAACACGCAGACCCAGTTCAACGAACTGATGCAGAAGCTGATGGAGGCCCGCGTCTCCCAAGGGCTGGAGCAGGACCAGAAAGGCGAGCGGTTTATACTGATCGACCCGGCCCGGCTGCCGGAAAAGCCCTTCAAACCGAACCGGCTGGCGATTCTGCTCATCGGGGTCGTGCTCGGAATCGGCGCCGGTGTGGGCACCGCCGCCCTGAAAGAGTTTTCCGACCATTCGGTGAGAAATCCCGAAGCCCTTACCCGTGCGACCCACCTGCCCGTTTTGGCCAGCATTCCGCTGATCGTTACCCGTGAGGACATTGCCCGCCGGCGATTTCGAAAAGCCGCCTGGGGGTTAGGCGCCGTCGTGGCCATTTGTGTCGGCATCGTCATCTTTCACTATTTTGTGATGGATCTGGATATCTTTTGGGCAAAATTCTTCCGAAAAATCGACAGGACGATGATTTTTTAACCAATTGGACCAGCTCAACCCATTCAACCCAAAAACCAACCAACCGTATTCCACATGAACATCAAAAAGACGCTCGAAAGAATCAAAAAGTCCCGAAAGGGTTTTTCCTATGCCGTTCCGGAGCGGGACGAGTCCACGTTCGAAATGGAAAATTCGGCGCGGGGATGGCGATCCCCCCGGTACACCGAATCGAAGTGTGCGAATATCTATCCGGAAAAGCTGCGCGGCAACCGCTGCATCTGCATGTCCCCGGAAGCCCCGGAGAACGACCTTTACAAGGTGCTCAGAACCCAGATCCAGCAGCGGACCCAATACAAGGGCTGGAACACCGTGATGGTCACCAGCGCCAATCCCGGGGAGGGAAAGACCCTTACCGCCATCAATCTTTCCCTGACGTTTGCAAAAGACTACGACCACACCGTTCTGCTGGTGGACTGCGATCTCAAACACCAGACGGTTCGTCGTTACATGGGCATTGAAAGCGATGTCGGGCTGATCGACTACATTCTTTACGACCGCTCGCTGAAGGATCTCATCATATGGCCCGGAATCGAAAAGCTGACGCTGATCTCGGGCGGCCGGAGCATTCACGACAGCACCGAACTGCTGGGGTCTCCCCGGATGAAGAGCCTGGTGGCCGAAATGAAGGCCCGGTACGACAACCGCTACATTTTCTTCGATATGCCCCCGCTGCTGTCACGATCGGATGCCATCGCGTTCACTCCTTTGGTGGACTGCGTCCTGATTGTGGTCGAAGCCGGAAAGACGCCGTTGCAGGACGTGCAAAGGGCGCTCGAACTCATTCCCAAGGAGAAGTTTTTGGGGTTTGTGCTGAATCAGAAAATATAGAGAAGGAGTCAGGAGACCAGGCTTTGCTCCTTCAAAGCTTTGAACCGGCAAGCTGGATTCTATTCTCACCATGCGAAGTTTCCGCACGCTAGCCCGTCCGACCGCATGGGCCTGGATCGTTGCCGGCATTCTCGCCATGTCGGCGTCGGCCGGAGCTGCCGAACTGCGGATTGAGGATGCCAAAATCTTTCCGAACGGATCGGTGCAGGTGCCGGTCGTCATACAGAACGTCGACGACCTTTGCGGCTTGAAGATGGTGGTCTGGTACGACCAGGATCGCCTGAAATTCTCGAAATTCATCAAGGCTTCCGAAGTGCGGTCTTTTCTTCACATGGTGAACGACAAGGTGGCCGGCATTCTGGTCGTCTCCATGGCCGGCGCAAAGGGTGTCGGGGCCGAAATGCTGCCGATTTGCACGCTCAAGTTCGAACTGAAGCCGACAACCGGCCGGCAAAAAATCACTCCGTTCCTGGTGAGGGAAAGCCGGCTGATCGGAGAGGCGCTAGAGGAGATTGCGCACGAAGTGACGATTGGGAGATTCGAATAAAACAGGAGACAGCGCGGCCGCCGGCCGCGCTGGGTTCAAGGTTCCCGAATTCAAGGTTTGACGAAAGGATACCCCAACGGAAAGCTTCAAATCGGCCGAAGGCTTTTTGTAGGAAACGGCGGCCCTGGCGTTCCGTTGATTTTTCAAAAGATATCATGAGTAAAATCAAAAAATACCTAAACTCCCGCATTCTCCTTTTTTCGCTCTCTTTTGTCTTCTTTGTCGTCGGCGTCGTTTGGATCCTCGTCGATCGGCTGGGGCGGTCCGAGCCGGTCCGGTTGTTCGAGGACGGCAGAACCCATTTTGAAAGCGGGGATTTCAGCCGGGCCGAAAAAGCGTTCAGCCAAGCCGTCGAGGCGGACGACCGCTCGGTCGCCGCCCTCATGGCCCTGGCAAACACGCAGATGCGGCTCGGCAGGATCGACCGGGCCAAGGAAAGCTTCCGCAGGGTGCTGGAACTGGATGAAACCAACAGCGGCGCACTGCTGAAGCTGGCTTTTTTCGACATGCTCGAAAACGACGCCGCCGGTGCAGGGGAAAAGATCGGCCGCGTCCTCGCCGTCCGGCCGGGTGAGCCGGAGGCGCTGTTGCTTCATGCCCGGCTGCTCGCAATGGACAAGGACTGGAAGGAGGCCGAAGCCGGATTCAGGGCGGCTATCGAGGCATCGCCGGAAGAGCTGCGCGCCTTCTGGGGGCTTTCCGGAACCCTGATCCACCAGGGCCGATTCGAAGAGGCCGAAGCCGTTCTCATGCAGGCGCACGCGGCCGCCCCC
>CAYPFH010000127.1:1928-10414 GCA_964409825.1 uncultured Desulfobacterales bacterium | reverse complement strand
GAAGGCTGGGGGCCGGGATGTTTGGATGCCGGATTGTGGGCGGAAGCCGCTATAAGGCGGAACCCACCATACCGGTATCCTCATTGCCGCCGCACATGAATCGCGAATCCACAGCTCGGATGCCGTGAGGCCGGGCAGAAGTGGGAAGTGAAAAAGCCGGCATTCTCCGAAGAGAATGATCAGCGCTTACCAGCTTCCCAGCGTCCCAGCAGCGCGAAACACGATCAAATGACCAAACACTACGGGAAAATATTTGCCGGCATCGTCGCCGTCCAGCTCCTTCTGGCATGGTGGGTGCCCATTACCTCCGATGAAGCCTATTTTTACACCTGGGCCGTAAATCTCGATGTCAACTACTACGACCATCCCCCCATGACAGGATGGCTGATCCACCTGTTTCTTCCCCTTGGCCGGCACATCTTTTTTTTCCGGCTGATCGCCGTGGTGACAGGGATCATCGTCGCTCTGGGCATCAAACTTATCGCCGGTCGGCTGTCCAAAGAGCCGGAAAAAGCCCGCCTGCTCTCCCTCGTTTATCTGGCGGCCCCGCTGCACGTGCTCTTTATCCCGATTACAACCGATACACCACTGTTTTTGTTTACTTTTTTGTGTGGAGCGAGCTTTGCCCGGGGGGTGATCCGGGATCGGTCGCTGCCGATTTTCCTGGCGGGGATATTTTTGGGCCTGGCGGTGCTGAGCAAGTATTTTGCCGTTTTGCCGATTCCGGGGCTGCTGGCATGGGTGCTTCTTTACCGACGCGACCGGCTCCTGCGCTGGGGTGCCTTGATGGCCGCAGGGGCCGCGCCCCTGATTCTGTTGAATTTGTACTGGAATTACAACGACTGCTGGCGCAACCTCATGTTCAATGTGATCAACCGGAACAAAGAGCAGGAGATTTCATTTGCCGGCTTCGGTGAATTTGTCCTGTCCCAGCTCTATCTGGTAACGCCCTGGGCGGCTTATTTCATGGTGCGCCACGGCCGCGCGATGGCCTCCGGCATTCGCCGGGACAAAAACCCCTTTTTCCTTCTTTCCGCCGTTCCCCTTGCCCTGCTCGGCCTGCTTTCCTTTTTCAATGCCGGGCTCCATTGGACGCTTTCCTTTTATCCGTTCGTATTTTTGCTGCTCGTCTATCTTCCCGTAGAATCCCTCCGTCGGATCGTGCGCTGGTCGATGCTGTTCAGCGCGGCGCACGTGGCGATCATCTGCGCCGTGCTGCTGCTGCCGATTTCCCGCTGGCCCGACGTTCCCCTGGCAGGGAAAAAGGCGCAGCACTATTACGGCCATATCGTCATGGCCTTTCACGGCGACGAGGTCTACCGGCGTCTTGCCGCCATGGGAGACCGGTATGTGCTGGCCACGCCGGGCTATTCCACCGCATCGCTCATGGCCTACCACAGCGGGCGCCATTTTGCGGTGTTTGCAGACAAAGGCCGAAGCGGCCGCAACGACGATAAGGTGACCGATTTTCGAACCCTGGACGGGCGGGATTTTCTCGTGCTGTCCAACCGCCGGTTCACTCCGGAAAAGGTCGACCAATACCGGGCCTATTTTACCCGGCTGAGCATCGAGACCCTGACCGTGAAAGGCGCGCAGTATTGGCTCGCGCGCGGCACCGGGTTTCGGTTCGAGCCATATCGCCGCCGGCACCTGGCAAAGATATTGAAAGACTGCTACGACATCCCCGATTATCTTCCCGTGGGAGACTGCTTTTTCTACGAGCGGTATTTTCCGGGGTATCGGTAAGCCCGAGACGCTGCGTTGGCCCATGGCCCGGCAGCAAATGATCCATTTCGCGGTATGACGAATTCCGAAAGTTGAGCTGTAATTCGATGCTGAACCCTGAACCGTTGAACCCTGAACCTCTGGTTCTGAACCTGAACCTCTGAACCCTGAACCTGGAACTTGGAACCTGCGACGTGAAACTTTCCGGCTGGGGCAGATATCCGGTTGTCGAAGCCCGGAGCGAAAGCTTCGAGACCGAAAAGGAGCTCAAAGCGGCCTTGGAAGGTCCCGGTGCGCTGATCCCCTTCGGCATGGGCCGCAGCTATGGAGATTCGGCCCTGGCCGATCGGGTCGTGTCCAGTCGGCGCTTCGACAAATTCCTTGCGTTCGATCCGGCAACCGGCCGCCTTCACTGCGAAAGCGGGGTCCGTCTGGCCGAGATCATCGACGCCTTCCTGCCCCGGGGCTGGTTTCTTTCCGTGACCCCGGGGACCCGGTTTATTTCCGTCGGCGGGGCCGTGGCCGGCGACGTGCACGGCAAAAACCACCACAAGGCCGGCTGCTTCAGCAGCTGCGTGGCGTCCTTTACCCTGATGCTGGCAGACGGGTCCACGCGCACGTGCAGCCGGAATCAAAATGCCGGGCTGTTTTACGCCACCTGCGGCGGCATGGGTCTGACCGGCGTGATTCTCGATGTGGTCCTGAACCTGAAGCGCGTTAAAAGCGCCTTCATCCGGGAGACGGTGGTCAAGTGCCGGAACCTGGCCGAGGTCTTCGACGCTTTCGAAGCCGGCGCTAAGATCAGCTATTCGGTCGCCTGGATCGACTGTCTGGCAAAGGGAGCCGATATCGGCCGGTCGGTGCTGATGCTGGGCGAACACGCAGAATCCGGAAGACTCGCTCTTCCGGCGCCGCCGCTTGTCACCCTTCCGGCCGCCCTGCCCGGCTTTTTGCTGAACCGTCATTCGGTGGCCCTGTTCAACCGGCGCTACTACGGGTCGTTTCCGGACCGGGCAGAAGGACGGCTCACTTCCCTGGACCGGTTTTTCTATCCACTGGACCGGATCGGGCGGTGGAACCTGATATACGGTCGGCGGGGCTTTACCCAATACCAGCTCGTGCTGCCCAAGGCGTCGTCGGCAGACGGGCTCAAGCAGATCCTGGGACGGATCGCCGAGGCCGGCCTCGGCTCGTTTCTGGGGGTGCTCAAGCTCTTCGGGCCGGAAAACGGCAACCTGCTTTCGTTTCCCATGGAAGGATACACCCTGGCCCTGGACTTCAAAATCGAACGGCGGCTGTTTCCGTTTCTCGACGAACTGGACCGGGTGGTCGTCGACCATGGCGGCCGGCTTTACCTGGCCAAAGACGTGCGGATGAAGGCGGCGGTCTTTCGCGCCGGCTACCCGCGATGGGAGAAATTTCGCGCCCTTCGACAACAGATGGGGCTGGACGACAAGTTTCGATCGCTTCAATCCAAACGGATGAGGATCTGACCATGAGACTGCTGGTGTTGGGTGCAAATTCGGACATCGCCCATGCGCTGGCCCGCCTGTTTGCCGGCCGGGAGCGGGCCGAGCTGGTGCTGGCCTCCAGGGACATGCAGCGGCTGGAAAAAAAAGCCCGTGACGTTTCCGTGCGCACCGGCGTGCGTGCCGAGGCCGTTTTTTTCGACGCCTGCGATTTTGATGCCCACGCGGGCTTTTATGCGGCTCTCGATCCCAAGCCGGACGGCGTGATGCTGGCATTCGGGGAGTTCGCCGACCGGGCCGCCGCTCAAAAAGACACCCTGCTCGCCCGCAGGATCATCGAGAGCAACTTTACCGCGGCGGCGGGCATTTTGAGCGTGATTGCCGCGGATTTCGAGGCCCGGGGCCACGGTTTCATCATCGGAATCGGTTCGGCGGCGGGGCTTCGGGGGCGGCAGTCCAACTACATCTATGGTTCGGCAAAGGCCGGGCTCCATGTCTTTCTGGCAGGACTCCGCCACCGCCTTTTCCGGCGCGGCGTTCACGTCATGACCGTGCTGCCCGGCTTTGTCCGGACGAAGATGACCGAGAACCTGGATCTGCCCCAGCGGCTGGTCGTCGAGCCGGAAGCCGCGGCCGAGGCGATCTACCGGGGCTGGAAGAAGAAGCGGCCGGTGGTCTATGCACCGGGGTTCTGGCGATGGATCATGCTGATCATCCGGTGCATGCCCGAGGCCGTGTTCAACCGCACCCGCCTTTAAATTTGTTTTCCCCCCGCTGTTTCCAGCGGGGGGAAAACAAATTTAGGCTAAAATCCTTTGTAAAGTAAAATTCGATGCGAGACGGGGTTTTGAAACCACTTCTACCGGAAAGATAGAAAGGGTCCTTCCCTGCGGGCGCTGACCCGGCCGATTTTGGCGGCATGGACGACCCCGGCGTCATGAAGGGCGTCGAGGCGCTCCTGAAACCCATCCTCTGGGATCGAAACGAGCAGCCCCCCGCTGGTCTGCGGATCGTAGAAAAGTTGTTCGTGCCAGTGGGCCAGCCTGCGGGAAAAAACGGTGTCCGCCGCCACGAGACGGCGGTTGAACTCGTTTGACCCGGTGCTTACCCCCCTTCGGTACATCTTTAGGGCGCCGTCCATGACCGGAACGGCGCCGATATCGATCTCCAGGCACACCCGGGAGGCCTTTGCCATCTCGAAGGCGTGGCCGGCCAGCCCGAAACCGGTGACATCGGTTGCGGCGTTCACCGTGTTTGCCGCGAGAACCTCTGCCGCCCCTCGGTTGAGGGTGGAGACGATCTGAAGGCACTTCTCCAGGTCTTGGTTCGATACCCAGCCCTTCAGGTTCGCATTGAACAGCACGCCGCTTCCGATCGGTTTGGTCAGGACCAGCACATCCCCGGGCTGCGCCCCACGGTTTTTCCATACTCTTTGCGGATGCACAACCCCGGTGACCGCAAGGCCGAATTTGGGCTCGTCGTCTTCTACGGAGTGCCCGCCGGCCAGTACGGCCCCTGCTTCGGCGATCTTGCCCAGGGCGCCGGCCACGATCTGCTCCAGCATCTCGGCCGGAAGCTTTCGGGAGGGAAAACAGACCAGGTTCAGGCAGGCGATCGGCCGGCCCCCCATGGCGTATACGTCGCCCAGGGCGTTGGCCGCCGCGATTTCTCCAAATCGATACGGATCGTCCACCGGCGGCGTGATGAAGTCGGCGGTGGTAACGACCGCGATCTCGTCGGTGAGCCGATACACGCCCGCATCGTCGCTGGTGTCGAATCCGACCAGCAGGTTCGGGTCTTGGATCTGCGCAAGATTTGCCAAAAGTTTGCCGAGCCCGACCGGGTCGATTTTGGCCGCTCAGCCGCAGGTCTTGGAAAGACCGGTCAGGGTCGCTTTTTTAAACGGTTTGAAAAGGGACATTGACAATTTCCTGAAGCTTGAAACTCAACTTTCCGGATTCAAGATGCCGCAAAATGAATAATTTGCTGCCGGTATACGAACTCGCCCCAAAGGCGCTCGGACAACGTATACCGCCATCAAATCACCCATTTCGCTCCACCGGAGGCGAAACCCGAAAATTGAGTAAATAACGTACCCACTATAATATGTTCGGTCTGCATCGAATACAAGACCGGGGGCCGGGTGAGGGGGGATTCCGCCTGGCCCGAAGCCGGGCGGTGTTGACTTGTTTCAATGATCTCTGTAACTTTGCCGGACCGGTAAGATCACCGGGCAGGAAAAGGCCGGCCGGCATTCGTTGCCCCGGCCGGAGGAAGCCGTGAAGAGACCGTCTATCATCAGCCGCTACTTGTTTTTCGAGATGATCCCCCCCTTCGGGGTCACGCTGGTGTTCTTCACTTTTATCTTTTTGATGTCCAGCCTGCTCGATCTGACCAATCTGATCGTCAACTACCGCATCGGCATGGGGACGGTATTGATCATGCTGTTTTACTCCGTGCCGTACTTTCTGGAGTTCGTCATTCCGATGGCGGTCATGATGGGGGTGCTTCTGGCATTTTTGCGGCTGAGCAGCGACAATGAAATCATCGCCCTGAAGGCCGGCGGGGTGAGCATCTACCGGCTGCTGCCGCCGGCGCTGGTTTTCTGCCTGCTCGGATTTTTCGCCACCGGGGCGGTGTCGATTCTGGCCCTGCCGTGGGGCAAGACCGCATTTAAAAAAACCCTGGCCGAGGTCGGCGCCCGGCATGTGGATGTGGTCCTCAAGGAGCGCACCTTCAACGAGAGCGTCCCGGGAATGATGCTCTACATCAACCGGGTCGATCTGAAAAACCGCAAGCTGGTGGACGTCTTCATCGAGGACCGCCGAAAAACCGGGATGGTGAGTACCATCGTCGCTCCGGAAGGCCGGCTGTTCCGCTCCGAAGACGGAAGCTCGGCCCAGCTTCGGCTGTTCGACGGAACGATCCACCACGCCGACCTGGTCGGGCAGGCCGTTCATTTTCTCCGCTTCGACATCTACGACTTTACGCTCGATCTGAAATCGGCGGCCAGTAATCTGGCCGGTTCGGCGCCGGACGAAGAGGAGATGACCGTGTCCGAACTGCTTCAGTATGTTCGGCAGAGCCCGGAGAAAGACAAGCGGTACTACAAGACACTCATCGAGCTTCATGAGCGGTTCTCCCTTCCGTTTGCCTGTTTCGCCCTGGGGCTGCTGGCCGTTTCATTAGGCCTCCAGCCCATGGAAGGCCGGCGCGCCATCGGACTGTTGTTCGGCCTGATGTTTTTCACCCTTTACTACATCATGCTCATCATGGGATGGGCATTTGCCGAATCCGGCGTCTACCCGCCCGCCCTGGCGATGTGGCTGCCCAATGTTGTCATGGGCGCCATCGGGGTTTTTTTGCTGGTTCGCACTGCCCGGGAGCGGCCGGTCAGAGTCGACTCGCTGTTGATGGCCGTTTTGCAGGTAATCAGGCGCTGGAAAGGATTTCCCCGCCGAAAAAGCATCGGGGAGGGGCTGTGAAAGTCCTGCATCGATACCTGATCCGGGAGATGCTGCTGTACTTTATGGCGGTTCTCGTGCTGGTGCTCACGCTGTTTGTCGCCATCGATTTTCTGGGAAGGATGCATCAATTCATCAGAGCGGGCATTCCCATGTTCCGGGCCATGGAGTTCGTGCTGCTGAAGACCCCTTTTATGGTGGTGCTATTCATCCCTGTAGGGATTTTGCTGTCTGTCCTGGTGGTCTTTGGGATCATGGCCAGAAGAAACGAACTGGTGGCGCTTCGCAGCGGGGGGGTCAGCATCTATCAGCTGCTTCGACCGGTGTTATTTTTCAGCGCGTTTTCGGCGGCCGCCATGTTTTTTATTTCCGAAACCGTGGCCCCCATTGCCATGGGCCGGGCCAACCAGATCAAAAACATGGAAATCCGCCAAAAAGAGGTGCTTTCCTCGACGGAGAAGAACATCTGGATCAAGAGCGAAAATGAGATCCTCTATATCCAATATTACGAACCTGCCAGGTCGGCGATCTACGGGGTGGCCCTCAATGAGTTCGACGGCGATTTCCGTCTGCTGCGAAGAATCGATGCCAAAAAAGGACTCTACCGGCAGGGGCGATGGGTGCTTTCCGGCGTCCTGGAACAGCGCCTCGACCCGGAAAGCAGGAAGTATTCGGTTCAAAACCTGCCGGAGCAGACCGTCGTGCTGGACATCGTCCCGGAAGACCTGCGCCGGGTGGTGAAAAAATCCGATGAAATGAGCTACCGGGAGCTTTCCGCGTACATCGAAAAGATCGAATCCGAAGGCTACGATGCCAGTGCCTATCGGGTGGACCTGCATGCCAAGATCGCCTTTCCTTTCGTCTGCCTGATCATGGGAGCGGTGGGGCTCGGCATCGCAGCGGGCCGATGGACCGGTCAAAATCTTCCCGGGGCCGTCACCGCCGGCATCGGCGCGGCCTTCATGTACTGGATCCTTCACAGCTTCTGCATTTCCCTGGGACGCGGAGAAATTCTTCCGCCCATCGTTGCGGCGTGGGCGGCCAACTTCGTATTCGCCCTGTTCGGTGCGATCACGGTGCAAAGCGCCCCCTGAAAAAGGGTAATCCAGTCTGGCAAACAGGAGCATCATGGGAATCGGCAGATTGCGCAAACGATTCGAGGCGGCAATGGTCGATCCGGGGCCGGACCGATGGTTGTCGGTCGAATCGCTTCTGGGTGCGGCGGCGGCGGTATACGGCGGGGCCATGGCGATACGGGCCGAATGCTACCGCCGAGGGATATTTGCCTCTTGCCGTCTTTCATGTCCGGTCGTCTCCGTCGGGAATCTGACGGTCGGGGGGACCGGTAAGACGCCCATGGTGGTATACCTCGCCCGCCGGCTGCTCGTTGCCGGGAAGAAGCCGGCAGTGGTCAGCCGGGGATACCGCGGCGCATCGGAAAAAACCGGCGGAATCGTATCGGACACGAGGCGCATCCTGCTGCCGGCCGCATTGGCCGGCGACGAGCCCTGGCTGATCGCCAGTCTGTTAAAAGGGGTTCCGGTGGTGGTGGGAAAGGACCGCTGCCGGGCGGCCCGCATCGCCCAGCACGCCTTTTCTCCGGATGTGATCCTGATGGATGACGGCTTTCAGCACCTTCGACTGCGGCGGAGCCTCGATCTTCTTCTGCTCGATGCCGCCGACCCGTTCGGAAACGGCCGCATATTCCCCCGGGGGGTCCTGCGGGAGCCGATCGGCGCCGCAGCCCGGGCCCACGCCATCGTGCTGACACGATCCTCCGGACCGGAAGAACCGTTTTCCCCAGAGCTGGGAAAAATCCGGGCACTGG
>CAYPFH010000127.1:0-1828 GCA_964409825.1 uncultured Desulfobacterales bacterium | reverse complement strand
GACCTGATAGCCACCACGGAGAAGGATTTTGCCCGTCTCGGCGGGAAAAACCCCTTCGGGATGGCGCTGGCCGTCGTGGGGGTGGACATTTCCCTGGTCTCCGGCCAGGAGCGGCTCGACTGCCTGGTGAATGCATGCGCGGATCGCAGTCGGCGGGATTGATCCCCGGCCCGGATTCGGATATAGGCCTGAAGCATCGAAACGGATCGAAGACGGCGGTTTCATCCGAGCCACATCACAGCAACGGCACTGCATGGATATCCTGATTGTAAAACTGGGGGCGCTGGGAGATGTGGTCAACACCCTGCCCCTGGCCGTCCGCCTGCACCGGGCGCTTGGCGCCCGGATCCACTGGCTGGTCGAGCCATTGAGCTATCCGATCGTTGCACGCCACCGCTGCGTGGCCCATGTGATCTTGTTCGATCGCAGCCGGTGGCGGCCCGCGGCGGCGGCCGTCGTCAAGCAGCTCCGCAGCCGGAAGTTCGATGCGGTGCTCGATCTCCAGCGCACGCTCAAATCGGGGGCGTTTGCCATGCTGGCCCGCGCCGGGCGCCGAATCGGGTTTGACCGGGCAAGATGCAAGGAGATGACCTGGCTTCTGCCGTTTGACCGCATCCCTCCGTCGGAGCCTGCAGCCCACATGGTCCACCAGTACTTAGAGTTTGCCGTCTATCTGGGCGCGCCCGGCAGCGCAATTCAATGGGACATTGCCGGCGGGCAGCCCCCGCCCCGGGAGCTGCCCGCGGCATACGGGGTCCTGAACATCGGGGCGACCAAACCGGCCAACCGCTGGCCGCAGGCGCGGTGGGCCGCCCTGGCCGGGGCGCTGTGGGAGCAGCTGAGGCTGCCGTGCGTTGTCACCGGCGGCAAAGAAGATGTTCCGGCGGCAGAGCGGATCCAAAAAGAGGCCCCACCGGGGCTCGTCGACCTGACCGGACACACCCGCATCGACGAATTGGTCCATGTGCTCAAGAACGCGTCGGTGGTTGTCACCTGCGATACCGGTCCCATGCATTTGGCCGTTGCCTTGAAGACACCGGTGGTGGCCCTTTTCGGTCCGTCCGATCCGCGCCGCACCGGCCCGTTCAAGGGGCGGGTGGTCAGGGCTCGGGTCGATTGTGTGCCCTGCAATCGAAAAACATGCCCGGACCCGGTGTGCATGCGGCAAATCGGGCCGCAACCGGTCATCGAACAGGTCAAGGTGCTTCTACAGTGAACACTGCACCGGTCAGACGGATTTGTTTTGTCAACGGCACGCGATTTTGGGGCGGCGGTGAAAAATGGCACTTCGATGCCGCCGTCTATCTGGCGGAGCGAGGCCACCGGGTGTGGTGCGCCGCCCATCCCAAAGGCGCTCTTTTCCAGCGCCTGGAGACTGCCGCCGTCGCACGATACCCGATTGCCATCGCCAACACGAGCTTTTTGAATCCTCTGAAGATGTTCCGACTGGTGCATTTTTTCCGGGCAAACCGCATCCAGACGGTGGTGTTCAACGGCTCTGCCGAAGCGAAGCTGGCGGCGCCGGCGGCGGCCGCCGCCGGCGTGCCCGCCCGGCTCTACCGCAGAGGATTGGCCCTGCCGGTAAAGGCCGCGGTTTTGAATCGGTTCATGTTCCGCCGGATGGTCACCCACTTTCTGGCCAATTCGTACCACACGGCGGACACCCTTTTTCAACACCTGCCGCGGCCTTCTGCCCCTGGGCGGGTTGAAGTCATTTACAACGGGGTGGACCTGTCCCGGTTTTTTCCCTTGCCTGACAGACCGGAAAGCTCCGGCGCCCAGCGCCCCCTGATACTGGGAACGGCGGGAAGGCTGGTGGATCAAAAGG
>CAYPFH010000126.1:0-10458 GCA_964409825.1 uncultured Desulfobacterales bacterium | reverse complement strand
ATTAAGCCAAATCAGATTGATGTTGTGGCGGTAATACACGGGGCAATGGATGTGCTTCGCTCATGAGATCAAGAGGCTGACTCCGCCGAACAATTCATTTGAAGGGACGGCTAATACAGGGCGAATTCGGGGGTTTCTTTTCGCATTCAATTTTATGGTTGTCGAAATTGGGTGCCACGCAACCGCCGCCCCTCAATTCCACCACATGAACTTTGGCCTCGATCTGCCGGTTTCGCACGGCCGGCTCAGTTGCAAGATCGCCTTTGATGCCCCGTTCAATGTCGATCGGATGGGTGTAGTGACCTTTTCAGCGGGAATCAATCCCTAAGCATCACGCAATGTGTGCATTGTGCATCGAAAGCCCCTGTGCGCACTACCCTCCCTGTATTAAAATTCGCTTTCGGTTAACTACAATACCTTGTGGCATTCCGGCTTAAATCCGGAACCGGGAATTTGGGGGGAGATGCAAGATTGGGACGCTGTCCTCAAAAACAAAAAGAGGCGGCCCCCCCTTTCCATCATTTTTTGGTTTCATGCGGCGAAGCCGCATCTTATAAATACGCGCAGCGGATTTATTCGCACAGTTCGAACAGCGCCGCCGCCCCCATGCCGCCGCCGACGCACATCGACTCGATTCCGTATTTGACGCCCTTGGCTTTCATGTTGGCCAGCAGCGTGGCGCAGAGTTTGGCGCCGGTGCAGCCCAGCGGATGGCCCAGGGCGATGGCCCCGCCGTGGATGTTGACCTTGTCCATGTCGATGCCCAGCTCGCGGATGCAATACAGCGCCTGGGAGGCGAATGCCTCGTTGATCTCGAACAGCCCGATGTCTTCGATCTTCATGCCGGCCAGCTCGAGAAGCTTGGGAATCGCGTAGCGGGGACCGACGCCCATCTCTTCCGGGGCCACGCCGACGGTGGTGTAGCAGCGGACCTTGGCAATCGGTTCGAGGCCGAGCGCCTTTACCTTTTCTTCGCTCATGACGATGGCGGCCGCCGCCCCGTCCGTGGTCTGGGACGAGTTGCCGGCCGTCACGGAGCCGCCCGCCTTGAAGACCGGATTCAGCCCGGCCAATCCCTCGAGGGTGGTTTTTTCCCGGATGCCGTCGTCGAAATCCTGGATGAAGGTCTCCCGCCGGTAGGTGCCGTCTTGCTGCTGGACGTACTTGGTGGCCGGGGTCGGGACCAGTTCGGTATAAAGCCCCTTTTTCTTTGCCTCGGCGGCTTTCATCTGGCTTTGGTAGGCGAACTCGTCCTGGCCCTCCCGGCTTATGCCGTATCGCTTGGCCACCTTTTCGGCAGTGATCCCCATGGAGGTGTACAGGTCCGCGTGGGCCTGGGTCCAGAGCGGATGCGGCCGGGGCATATAGCCGCCCATGGGAACGTAGGTCATCGACTCGATGCCGCCGCCGATGGTGATGTCCGACCAGCCGGCCATTACCCGCATGGCCGCATCGATGATCGCCTCCAATCCCGAGGCGCAGAAGCGGTTGACCGTGGCGCCGGAGACCTGCTCCGGAAATCCGGCGATCTGCGGGGCGATTCTGCCGATATTGAGCCCCTGTTCGGCCTCCGGAAAGGAGCAGCCGATCATGATGTCTTCGACCATCTGTTTTTCCAGGCCCGGGGTGCGCTCCACCGCGGCGTTGAGGATAAAGGCGAGCAGATCCTCCGGACGGGTGTCTTTGAAGGCGCCTTTGTTGCGCTTGCACCCGGGGGTTCTGACAGAGGCTACGATATATGCGTCTTTCATGGTATTGATCCTCCCGAAGGAAATGGGTTCGATTAGTTTCTCAGGGGTTTGCCGGTCTTGAGCATGTGCTCGACCCGGGCCCGGGTCTTTTCTTCCTTCCAGAAATCGATGAAGGCGTCCCGCTCCAGCTTCAGGATGACCGCTTCGTCCACCTCGGCGTTTCCGCGGACGTCGCCGCCGCTGATCACGTAGGCGATCCCCCGGGCCAGAAAAGCGTCATATTCGGAGATGAACCGGCCCTGGAGCATGTTGTGGATTTCGCTGTTGATCATTCCCTGGGCGGTTTCCCCCACCACGCGGATCTTCTTTTGCACGGGCGGGGCGTAGCCGGCTTCGGCCAACCGGAGAACTTCTTTTTTCGCTTCTCCGATCAAATAGTCGCGGTTGAAGACGATCCGGTCTTTGGGGCCCAGAAAACCGTTGGCCCGGGCGTCTGCCGCCGAGTTGGAATACTTGGCCATGGCGATGTTCATGAAGGCCGGAACGAAAAACTTGGTCAGGTCGGCGTCGGTCACCGGCGCCGGGATGCCTGCGATGAATTTTTTCCACAGGTTCAGGCAGCCCCCGCCGGCCGGGAGCAGCCCCACGCCGATTTCCACCAGCCCCATGTACAGGTCGGCATGGGCCACGATCATGTCTGCAACCCCGAGGCAGACCTCGCATCCGCCGCCGAGGGTCATCCCGTAAGGGGCGGCGACGATCGGAAAATGAGCGTAGCGGGCGCGCTGCATGCCGCTCTGGGCGGTTGTAAGAAAGGATTCGATCTCCGCGTATTTTCCTTCCTGGGCCAAACCGCTCATGTAGTGCAGATCGCCGCCGGCCGAAAACGCGCCGGGCATGCCCCCGGCCTGGTTGCCGATGACGAGTCCTGCGCCGTTTTCGTCCACGTAGTCGATGGCCTCTGCCATGAATTCGACGATTTCCCGGTTGATGGCGTTCATCCGGGTGTGAAATTCGCAGCAGTACACGTGGTCGCCCAGGTCGATCAGGGACGCCGACGGGCAGGACTTGACCACCTTGCCGGCGTTTCGGAGCGCTTCCAGGTAGATGATGTTGTCGCTGACCATCTCCGGCTTGTAGGATTCGGAGGCAAAATCGTAGAAGTACCGCTTCCCGCCCTCGGTCCGGTAAAAGGACCCGTTTCCGGCGGCCAGCATCTTTTTCACCTTGTCCGGGACGGTGTAGCCGTCGGCCTCCATCTTTTTCGCCGATTCGGCGACGCCGATGGCATCCCAGGTTTCAAAGGGGCCCATCTCGAAGTTGAAGCCCCATTTCATGGCATTGTCGATCTCCACGATGGTGTCTGAGATCTCCGGGATCCGGTTGGCCGCATAAATCAAACCGTTGGCCACCACCTTCCAGGCGAACGCGGCGCCCTTGTCTTCTCCATAGACGATGGCCCGCATTTTCTCCGGCAGGGTCTTGGCCTTCTTGGCCGCCTTCAGGCAGGGAAAATCGACCGGCTCGTATTCTGCGTACTCCAGGGTTTCCGGATCGATGACCTTGCGGACCTTGCTGCCGTCCTTGGCCTTTTCCTTTTTGTAGAAGCCGGCCTTGGTCTTGTTGCCGAGCAGGTTTTTGTCGATCATCCGGTCGACAAAGTCCGGCAGATTGAAGGCGTCGCGCTGCTCGTCGTCTTTAACCAGGTCGTAGGTGTTTTTGGCCACGTGGGCCATGGTGTCGAGCCCGACCAGGTCGGAGGTCTTGAACATGGCGGTTTTGGGCCGGCCCATGGCCTGTCCGAAGAGGGCGTCCACCTCCGGGATCGTCAGCCCGTCTTCGATCATGAGCTGCATGGCCTTGACGATGCCGTGGACGCCGATCCGGTTGCCCACGAAGTTGGGCGTGTCCTTGGCCCAGACGATTCCCTTGCCCAGCACGCGCTCGCCGAAGTCGGCCATGAAGTCGAGCACCTCTGCCCGGGTCTCTTTTCCGGGGATGATTTCCAGCAGCTTCATGTAGCGCACCGGGTTGAAGAAGTGGGTGCCCAGAAAATGCTGCCTGAATTCGGTGCCCAGATCCTCGGACATCGATCGAAGCGGAATCCCTGAGGTGTTGGAGGAAACCACCGCGCCGGGCTTTCGGACCTTTTCCACCCGGGTGAGGAGGTCCTTTTTGATTTTCAGGTTTTCGACCACCACCTCCACGATCCAGTCGCAGTCGACCAGCTTGTTAAAATCGTCTTCCAGGTTGCCGATCTCGATCCGGGCCGCGTCGTCCCAGGTCATGAACAGCGGCGGATTGGACATCAAGGCGTTGTCCAGCCCCGCCTTGGCGATCCGGTTGCGGGCGGCAGGATCCTTTTTTTCCTCTTCTTTCAGGTCCCGGGGGACGATGTCCAGCAACAGCGTCTTTACGCCGGCACCGGCCAGCAGCGCGGCGATGCCGCCGCCCATGATGCCGGAGCCGAGGACCGCGGCTTTCTTGATTTTTCGCATGGTGGCTACCTCCTGAACGGTTGGGTCCATCTATGAATGAATGCTCATTCATTACGATAGGGCCGGGTTCTTGTCAAGAAAAAATCAGGAAAGCTCAGCGGTGAAAAAAATATATCTATTTATATTCGAATATTTAGATAGACAATTCTCTAATTTTCGTCCCGTTTGGGCGCGGATCCGATCCCCTCGCCGGCCGGGGGATGTGCTATGAATTGTTATTCATTGTCCACATCCGGGCTGCTTGATCCCGGCGGCAAATTTGCGTATATACGAGGCGTGAGGCACCGAAAGAAGTGCTTGCCGGCCTAATTTCGGTGACGGTTCTCAAATCGAAAAAATTTACCGCCGAGACCCAAAGGATGCAGAGAAACCATTTTATTTTTTCTCTGTGCACTCTTTGCGGCCTCAGCGCCTCGGCGGTGAATTTTTTTGGTCTGAAATACGTCACCGAATTGTGCCATCGAGCACTGGGAAATTCGAACCATTCAGGGCAAAGAGGAGTTCAATGGCCGAATCAGCAGTAGAGCCGCAGATTCAAAAAATCGAAAAACGGGTGTTGCAGCTGGTGCTGCTGGCCGTCCTGGTGATCCTGTATCTGACCCTTTCTCTGATCTACCCGCACGTATTCAAGGCCATAGACAGCGGCGGGATCGACATCCTTTCCGCCGAGGACTTCAAGCTTTTCATCTTCCTGTCCACCCTGATCCTTCTTTTTTGCGCCTACATGATCGTCCACCATCGAAGGCTGGCCCGTTTGACCCGGGACCTGATCGAACAAAAAGAGTCCGGACTCCGGATGAGCCGGGACCTGAAGACCCTCAGCGCCCTGTTCGACGTCAGCTACCGCATCAACTCCCAGGACCGGCTGCTTGACATCCTGAACACCGTCACCCGGGAGATGCTCGCCTGCTTTCATGCAGACCACTCCTCGATCATGATGGTCGACAGGCGCAGCCAGACCCTGAAAACCATGGTATCCACCGGTGAAAAGGCTGAGCTTGCCCGGGATGCCCTGGTTCCGATCGGGCACAGCATCGCCGGACAGGTGGTCAAGACCGGCGAGCCCCTTTTGCTGCAGGGAAAAGTGAATCCGGCGGATTTTCCCGGCCTTCAGGTCAAGGACAAGAAGATCAGCTCGGCGCTCTGTGTGCCGCTTAAAATCGGCAATCGGTGTATCGGGGTGCTCAACGTGAACCTGTTCGATTCCAGCCGCTTTTTTTCCGAAGCCGATCTGCGGCTGATTTCCATTTTTGCCAACAATGCGGCGGTGGCCATCAACAACGCGCTGTTGATGAGAGAAAAGATCAAGCGGCTGCAGATCCAGACCGTTGCAGAAAGACTCCATCCGCCGGCGGTGATCCGGGAGATGGTCAAGGCGCTGGAGAATGCCGGAAAATGCCCCCATCCCAGAGAAAAGGTCCGGATCAGCATTTTGTTTGCAGACATCCGGGGGTTCAGCAGCATGCTCAACGAAGCGGCCCTGGAAGACGTCATCGATTTTCTGGATGATTTTTACAGTGCCATGAACGAGGCGGTGGCCAGACACCAAGGCAATACCGACAAGTTCATCGGCGACGAGGTGATGGCGTTTTTCGGAGCGCCCAACAGTATAGCAAACTCCGCCGAGAGCTGTGTAGAGGCCGCCATGGAGATGATCCATTCCTTCGAGCAGCTTCAGGATAAATTTTCGAAAAAATCCTCCTTTTTCAAAGATATGGGGATCGGTATCGGCCTGAACACCGGCGAGGCATACTTCGGCCACATCGGCTCGGAAAGCCGCTCCGACTACACCGTGATCGGCAAAAGCGTCAACCTGGCCCGGCGCCTGTGCGAACAGGCCGATTCGGGCCAGATCCTGACCACCACCGATACCGTCCTGATGCTCGACGCCCAGATGAACTCGGACAGATTGGGCACTATGGCTTTCAAAGGAATTGCCGGAGAGGTGGAAGTCTATCGAATTCGATGATTCGCAGACATCCATGGATGTGAACCTGGATTCGACCGGGAGGCTTTTAACCGATGGCGGGCGCACAAGGCCGGAACACGGTGACACCGGTTTTTCTCCGGAAATCGACGATCCGGGTCACCGGCCCCCGGGGAGGGGCCGAACTGCTTGCCGAAGAAATCCGTTTTCTGGGATTCGACGGTCCCCGGGTCCGGGCAGACGCCGTGGAGTTGGAAGGCACTCTTGCCGACTGCATGCGGCTGAACCTTTTCCTTCGGGCGGCCAACCGGGTCTTTTTCCGGCTTGGGGTTTTTCCCGCTGACAACCCCGAGGCTCTCTACCGACAGGTCAGGGAGCTTGCCTGGGAAGAGGTCTTGTCCCCGGCCACCCCCTTTTCGGTCCACGGCTTCGTCCGTCATCCCTCCATCAAGGACAGCCGGTTCGCCAACCTGAAGGTCAAGGACGCCATTGCCGATCGGTTCATGAGCCGGTTCGGCAGGCGCCCGGATTCCGGGCCGGACCGCAGCCGTTTCGTCGTATTTCTCCACTGGGAGGCGGACCGCGTTCAGGTCTACATCGACACCTCCGGGGAAACCCTGGCCAAACACGGCTACCGGAAGATTTCCCTGGAGGCGCCGCTGCAGGAGTCGCTGGCCGCCTGCCTGGTGAAGGCCGCCGGCTGGGACCGGAGCACGCCGTTCGTCAACCCGATGTGCGGAAGCGGCACCCTGGCCGTGGAGGCGGCACTGATGGCCGCAAACATAGTCCCGCACCTGCTGCGAAAGAACTTCGGATTCATGCACGTCAAGGGATTTTCCCGAAGCCCCTGGGAGGCACTCAAAAACGAGGCCCGGCGGATGGCGGCCAAGGCCGCCGGAGCAAAGATCCTTGCCTCGGATCTTCGGGCCGAGGCCGTGGACGCCGCACGGAGAAACGCCCGGGCGGCCGGGGTCGAGGAGTGGATCGAATTTGAGATCTGCGATTTTAGAAAAACGCCCCTGCCCGATCCGCCGGGGGTGGTCGTGATCAACCCTGCTTACGGACAGCGGCTGGGCGAGGAAAAAGCCCTGGCGGAAATCTATCCGGCCATCGGTGATTTCTTCAAACAGCGATGCAGCGGTTTTAGAGGATTCGTCTTCACCGGCAATCCGGCCCTGGCCAAGCGGATCGGCCTCCGGCCGAAACGCCGCAGGATTTTTTTCAACGGCCCCATCGAGTGCCGGCTGCTCGAATACGAACTTTACGAAGGCATCAAAAATTCCGGCGAGTGTCGGAAAGGGTTGAGAACCTGAAGGCTGCCGATCTGCTGGCCGTCGTTCAGGTCTTCGGTGAGCAGGTAAACGCAGCCGCCGATTTGAGCTGCCGATACGATCAAGGCATCCCACCAGGAAAGATTGTAGCGGTCCTGAATGAACCAGGCTCCCTTGATGACCTCTGCACCTACCGGGATCGGATTCCATGCAAACAGTGCCTGGACATCTTCCCGGGCGCTTTGAGGCGCCATTCCCGGACGAAGCTTGGTTGTGACGGTCGAATAATATTCCTGCAGGACCTGAAAGCTCAACCTCCCGTTCTTTGATTCCCATAGATATTTCAACCACGCCAGGGCCCTGCCCTGCTTTTCGGGCTCGGAAGCATCTCTGCTGTAGACGAGGATATTGGTGTCGACAAAAACCTTACCGGACATGAAGCTTATCCCGGGAGGGGTACTTTGTGCCGGGTTCTTTGATCATGGCAGGTTGTTTTGAAAGAAACTGCTGCATCGCTGCATGGTATGATTCTTCCTCGTGCATTTTTTCTTCGAGCATTTCGCCTACCAGCCGAGAAACACTGGTCTCCCGTTCCGCAGCTCGGATGCGGGCCCAGTTGGCGACTTTTTCGTCGAGTGTAATGGTGACGTTTTTCATGGCACGAATATAGTGCAACACGAATTTCGTGTCAATAGCCTTCATGCTTCTTTGTGGAGCAAGAACATAGTGTGGTTCATTCCCACGAGCCATGGATTGACATCAATCCAATCAGGTTTTTATAATAGTGATCATCAAAAAACCTTTGTTTGGGGTATAATTCCGTATTCTTTTTGTAAATCCAACCACAATTTGAGGAAAAAGCGCCATGGCACCCCATGAACTGGCCGGCAAACCCGCCCCAAAATCCTTACTGGCCAACATCCCCCGCCTCGTTTCCGCCTATTACACCTATCGACCTGATGTCTCCGAACCGGGGCATCGGGTCTCCTTCGGGACTTCGGGCCACCGGGGCTCGTCGCTGAAAAACAGCTTCAACGAGGACCACATTCTGGCCGTGAGCCAGGCGATCGTCGAATACCGCAAGGAAAAGGACATCACCGGTCCGCTGTTTATCGGCATGGATACCCACGCCCTGTCGGAGCCGGCGCTGGCCACGGCGCTGGAGGTGTTCGCCGCGGGCGGGGCCACGGTAATGATCCAGGAAGGGCTCGGATACACTCCGACGCCGGTGATCTCCCATGCCATCCTGACTTACAACCGCGGCAGGCGCCAGGGGCTGGCCGACGGCGTGGTCGTCACCCCCTCCCACAACCCGCCCGAAGACGGGGGGTTCAAATACAACCCGCCCCACGGGGGGCCGGCCGGTACCGACATCACCCAGGGCATCGCCGAGCGGGCCAACGAAATTCTGGAAAACGGCAGGGACGCTGTCCGGCGCATACTGTTTGAAAAGGCGATGAAGGCCGACAATGTCCATCAATACGATTTCATCGGGCCGTATGTGGCCGATCTGGGCAACGTGGTCGACATGAAGGCGATCGCCGAAGCCGGGCTCAAGCTGGGCGTCGATCCCCTGGGCGGGGCCGGGGTCTATTTTTGGGTTCCCATCGCCGAGCGATACGGGGTAGACATCGACGTCGTCAATCCGGACGTCGATCCGACCTTTGCCTTCATGCCGTTGGACAAGGACGGCAAGATCCGCATGGACTGCTCCTCCCCCTTTGCCATGAGCGGGCTGATCGGATTGAAAGACCGGTACGACCTCGCCTTCGGAAACGATCCGGACACCGATCGCCACGGGATCGTTACCCGGGGCTCCGGGCTGCTCAACCCCAACCATTACCTGGCCGCGGCCGTCTGGTACCTGTTCCAGCATAGGCCGAAGTGGCCGGCGGCTGCGGCCGTCGGAAAAACGCTGGTCTCCACGTCCGTCATCGACCGGGTGGCAAAAGATCTCAACCGGACGCTGTGCGAGGTGCCGGTGGGATTCAAGTGGTTCGTGGACGGACTGCTTGCCGGCGAATTCGGCTTCGGCGGGGAAGAAAGCGCCGGAGCTTCCTTTCTGCGCAAGGACGGCACGGTATGGACCACCGACAAGGACGGGATCATCATGAACCTGCTGGCCGCGGAGATGACCGCCGTGACCGGAAAGGATCCGGGCGAACTGTACCGGTTCCTGGAAGAGCGATTCGGGGCCTCGGTCTACGAGCGCATCGACGCACCGGCGACCCCCGAGCAAAAGAGCGTGTTAAAGGCGCTTTCCAGGAAGGCGATCACGGCAAAAGAAATGGGCGGGGAGCCGATCCTGGCCGTCTACACCCATGCGCCGGGCAATCAGGCCGCCATCGGCGGCTTGAAGGTCGCCGCCCAAAACGGCTGGTTCGCCGCCCGGCCCTCAGGGACCGAGGACATCTACAAGATCTACGCGGAAAGTTTCAACGGAAGGGAGCACCTGCAGCGCATCCAGGAAGAAGCCCGGGCCATCGTGGGAGCGGCGCTTCTGGAAGCCGGGGGGTAATGCAGTCCGGAAATCCTGGCCCTCATGGCCAGATCGGAAGCCATTGACTCTGCCTTGGGGTATGAGGAAAATACGAAGCACGAAATCCGAAATTCGGAATGGTTCGACAGGTTCGACAAGCTCACCGCAGGCAAGCTCATGTAAGCAGGCTCACCACCCTGCCTGGCCCGAGCAAAGTCGAGGGGAGCGACGTCGAAGAGCAATCTCAAACGATCAAAATTCGAATTTTGAATTCTTGCCCGCCTCGTGCGGGTGAATTTCGGATTTAATTTTGATGAAATCGTAAAAAGCCGAAAAGGCTCCCTCTCCCTTGATGGGAGAGGGTTGGGGTGAGGGGGAATAGAAAAGAATCCAGCCTTTTATATTTTCCTTAAAGGCTTTTTCATAGTCAGGAAATGAAGCGCAGCGGAGTTCCCGTTCGAGCGAAAGGCATGGTTGTGTGCAGATGAATTCATTGGCTCAATTTGGAGCTGGCAATACGATTAAGGCTTACGCCGGATTCAGCAGCTTGTATGGCCAATTTTCGATGTACCTCCGGAGGCACCCGGACCAT
>CAYPFH010000125.1:0-10517 GCA_964409825.1 uncultured Desulfobacterales bacterium | reverse complement strand
GTTTTTCGCTTTTCAATAAGGATTGATAAATCTCATGTATAGCCATGTATCGATCCGCCTCGAAGAAGGCAGGCATTTTGAATGTCGTTTCTCTCCGGATGACCTTGTGGATAAAAGGCCTTTTTTCAGCCTGTCTCTTGTCATCTACCCTGTAGCGGACCGGTCCGCAGTTCATAAAGATAATGGGGTGATGGCCGTCTTTTCGGGTAACCGTTGCAGAGAGCCCTGCGACAAATTTCGCCTTACACTGCCTGGCCACGATCTCAAAACTTCTGGCCGATATATGGTGGCACTCGTCGACAATGAGATGACCGTAATCGGCAACGATGTCATCGACGACTCCCTTCCTACTGAGGCTTTGAATGGTTGCCACGTCGATTACCCCGGATGGCTTTCGCTTCCCGCCGCCGATTTGGCCGATCTCCTTGGCAGGAATATCGAGAAACTTTTGCAAACGTTCGATCCACTGATCGAGAAGCTGCTTTAAGTGAACAAGAATCAGCGTGTTCACCGATCGTTCCGCGATCAAGTAGGCGGCGACTACCGTTTTCCCGAAAGCGGTCGATGCAGCCAGCACGCCTGCGGTGTGTTTCAAGAGGGCATCAGCGGCGCTCTGCTGGTCCGGGCTCAGCGATCCGGTAAATGATGCTGTTATCGGGGTACCTTCAAATCTCTCGTCAACAATATCTGTTTGGATCCCATGGGAATGAAACAGCTCAATGGCCTCATCGAGGCAGCCCCGTGGAAGCCCCAAATGCTTTGGAAAATCTTCACAACAATGCACAATACGGGGTTTGTCAAAGGTCGGAAACCGCATTGCCTGAGCTTTGTAAAACTCAGGATTCTGAAATGCAGCCAGGCGGATCAGCTTGTTTTTCAGCGCCGGCGGCAGCCCATTCTTTTCGATGAAAATTTGATTGGCCAACACCAATTCGACACAATGCGGCAATTCCCCCATGATCCTGGTTTCAGGCTTTTTCCCGGACGGACTATACAACCAGGGAGACGCATCGTCTTCATCCGTGCTGATGAATCGTACGCCCAATACGCCACCCTTATGAGCGGCTTGATCGACGATGGATTGAACCTCTTCGACCGTCATGCGCCGGATTCCCGAGAGAAACTTCCACTGATCCGAATAGGGAGCGCCATTTCGGCTAATAAACAGGCTGTTGCCGTTTTCCCGCGCTCTACCCTGCATGGGAAGAGCAATCAGATTCCCGAATCCTCCTTTGGGCAGCGTGTCCTGGCTTGGAAAAAAGCGATCATAGGAGTCAAATCCCATCTCGGGGCGGGATTCCATGGCTTGCGTCAGCATGAACGATCCCAGCTGACGGGCGAGTTTTGCGGGGATTGGCTTGGCGAAGAAAATCCAGATATGCCCGCCATTGCCCGACCTGGATCTTTCAAGGGCAGCGGGCACACCGAATTGCGTGCAGGTCTCCAGATAGGCCTCGGCGTCCTCTTTCCACGTTGCTTTGTCAAAATCCACGGCCAGAAACCAGCAGGTTTCGTCGAGAAGCATCGGATAGACGCCGGTTACAAACTCCTGCCGCCGGGGATCGGCCTGATCGAAACCGATCAGGTGGTTTCGAATGACATCATCGGAGAGCGGAACAAAGTCCCTGTTTTCGCAATGACCGCATTTGATCTTGGGTTTTTGGCAGACAGGCCGGATCCATTCATTACGGCAAACCGGCTGATAGCCGCTTTTTCCGCTTCGCTTGCTTTCAAAACGCTTGGGAAAAACGTCGCCGCGTCCACGGAACAGTGAACGGAAAAGACCGATTTTTTCATTTTCGGGGGAGTTTCGGATTACGGCCACCGGGGATGAATCGCCGAAGGATTCCTTGTGTTCCGCAATGGAATATTTTTGGGCCAGAAGGTGATCAAGCGTCTGCTTCAGTTCCTCTCTCTTTGCATCCAGAGCTGAGAGTTGACCTTTGATTGACTCTATTTGTTCATCTATGGATCGAGATTCCTTCATAGTGAATACCGGCCCTATGAACTTTTTACTTGACTCATTCGTTGTCTATAAATATATTGTTGTCCAAATGGACAACATATAAAATTATGACAACATTATGAATGAATCAAAAATCATGTCCGAGCTGAAAAGATCTTTGCGGATTCTATTACCGGTAGAAGACCTGCGCATCGATTTCAAGTCCAAACGATCAAAGGAGTTGGACGCTGTTGCCCAAATCGATTTCAGGGGGTTGAATTTCAAACTCGTTATCGAGGCCGTATCCTCCGCAAGCCTGCCGCTTTTGAAAAACAAGATCTATAGACTGAAAGCCGCTGCCGAAGAGGATGGCAAGCTGCCCGTATTGGTCGCACCCTACCTGAGTCCGGAAAGGCAGGCTCTGTGCCGGGAAAGCGGCGTTTACTATATCGACCTATCCGGGAACTTGTTTCTGGCTTACGGCAGCTTCTATGTCGAAAAAAGCGGGTTTCCCAATAAATTCCCCGAGAAAAGACAGCGCCGAAACCCATTTTCGGTCAAGGCTTCCTTGATCCTTCGGGAGCTTTTAAAAGACGTCCAACATATCTGGGGTATTCGGGAACTTGCGCAAAAAATCGATCTGGATCCTGGTTACGTATCACGAATGGCCAGGTCCCTTGAAGGGCTCAAGTACATCATTCGCATCGACGGCAAATTGAAAATTCGATCACCTGCGGACATCCTGGAAGATTGGGTCAGGGCCTACGACCTCAAAGACAACAGGATGCATCGCTTTTTCTGTGTGGCCGCCAGCGCCGAAGAGGTAATGGACCGCTTGCGCAAACTGGAAATGCCAAAGACCATCAAATGCGCGTTGAGCGTTCAGGCCGGCGCCAGTCTTGTTGCACCCTACGCAGTTTTCAATGAAGTACACCTGTATGTGGAAAACGAGCGGGGTATTGAATTTTTTAGAAAGAAATTGGATTTGAAGGATTCGGACAAGGGCGCCAACTTGATCTTGATGCACCCGTATTACCGGAATTCGGCCTTTTACGACAGCCGGGTAATAGACGGCCTGCCGGTGGTCTCGGATATTCAATTGTACCTCGATCTATATGGGTACCCGGTAAGAGGACGCGAACAGGCGGAGCATCTGTTTCAGAAACGTTTGAAAAACGATTTGAGACCGGAGCAAGTCGATGAGTGAGCTGTTTGCCCGCGGCTTTTTCAGGGTTTTGGTCACCTTGAAGGATTACCTGCCCCATATCGTGGTAGGCGGCGGCTGGGCTCCCTTTCTGTATTATCGATACCTGGTCGGGAACAAAGACCATCGGACGGTCTTCACACGCGACATCGATCTGATGGTAGGAACCCGTTTGCCGGAGGCCGGCTCTATGACGGTCGACCAACTGCTTATCGAGGCCGGAATGAAAGCCCGGTTCAAAAGCCGGGACATCCCTCCTCTCATACACTACGAGGGAAAAATCGAAGGCTTGGAGATCGAGATCGAATTTCTGACCGACCAGACCGGGTCGAAGCCTGATTTGGTGGTGGAGGTGCAAAAGGGCCTTCACGCAGAAGCGCTTCGATACATATCGATCATTGTTGAAAATGCCATGGAGCTAAACATCGATGATGTCGAGCTTTGTGGCGCGGATACACCGATCACTGTTCGTGTTCCAACTCCGGCAGCGTTCATTTTCCAGAAGGGCCTTGCTTTTCCCCGGCGTCGAGACAAAATCAAAGCGGGCAAGGACCTTTATTACATTTTCGACATCCTTGCCGGTATCCCTGAAATCCGTGACAACATCGATGCTGATTTTGCCGTGTTTTCAGAAACGCTCCCAAAGTGGCTTCGTACTTTTTACAGAAACCTCGCAGAGTGTTTCGAGAGCGCCGATGCTGAAGGCCCGCATCAGGCTGTGGAACAACGGCCGGCGGGCGCCTTTCCAAACCTGGACGACGATCAACTGAGGCAGTACGCCTACTTCACGATAGACCAATTCCTGAAGGCGCTATAGCGCTGAGGTCAGCAATCGGCCTGCGTTGCGCCAAGGCAGGTGTTCATCAGTTATCATCGCCACCCCGATGATCGAAGGCCTCAAACTTAGTCGCTAAAAAGTATGCTGCAGGTAAAAGACGCAGCCTCTGCCCAGAGGGGAGCTCCACTTTTCTTGCAGCTTTGAATGCTCTTGCAAACCAGACATTTCCAAAACCCAGGACATCAGGGTTGGTCGGCATGACATCCAGAATGATCTGATATGCACGCCAGCGGCAGATCGGCGCCCCCGGTCCTATATCTTCAACGAACCCCCTTTCTTTCAGCCGGTCGCTGAATCGATGATCGCCTGACAGAGATCCAACCTCAACGATGACGTCCACGTCCATGGTCACACGCAGCGGAGGTGCAGCGGGATCCGTCAGCAAAAGGCCGGTGGCACAGCCACCCAGGAAAACCACCTCACCTGCCAAGGGCCCCAAGAGCACCAGAGCTTTCTCGAGGATTTCAATGTTTGGATTTGTCGCTTTCGCCATATCGATTCAGCCGTTTTTCCATTTCTGCGGCGGCGATATTCCGCTCCCTGGCATTGCCACCCCGGAGCGCATCGACCAATGCCAGCAGTTCGTAAAGAGTCTTATCCTCCATGGCGGCTTTCGGAACTGATTTATAAAGAGGCGAAAACGACTGCCCTCGAACGCCGCCTTCCGGATCCGGCCATACCAGCGGCAGTTCGCCGGAAGGAGACAGAACTCCTGGGAAGAGGTCGGCTGACAAGCCGGTCGGAACACCTCGTGTCAATGCCCCTCTTTCCGGGATGAACACATATTGTATGCCGTGAAGCAGGAATTCTTTGAGGTTGCGGACGTTGGGATGGGCTCGGTCATCGTAAAGGACGGCCAAGCGAGCTCCCAGAGCTCTTTTTACGGCAGCGTGGACTTCAGACGGGCTCATCTGCAATGATACGGCAAGACCGTTGTACGACCATTGCGCATTTCCGATGGCCACCAGCTTCAACATCACAAATATATCTTGGGGCTTAAGAATCATGATTGATCCGGTATTCTCTGTTCGCGATTCGCGAACAGAGAATACCATTTTTCTTCCAAATGTCAAGATACATATCCGATGCGTCTGGATGTACGGCGGTATGCGATTATGCTGCCAGATCGTACAGTTCAACAGCTCTTTAGATAGCTACTAATATAATGATATCAATTGTTTTCTGCTTTGCTTGTATAGAGATCGATATGCAGGATATTGGCTCGAATGCTCCAAAATCAGAACATCGGCTCGAAGGGTGCCGAAGCCGGTCTTCGACTCGTTATGCATTTTCGTACAAAAATATGCGATTATGCAGCCAGGACGTACAAAATGTCGCTTATTGTTAGCTACTGATTCTGCGATATCAACAACATACTGTTATTATTATTTATATCTCGAATCCTGCCTTCGGCACCATCCGCAAATTTAAAAGGCCAACCGAGGATTCGGTTGGCCTTTTTCTGTTTGGCCGGCGAAACACACACACCCTGCCGATACCCTTTCCTTCCGGGGCAGCACTTCAGCGCCAACTTCTCTCATACGTTGCACAGACCGCTGAGGCGGACAATTTCATGAAAATATCGGCCGAAGATCCTTCCTTACAATCATATTTTGCGTTGACATACCTTTTTTGATATATGTATAGTTTGGCATGTGGCGAATCGAGGAACACCGAAGGGTGGACAAGCAAGTTGCATCGGTGCCGGGGAATATATTGAAGCGGTATGAAAAATGGAAGGATATCTCCTCTATTTCAGGGCCGACCGGCCTCAAGCTGATCAAAGGCTTCCATGACGAGACATTATCCGGCAAATGGAAGGGTTACAGATCCTCACGGCTTGGTCTGCAGTGGCGGGTAATCTACCGGGTCATTTCCGACGAACTGCTGTTCCAGGTCGCTTCGATCACCGCCCATGACTACAGGAGACCCTAAATGAACGAATATCGTCCAGCAAAAAAGCGCATCGAGGTTTCGGTCGGAGAATCCGTGCGAATCATTCGTGAACTCCAGGGGCTGAGTCAGAATCAGTTAGCTGAAATCACCGGAATTCCGCAGGCGACGATCTCGGCAATCGAAAACGATCGCGTTCGTCTCGGCGTCGAGCGGGCAAAAACCCTGGCGACCGCCCTCAAGGTTCATCCGGGCGTCCTAGTTTTTCCTGGATGGGAACTTCCGAACGAAGCCTTCGGTTAAGGCCCGGGACAGTCACTACAAGCTCTGGAGGGTCGTAAGGTATAGAAACGCAAAAAATCATCCAGTGCCTCCAAACCCTGTTCTTCGGAACTTGGCGCCCATATTCGCTTATAATGCCATTTTCGGGGTCAAAAAGAAGGGTATAAGGCCAAAATCAAAGCTATTTTGGAGCCTATACGATGTATTTTCGATATGCTGGCGTGGTCGGACCCGCGGGCCGCCACATTGAATCCATGGCGAGGCGATGATCGCGCCCCTGCCAGCAATTTTTGAAGAAAAGAAAGTTATAAAAGAACGGAATTATGTACAAGTTTAAGGTTGTTGAAAAATTTGAAAAACCGCAGGGCATGTTCGCACTCATGACCTGCGGTCTCTTCAAAAATGTCGGCAATCTGGATAAAGCCGTCCTCTCTGGCCTGGCGGGAAAAATAGGTGTAGCGGTTGCGGGCCTGGGATTCACCGGCAAATGAAATCAGAAGGTTTTGGGCTGTCTGACTGTCTCGAAATTTCACCATGACGGCCTCCCGGCCTACTCTTCGATAATGATGGCATCGGCACCGCACTCTTGGGCGGCTTGCCGCACCACATCTTCGTATTTTTCAGGGATGACCTCGAACTGAACAATGGAAAGCATCTGGTCTTCGTCGTAATGAAACACCTCCGGGCAGAGTTTATTGCAGTTTCGATCGCCCATGCATTGATCGGTGATACGCGCTTTCATAATAAGGGATCAGCCGCCCTTCCCCTTGCAGCATCTTACCGATGGCATACAGGGCAAGAAGCGGTTTGTGCGGCGCTCGCTGCCCGCCTTGTTTCCAGACAGTGATATCGGAAAATCGCTTTTGCAGACTGAGCGGATCCATGACTTGCTTAAGCTTCAACCGGTGCCTTCCATCGGCATCACTTCCGATTCGATCTTGTCTTCGAGTTCGTCTTCGGCCACGTCCAGGTCGTAGTCCATCTGAAGGCCCAGCCAAAACTGGGGGGACATCTGAAAATAGCGCGCCAGGCGCAGCGCCGTGTCGGCGGTGATCCGACGTTTTCCCAGCACGATCTCGTTGATCCGGCGCGCCGGCACCCTAAGAGCCAGGGCCAACCGGTTCTGGCTGAGGCCCATCGGCGCCAAGAACTCTTTTTGCAAAATTTCACCCGGATGAACCGGTGCCAGTTTCTTGGAATTCATGCTTACCCCCTATGATAATCTACGATTTCAACATCGTAGGCGTCATTGTTTCGCCAGTGGAAACAGATCCGCCACTGGTCATTGATTCGAATGGAATACTGCCCACTCCTATCCCCTTTGAGCTTTTCCAACCGATTGGCCGGCGGCACCCTCAAATCCTCCAGGCTCGTTGCGCGATTGAGCATGCGCAGCTTACGCAATGCGACTCTCTGGAGGTCACCCGGCAACGTTTTCGAACGTTCGCGCCGCAGAAGTCTCTCTGCCTGCTTACCCTTGAATGAGCGGATCACAATAGAAAGCTATACCTCTTATCGTTTAACGTCAAGCGTTATATAATGGAACTCAAGGGGAAGGCAGATCTCAAGCAGGGACCAAGTCGGGACCAAGCTGGGACCAAGTCGGTAAAATTGACAGAGGGTAGTTCAGCCTCCCAGCTTTCAAGCTTCCCAGCTGCTCAGCGCCGCGCAGCGGGCAACCGTGAACCTGGAACCTAAAACCTGTCTTTCGCTTAGCGGCTTATCAGCTTAGTAGCTTGGTAGCTCTCAAGGCGCGCAGCGCCTTGTCAATCAGGTCGATGATCGACAGCAGCAGAAAGGACTTGTGCGGGGCGGCGTGATTGGTAACCGCCGGATACCGGTCACGGCTCCGGTCGGTGCGGAGGCGGGCTAAAGCGTTTTGGTATTTATCAAGCACCGGACAGGATTTTTTCGAGTTCTTTGATTAACGGCGGTAGGTCCAGTTCTACTGTATCCCATAAAACACGGTGATCGACACTGTCATAGCCGTGAATGAGACGGTTTCGCATCCGCTCTCACATGCCAGGGGATCTGTGGATATTTGTCTTTCCCATGCCGGCTCACCCGGCCGGCAGACTCCCCGACAATTTCCACGAGCCTTGTCAGCGCCAGTTCCAGCATTCTATTTCTGCGAAGATCTTCCGGCTCTTTGCCGGCAATCATGGTAACGGCCTCCCGGGCATGATCGAGCATGTGCTGCATGGGAATGAAGTCGTCACGCTTCGGCATATTGGATTTCCCTTTCGGCCATCACGGTGGGACGAAAGTATTTGTTGATGAAGCCTGGTGTGTTCAAATCGACTTTGCGGTTGAGAATTTGACCGAGCTCCAATTCGAGCGAGGCGAGCCGAATCAACCCGATTCGGGCCCCGGGTTTGAATTCAACGAGCACGTCCACGTCACTATCCGGACCGAAGTCGTCTCCAAGCACCGAACCGAAAAAAGAAAGCTCCTGGATCTGGTTCTTCCTGCAAAATTCGGCCAACTTTTCAGCCGGGATATCGATTTTCGCTCTCTTCATCACATGCTCCAGGACATCAAATTGCTATGCGTTGCGCTCACAAGAATTCATACTCTATCTTGCCCAGCACTCAAACGATATCTTTGGCCTTATATTTTGTCAAGAAAACAAGATGTTCCGCCGTTTTATAGACAGAAGGAATAGTGGCTTGAGTATCGATATCGACTAACGAAGGCGCTCCCCTGAGAAGCATTTATATCGAGACACCTTGATTTTGGGCAAAATGCCGGATGATCAGGTCCGCTCGATAGAAACGCATAAAATCATCCCCGTCATCATAGCCCCCCTCAGTGCGGGTTATCATGCTCGCCAGATCTCTTCTTTGAGTTCCTCGAATACGTTGAAAACAATGGGGCAGATGTGACAGTTCGTCACCATCTGGATCGTTCGGGAGAAGACACTTCCTTGCAGCAGTTCGCGCAGGTTGTGCAGTCGACCCGGCTTGCGAATTCTCTATGGAGCCGGTGGACCGTGCGGTCTAATTCCGAAGCTTGGCATCCCTTGAGAAACGCCCGAAAGTGATCAGGGTTTTAGATTTTCCAAATCTGCGATGTCCTGCGGCCGGCCCGTCGATGCCTTGTTTTTTTTCAGGTTTTCCAGGTCCACGAAGTCGGCAAAGAGACCGTCGATTTCGATTTGGTCTCTGCTTTCGTAGGCATTGTTGAACTCGACGCCCTTGAGGGAGGTGAGAAGATCGATGCGGTTTGGCGGGTACCCCAATTGAATGACCTGGTCCGGGGTTAAAAAATCGTCAGGCGTGAGTCCCAGCGAACCGAACCCAAATTGCTTCAATGCACTGATGAGCTTTTCAACGTTTTCGGGGTCGGCATAAATCCAGACGTCCAGATCCTTGGTGTATCGGGGATACCCATGAACGGCCACCGCATATCCGCCGACGATGAGGTACTTGACCTCATTGCTGTTTAACAATTCGATAAATTCTCTGAAGTCTTGGGACAGCATCGAATTTCCACCGGTGGTATTCGGATCGGATTTGTTCCAGAGCAGCCAGCCGGGCACGGGGCGGCTGGCTCTGCCAGTAGGTGAAATCAGAACCCTGCTGGTCGATTCGTTTTATCCGAACGGATTTTACGATTTTTTGGGGCATCTCAAGGTCCTATCGATTTTCAAACTATTTTATATTTATACCAGAATGCGCCTGTTATCTCAATTGTTTTCTAACAACTGGAATCAAAGTAACCATCTGATAATAAAATAGAAAAAGTTGCCTCCTGGGTCAGGATAGTTGTTATCTGCATGGGGTCCTTGGAAAAACCGATTCGCATCCTTGGCAGGATGGCGCCCATGTTCGCTTATAATGGCGTTTTCGGGGGCAAAAAGAACGATATAAGGCCAAAATCAATACTGTTTTTCAAGTGATACGATTTATTTCCAATATGTTGGCGTGGTGCGACCCGCGGGCATTAAAGCGCATAAAATCATGCCCGTGCCCGTGCACCACCTGTCCCCGCGCGGTACCGCCCCCCCGTCGATGAGGCTTGAACAGACAGATTATATGTGATATCTGGGATATTATTTCCCATATATCATATAAATGATATTGCTATGGTTCCTCGCGCGATACAGGCAGAGCTTGAAAAATCTCTCCGGGAATATCCGGTCGTTTGCATTACCGGCCCCCGTCAGTCCGGGAAAACCACCCTCGCCCGCATGGCACTGCCGGATTTTGACTATGTCAATTTCGAGGACCCGATCACCAGAGACATCTTCAACGAAGACCCCCGCGGGTTTCTCCACCAGCACCGAAACGGCGCTGTTTTTGACGAAGTCCAGCATGTTCCGGCACTGTTGTCCTTTCTGCAGGTCCATGTGG
>CAYPFH010000124.1:0-10519 GCA_964409825.1 uncultured Desulfobacterales bacterium | reverse complement strand
CTCGCTGCAAAGGCGCGACCGGGTGCAAACCCAGACCATGGGGGCGACGTCCTGAGAAATTTCACCCTTGATCAAACTGACCGCCCTTTGGTCAGAGGCGGGGCTGTCTTCTGGCGCGACTGTCCTCTGTCATCTATTCTTTCCCTATGCCCCATGCCCTATGCTCCATGCCCCATGCGCCCTCAGTCCGTCCTATGGCTCGGCGGAAGTTCGAAATACAGCGTTTCCCCGGAGGACAGCTCGTAGATCTCTTCGTCGAATCCAATGCGAATCGGCTTTTCCAGCTCGGCCGGTCCGATCACCTTCAGGGTATCGGAATC
Source organism: uncultured Desulfobacterales bacterium (assembly GCA_964409825.1). Lineage (GTDB taxonomy): Bacteria > Desulfobacterota > Desulfobacteria > Desulfobacterales > CAFBRK01 > JAIPEL01. The sequence continues at coordinate 10,199 of CAYPFH010000124.1, read as the reverse complement.
GACCTCGATCTCCAGAAAACGGTGCCGGTAACGGATCCTGAGCCGCAGGCATTGCACTTCCCGAGGCAGACAGGGGTTGAGCCAGAGCACGTCCTCCCGGGTGACGATACCGGTGTAGCCCCGCTGGAGCTGGTCCACGGTGCCGGCCATGGCGCCCAGATGGATGCCTTCCGGCGTCGTCCCGCCCTGGATGTCTGACACATCGCTTTTCAGGGCGTCGGAAAACAAACGCCAGGAACCGGTCCGGTCGCTTCTGGCCAGCACCCAGGAATGGACGACCCGGCTGAGGGTCGAGCCGTGGGACGTTCGCTCGATGTAATAGTCGATGTTTCTAGGAATGGTTTCCTGTTCAAAGTCATAGCCTAGATCGTCGAAAATCTCCTTGAGCTCTTCGGCTGAAAGAAGATAAAAAAGCATCAGCACGTCTGCCTGCTTGGAGGCCTTGTATCGGTTGGGGGTGTCGTTTTCGGCCTCCAGAATCCGGTCCAGCCGTTGGATGTCGTCGTATTTTTCCTTGTATCCTTCCCAGTCGAACTCCTCCAGATCCTCGTAGCCCTCGAACTGGCTGATGATGCCGTCTCCGTGAAACACCAGCCGCATTTTTTTTCCGATTTCCTCCCAGAGAGCCAGTTCCTGGTCGGTAAGATCGAGCCTGTCCCTGAGCTCTTCACGCACGTCCTGCGGCAGGCGGTCGAGCAGTTCCCGGGCCCGTTTCAACACCCATACGGCCATGACATTGGAGAAGGCGTTGTTGTCCAGCCCCCCTTCTTCTGCATCCGGATACCCGTCGTGGTATTCGTCCGGTCCCATGACGCCTTTGATTTCATACCGTTCCAGCTTGGGGTTGTAGGTGGTGACACTTGCCCAGAAACGGGCGATCTCCAGCATCATTTCCGCACCGTAGAAGCTGAGAAACTCGACGTCGCGGGAGACCTGAAAATATTGGTACAGGTTATAGGCGATGGCCGCATTCACGTGGCGCTGCCGGTGCGAGCGGTCTGGTATCCACCGGCCGGACCGGGGGTTGAGGTGAAGCTCCTGACTTTCCTCCCTGCCGTTGCTTCCGCTCTGCCAGGGATACATGGCACCCCGGTACCCGGCCCTTCGGGCCAGTCTTCGGGCGGCGTCCAGTCTCCGATACCGGTACATGAGCATGGCTTTGGTGATCTCCGGAAGGCGAAGGTTGATCATCGGAAAAACGAACAACTCGTCCCAGAAGATGTGCCCCCGGTAGGCCTCGCCATGCCATCCCCGGGCCGGGGCGCCGGCATCCAGCGCCATGCTCATGGTGTTGGTGGAAGTGGTCTGCAGGACATGAAAGACATACAGGTGAACGACCATGCCGATGTGTCCCACATTTTCCAGGGAATTTTCAGCTTCGAGGGTAATTTCGAAGCGCTGCCAGATGTGATACCAGGCCCTGCGATGTCTGCTTAAAAGGCTGTCGAACGGATCGGCCCTGGAAACCGCATTCAAGGCTTCCAGGCCGCATTCGGAAATGGCGGCGTCTTTCGAGCTGTACAGGCTTACGATCTTTTCGATCCGGATCGGGTTGCCAGGTTCGATGTCAACCGAAAACATACTCCCCGCATAGCTGTTCTGGGCCAGGGTCCGGCGCTTGACAAAGCACCGGCGTCCGTTTTTGTACACCCGGGTCCGGGCGGCCATCGCCACCTGCAGTTTGGACTGATTCGTCTCCACCTGGAGAAAGATCTTATCTGCTCCAACTTCTTCGGCCTGTACGGGATTTAGATGCCGGTTGTTGAGCCCCTTGTAGCGCTCCACCCCGTCGTTGACCACCCGGCCGTCGATGGCCGTTCGAAACTCGACGGTCCCGGACCAATTCTCGGAAGTGAGCGTGGTTTCCAGACCCGCCAGATGGACGTCGTCCATGCTGACCATTCTCCGTTCGGCGAGCCGGGTGATGCGATCCTGTTTGTCCTTGAAGCGAATCCGGCGATAGAGAATCCCGTGGCGAAGTTGAAGTTCCTGCCGGTATTCGAGCACCTCGACGTCGGAGAGCGAAAACCATTTTCCTCCGTCGATCCGAAAACTCAGGGCCAGCCAGTTGGGCATGTTCACCAGGTCCTCGTTCTCGATGATCCGGCCGGCGATTTCGGTTTTCAAACGGTTGTATCCTCCGGCCAGGTAGGTGCCCGGGTAGTGGGTGTCGTCCGCTGCAGATTCGGGCGATGCCCCCCGGGTGCAGAAGTAGCCGTTTCCAAGGGTGCACAGGGCCTCCCGCAGCCCCTCGTTTTCCGGGTCGAATCCTTCGTAGCCCAGACGCCAGGCGCGATGGGTTCGACGCTCGTGCACCCCGGCACACAGCGCATCCAAAAACCGGTAGACTTCGTCCGGGTCCCGCAGCCGGTATCGGGCCTCGCTTGCTCCGATGTCGACGTCGTCGACCCGGATGCCGACCCCGTCCTGCTTCAGCTCCCGGAAGGCGTCTTCGTCGGTAACATCGTCGCCGATATAGATGGGAAGTATGTCTTCCGTGTCCATGTCCAGGGCGTTTTCCATGAGCCATCGGACCGCCTTTCCCTTGTCCCAATCGATGTCCGGCTGAATTTCGAACACCTTCTTGCCGGCGGACTTCTTCAGATTCGGCACTTTTTGCTGAACCTCTTTCACCACCGAGGCCACGGTATCGACGTCTTTTTCGGCAACCTCCCGGTAATGCACCGCAATGGAAAACTTCTTTCGCTCCAGCCGGGCGCCTTCGACGTTTTCCAGCCGCTGTCGAAGCTCCTCTTCGGCGGTATCCACGGCATCTAAAAATTCCGAGCCGGCCTCATGGGAGATCCGCCGGTCGCCGGGGCCGGTGATGTCGAACCCGTGGCTTCCGGCATAGTAGAGGCGATCCACCGCCACCCGCTGCTTTACATCGGTAAGATCCCGGCCGCTGACGACGGCCACCGGCACTTCATGGGCCAGATCCCGTATGATGCGCCGGGCGTGGATGGGCAAATCGGCGTCTTCGGGCCTCCGGACAATGGGGGTCAAGGTGCCGTCATAATCGAGAAAAACCACCGGAGACCGGCCGTTCTTCCGTTCAAGGATCTGATCGATATTTTTTAAAGCCCCCGGAAGCGGCGGGGTTCCGCCGTCGCCGAATACCGGTTCACCGCCCACGGTAACTTCTGCCATATCCGAGACGACCACGTCCGCGCCCTTGCTGCGAAGCGCCTCGGCCCGGCCGGTTCGGTCCACTCCGAGCACACATCCGAAGCCGCCCTTTTTTCCGGCCTCCACCCCGGCCTGGGCGTCTTCCACGACCACGGCATGCTTCGGATCCACACCAAGCTGCTTTGCCGCCCGAGCAAAAATGTCCGGCGCCGGTTTTCCCGAAAGCGAAAGCTCTTCCGAGTCGATGCCGTCCACCCGCACGTCGAACAGGTCCGAGATTCCGGCCGCCTCCAGGATGCTTCGGCAGTTTTTGCTGGAGGAGATTATGGCGGTCTTGACCTGTTCGATGCGCAGCCGCCGGATCAGGGCAATGGTGGACTCGAAGACTTCGACTTCCCCCTGGGAAAGCAGGTCCTGAAATATCTGGTTTTTCCGATTTCCGAGACCGCACACGGTCTCTTCTTCCGGCGGATCTTCCGGGTCGCCCCATTCCAGCCCGATGCCCCTGGATTTGAGAAAATCGGCGACGCCGTCGTAGCGGGGCTTTCCATCGACGAACCGCAGGTAATCATCCTGGTCGTCGAAGGGCGCAAAGGGCTTTCCTTCTTTGCGGCTTTTGTCGGCGAGATAGGCGTCGAACATCCGTTTCCAGGCCCGGGCGTGAAGTGAAGCGGTATCTGTAACCACCCCGTCCAGATCGAAGATCACCGCACTGAAGGCATCCGGGGTAATGTCGATGCATTCGGATTGTTTCACGATGTCGGCACTCCTTTCATGGGTTACGGCTTTCGGCTTTGCCGAAAGCCGTGACTGGTTGTACTTTTTCGCGAATTTTAACGATCATAGGAACGTCGGCCCCTGCAGCCAATAGGGTGGTCCCCGTATTTTTAGACTGTAAGACCCCTATACGGAAGATACCTGCAAAGTACCGTAAATCTGGGGTTCGCACCCCATATGCCGGGCCGCCTGATTTGTCTATCTTGTGTTTGTCAAAAGAATGGCCGGAAAGCGCGAAAGGGGCGGCATGGCTCAGAAAAAGCAGCGCATTCTCATCGTGGAAGCCAACCCTGTCATGAGAGAGGGACTCAAGTCCGTGATCGGCCGCGACGATCGTTACGAGGTGGCGGCAGATACCGGGAGTGCGGAAAAAGCGAAGCGGCTGATCGACAGAAACGAACCCGACCTGGTACTGGCTGCCGTCGAGCTTTCGGAAACCGACGGGATCACGTTCACCCGGGACATTCTATCTAAACAGCCGCAGATCCGCGTGATGATCGTCAACATGCATCCCGACATCGAGCAGATCCGCGATGCGCTCATGGCCGGCGCCATGGGCTATGCCGTAAAAGAAAGCAGTGCAGACAGACTGCTGGACGGCATGCAAAGAGTGCTGGAGGGGGAATATTACCTGGACGGCCATGCCACCCGGAGCGTGGTGAAGCGGTTGATCGAATCTTCTTCCGGCCGCATCGAAGCAGACGACCCGGCCTTTTCGTCCCTGACCGAACGGGAACAGGAAATATTCCGTCTCCTGGCCGAAGGGTACAGCAACGCCGAGGTAGCCCAACAGCTGAACCTTCAGACCAAAACCGTCTGCAACCATCGCACCAATCTCATGAGAAAGCTCTCCCTCAAGGGCTACACCGATCTGGTTCGCTACGCCTGCCGCATGAGAATCGTAGATCCTTCCAAGTGGCATAAGTAGCATCCGATCCGGGAAAAAATCCCGACCCGCCAAAGTCGAATACACTGCCTTCGGTATCGACCCCTCAACGATTACCTGAGAGATAAAAAGATAGCGGATTCAACTCGTCAGTTCGAACTTTTCAGACAGGCAGACAGGACGGCCAATGAAACCAAGGGGCAAAGAGGATGACGTCTTGAAGGTGAAAAAGGGCATACGTCCGCCCGGCCCTGCCAGCTGCGAGCGGCAGGATTGTCCCTGGCGACCTCATTGCCTGTTTCCATTAACTCCCTGTCGATCGGACGCCGTTGAATCGGGTGGAAAACAAAGGGAGGTTCCCCATGAAAAAACCGGCAAATATTCCGCAGGACACGATCGTGGAAATTTTCCACTTCAACTCGGATCCTTTCGACAGCGCCCTGTGCACAGCCAAAATGAGCGGGTGCAGCGCCGGCGGATTTCATTTCATTGCCGACAGGCAGTTTTCAAAAGACACCCCCTTACACATTCGCTTGAAAAACAGTAATGGAGGGTGCCACGGCAGTGTACCCCCCGAAAACATTCGCGCATCGGCCGTCGGCTGGGTGAAACGTTCGCGGCCCATGAACGACGGCCAAACCCCTCGATTCGAAATCGAGGTCCAATACTGCCGATAGCGGAGCGTCCCATGAGTGCCCTGCGTACACCGCGAAAAAAACCGCGAATTCTCGTGGTCACCCCGGAATGTGCAAGCCTGCCCGTTTCCATGGGCAGAAGCAGAGGGCATGGAGCATGGGGCATAGGAGCTGGAACTCGATGTCAGATGGGATGTCAGCCCCGCCGCTGGCGCTGCGTTCAAGGTTTCCCGCCAAGGCGGGATTCAGGGTTCAAAGTTTGCCGGAAGGAATTCTATAGGATTTTTTTGGCCTGAGCCGACTAGTTTGATCAAAGATAGAAACTTTTTCATCGAAGCCGCAGCCCTGTTTGTAGTGACGCCGTGCCATTGACAACAGAATGAACTCGCTGGAAGTTTCACATACGCCGCGCCGCTGATTGCGGGGCAATCAGAGAGTAGGTTGGGCTGAACTTGTGAAGCCCAACATTTTCAGCCTGCTTCCCCAATTCATCCGCCTCTATGCTGGAGTCGGCCGCCCAATCCACCTTCAACCATCCTTTTGCATCATAGTTGGGCTTCGCTTCTCTCAGCCCAACCTACTGGGCTTTGTTGTTTTGCTGACATCCGGCATCGGACATCTGACATCTGGTCCTTTCTGTCATCTGCCCTCTGCTCTATGCTCCATGCCCTCTGCCCTATGCTCTATGCGCCTTGTTTCGCCTCCTCCCACCCCCTCAGCCCCCAGGCCAGGGCGGCGATGCCCAGGGTGCCGAGCAGGCAGGAAAACAGGGCCGTTCCTTCGATCCCGGCAAAGGCCCAGATGAACCCGCCGCTGAACGCGCCGATGATCCGACCGATGCCGGCAGCCGCGAAAAACCCTGCCATCATGGTGGCGCGGTGTTCCGGCAGCAGCTCCGTTGCCAGGGAAATGCTTCCCACGATGGCAAACTCGTAAACCAGAAAAACACAAAAAAGACCGGCAAGGGCCAGGACAAGGGAGCCTGCGGTAAACGGCAGCAGGGCGTATGCCGCTACCGCCAGCCCCATACCGGCGATGACAGCCCGCTTCAGACCGATCCGGTCCCCGAAAGCGGCGCTGAACACCTCGCCGCCGAGCTCGGCGGCTCCGATCACCCCGGTGGCAGCTCCGAGCCCCAGGATCCCCATGCCGAATCCCTTCTCCAGCCATGCACCGTAGACGACAAAAAGCCCGTCGTTGGCGGCATTGGCCAGCAGCGATGCGAGCATGACGCCCAGTGCGGGTCTTTGGGTCGCCAGCAAACCGAACGAAGCCCAAAGCGAGGAGCGGGAACCGGGCGTTTTTCTCCGGTCGGCTGCTTTGGGAATCAGCAGCAAGATGCTGGAAAAACCCAGAAAGGCCGAAATCCCCAGGAAAAAAAAAGGGGCGCGCCAGCCGGCCGTGTCGATAAGCACGGCCAGCAGTGGAATCCCGACCAGGGTGCTTCCTGCCCAGGCAAACTCCATCACGCCGATGGCAAGCCCCCTTCGGTAAAACGGCACCTGTCCACTGACATAGGCCTGGATCGCCGGATCGAAGGCGCTTTTACCAAGACCCGCCAGGAGCAAGCCCGCCAGGACGGTCCCATACAAGGGAACGATTCCGGCAGCGGTCATGCCGACGGTCATGAGCCCAAGGCCGGTCAACATCATCCGGCGGTACCCGAAACGGTCCGCCATGGGCCCGAAAGAAACGCCGATCAACCCGGTGGCCTGATTTGCCGCGATGATGGTGGTCACCGCCGTCAGGGGAACGTTCATGCCTCGGCTGAGTGCGGGCGCAAACGGATACGCAAAGCGGCGCGCGGTGTTGAGAAGGGTCCTGCAAACCGTGGCGACGGCAATCTGCAACACCAGGGCTTTTTTCGGATCGTCCCGTATGTCAAAAAGAGATGTCTTCATCAAGGAGCAGTCTCTATATCGCCCGGAAGTTGAAAAGGCAACCCGAACAGAGCGCTTCCCAGGGTCCCGTCAAAGTCCAAAAATGGAGGGCCACGCTCTGTCGTGGCCGCCCGCGGTCGGACGCGACAGAGCGCGTCCCTCCAACGGTCGATACGACCGGCGCCCCAACAATGGTTCGTCCGCTACGCGGACTTTGGCGGGGCCCTGGAGCGCTTCCCGAGGCATTGCCCCGGCGTTGCCGGAAGATCATGACTTGTCTTTTCGTCTGCGGCGCTTACCTTTCGATCAACAAAAAAACCATGACCTTCGGCAGCGCCGCAAGCATGACTTGTGCGTGCTGCAAAGTTTCGATAAGGAAACCGCCCATGGTGGATAAGGGAAAAACGAAAACAGGATATGTCAAAACCCAGACCGTGGTCATGGCGGTCTTTTTGGCGTTTGCAGTTGGTTTTTTTTCCGGGATCGTTTTGACGATACTCAAATCCGGCGGAACGCAACCCCAGGGCGTGGATGCAGAGACCGCTGCGGCCATGGAAGAGGCGCGCCGGCGAAATGAACAGATCGTTCAGCTTGAGGCGCTGATCGAAAACAACCCGCAGGACGTTGAGGCATGGAACCGGCTGGGCCACGCCTATTTCGACGACGGCCGCCACGAAAAGGCGATCGCCGCCTACCGCAGGTCCCTGGCGATCCGTCCCGGCAATGCCGACGTATGGACCGATCTCGGGGTCATGTATCGGAGAAACCGCCAGCCCGAGGAGGCCATCCAGGCCTTTGAGCGGGCCGTCCAGATCGATCCCGAGCATGAAATCGCCTGGTTCAACAAAGGAGTCGTGCTGATCCACGATCTGGAGAAGATGGATGCCGGCCTCCGGGCCTGGAAGACGCTTTTGGATATCAACCCCATGGCCCGGGCTCCCAACGGCCAAACCGTGGAGGATCTCGTCCGGCATTTTCAGGAACCTGTGAAGGAGCAAGCGACGGAAGACGGAGAAAAGCCCCGGCGCTGACCGAGAGGCGGTCAGCTCGTAGGTTGGGCTGAGAGAAGCGAAGCCCAACAATGAAATTGCCCGGCGAAAACCAATCGCCTGCCTTCACGCTGAGAATGTTGGGCTTCACAAGTTCAGCCCAACCTACCCTGCTACCCTGCCGTTTGAGGAGTTTAGTGGCTGCAAAGATTCACCAAAAAACGCTGGTTCACCGGGGCCGGGTGTTTGACTTCACCCTGGAGCGGATTACCCTGGAAAACGACGAAACCGTCGATTCTGAGGTGATCCGGCATCCCGGAGCGGCGGCCATCGTGGCCATGCCCGATTCGGATAATCCATGACCGATCAGGAAGCGATCATATCCCTGAGCCAGGGAGAGAAAATCAAGGCCGGCCTGATCTGGGCAAGCCAGTCGGCGGAGGGGCTTTCCGGCATGGCCGCAGCAGAGCGGCGCGGGGCCGAGAAGGTCATCGCCGATCTGGTCGGCATGGTTTCGGCGGAAGCCATCCTTGCAAACCGCCTGGGCAACGACCGGCTCTGGGGCCAGGTCGTCAGACACTTGGAAACCGCTCTGGTGATGATCCGTTCGGGGGTGACCGATGAGGCGCCCTTTCACCTGACCGGCGCCCTTCAGCAGGTGACCGACATCGGCCGGCGGGCCATGACCCATCTGAAGGAAAAAGGGCTTTTGTAAGCGCTTCGCGCAGACAGAGCTGCTGAGCTGTCGTTGTTCCATCGGTCAAAAGGCATCTCTGACCGCATCCTTCTTTTCCTGGTCCAGGGCTTCGCGCTCTTTTTCCTCTGTGCGCAGGAGTTCTTCGAGTGCCTCAAAAAACAGCAGCTGCACCCGGAATTCGGGATTTCCGAACCGATCCCTCAGGGCATAGACGGCCATCAACTCCCCTTCCTTGCGCCAGTAAAGCACCTTCTGACGCCCCTCGTCCCATTGAGCCACCCTCGGTTCTCCGTATTTTTCTTCGAGCGTCTGGATCGCGGTGGCGCCTTCCTGCTTTGCGGAGGTGTGAAACACCAGGGGCTTTCCGGTGTAATTGGAAAAAATCAGCTCCACAAAGGAGAACGGAACCTGCTTTCTACCCGGATAGCGGTACATGAGCTTGGTGACATTGTGTTCGATCCGCTCCCGGGGCGAGTAGTTCAGCCGGCGGTTGAGGGCATGGACTTTCGGGAAATTCTCCCGGAGAAACGTTTCGGGGGCAATCGCCAAATCCAAAGGGCTTTTCCGGGTGATGGCATCGGAGCCGAGCTTTTTCTCCAGGTCTTTGCGCAGGTTCGATGTCAGCCGGCTTTCGGCGGTCAGCTCGAAAAAGGTAAACCCTTGGGTATTGCTCGGAGAAGGCCCGGGAGCCTGTGGATCTGTCTGTTCACCGCAGTTCAAGAAGAACAGCGCAAACAAAGCGAGGAAAATCGTTGCAGCGGATCGGCAGGAATTTTTGAAAGGTTTATGCTTCACAGGCCTCGTTTCCGAAGACCGAAATATCGGCGCCAGCGGCGCGGGATGCGGCCGCTTTCGTTACAAGTCGATGGGCTTCAACATTCCCCGATGGAAGGCTCGCCTTCCTGCTCCAAGGGGGAGTCGAAAACGAGCCCGACGAGGCAGTGTCCTTCGTAGCGGCCCTCGTTTTGCTCTGTGATATGCCGGATTTGGGCCGACGCGCTCTTGACCGAATGCGGTTCCGAATCCTGGTAGAGCTTCACGATGAAAACATCTCCGACTGCGAGCTTTTCCATTACGGCCGAATCCCCGCGCACGACGATGCACAACCCCTTGGTGGAGATATTCCGGAGCTTGAACTGATAACGGGCACAGGAGCCTTCAATGGCCAGTTCGACGCTGTAAAAAGGATCGAGCGTCTCTCTGAGT
>CAYPFH010000123.1:0-10547 GCA_964409825.1 uncultured Desulfobacterales bacterium | reverse complement strand
CCGGTGCTGGAAGATGCGGCGGTCAAAGGACATATCGTCGAGCAAGGCAAGGCTAAAAAAATCCTGGTGTTCAAGTACAAGCGGCGCAAGCGCTACCGCAGAAAGCAGGGCCATCGCCAGCGGTTTACGGCGGTCAAGATCGAAAACATCGAAGTGTGATCCAATCGCTGTCGCGCTTGGATCACTGGCTTCGCGTTCCGCGAAGAAAGAAAAAAGATCGGGTCATGTCTGCAATTTTGCCCAAGACATGGCTGGCGGAGAATTTACGATGGCACATAAAAAAGCAGGCGGCAGTTCCAAGAACGGCCGCGACAGTCAGGGACAGCGTCGAGGCGTCAAGATTTTCGGCGGCCAGCAGGTCAGGGCCGGCAACATTCTTGTCCGCCAGCTCGGAACCAGAATTCATCCCGGTGACAATGTCGGCATGGGCAAAGACTATACCCTCTTTGCCAAGGTCGACGGCGTCGTCTCTTACGAGCGGCTGGGCCGCTCCCGCAAAAAGGTCAGCGTTGTCGCAGAGTGAAATTCATCGATGAGGCGACAATTACCGTCCAGTCCGGCAACGGCGGCCGGGGATGCGTCAGCTTCAGAAGAGAAAAGTACGTTCCCCGCGGCGGTCCGGACGGCGGTGACGGCGGCCGGGGCGGAGATGTCGTTTTAACTTCCTCTGCCCACCGGCGCACCCTTCTTCCCTTTCGGTACAAACACATTTTCAAGGCCAGAAACGGCGCCCATGGTCAGGGAAAGCAAAAGACCGGCGCCGACGGCGAGGACCTGATTCTCGAAGTCCCCCCCGGCACGATCGTTCGAAACGCCGAGACCGGAGAGGTCCTGTTCGATTTCAACGAACCGGACGTCTCTTTTGTCATGGCCCGCGGCGGACGCGGGGGCCGGGGAAACGTCCGCTTCAAGACTTCTACGAACCGGGCGCCCCGGCATGCTCAGCCAGGCGAGCCCGGAATTTTCCTTTCCCTCCTGCTGGAGCTGAAACTGCTGGCCGATGTCGGCCTTGTCGGCTTTCCCAATGCAGGCAAATCGACTCTGATCCGCGCCATCTCTTCTGCCACGCCGAAAGTCGCCGACTATCCCTTTACCACGCTGGTCCCGGTCCTTGGAGTGGTCAAGCCACCCTGGGGGGAGCCGTTTGTCGTGGCCGACATCCCGGGGCTCATCGAGGGAGCCCACCAGGGCATCGGCCTCGGCGTCCGCTTTCTGCGCCACATCGAACGGACCCGGGTGCTGGTTCACCTCATCGATGGATCGAAGATCCGGGAAGAAGACCCCTTGATGACCTATCGGAGCATCAACCGGGAGCTTTCCGGTTACAGCGCCGATCTTGCCCGCAAACCGCAGCTCGTGGTAGTGAACAAAATCGACCTGCCCGAATCCCGGAAAAACGCCGACCTCTTTGCGGCTGTCTTTCCCGGTCAAACCTGCCTGCGGATTTCCGCAGCAACCGGCGAGGGCGTCGATCAACTGCTGGCGGAGATGACCCGACACCTGGAACAATCCCATGAGACAGAAGCGAACGACAGCGTTTGAAAACGCCCGCCGGGCCGTGATCAAGGTGGGAAGCAACGTCTTGACCAAGGACAGCGGACTGAATCTTTCCGTGGTCAGAAGCCTGAGCCGCCAGATTTGCCGACTCATGGACGGCGGTATGGAGGTGATCCTGGTTTCCTCCGGGGCCATGGCCGCCGGGTTGAAAAAAATGGGCCTGGCCAAGCGCCCCGATGAAATCCCGCGGCGCCAGGCGGTATCGGCCGTCGGCCAGGCCGGCCTGATCATGGAGTATGAAAAAGCCTTCGGCCGATACGGAAAAAAAGTCGCTCAGATTCTTCTCACCAGCGAGGATCTCAACAACCGCGTCCGGTATCTGAATGCCCGAAATACGCTGCACACCCTGCTTTCCTGGAAGGTGGTGCCGATCGTCAACGAGAACGACACCATCATGGTGGAAGAGATCAAAGTCGGCGACAACGACAACCTGGCCGCCATGATCACCCTGCAGATGGACGCCGATGTCCTGGTGAACCTGACCGACATCGACGGGCTGTTCACCCGGGACCCCAGGACCTGCGCCGACGCAGAACTGATTCCTGAAGTGACCATCATCGAAAAGGAGATCGAATCCCTTGCGTCGGACATTCCCGGGGCGCTCGGCCGGGGCGGCATGCTCAGCAAGATCCGTGCGGCTCGAAAGGTCACCGCGGCCGGCATTCCCATGGTGATCGCCTCGGGATTGAAAACCAACATCGTCCAGCGCCTCTTTTCCGGGCAGGCCCATGGAACGTTCTTTGCCCCGAGCCGCGAACGGCTGGCCAGCCGGAAACGCTGGATCGGATTCACCCTCAAACCCAGGGGAACGATTCGCATCGATGCCGGGGCGGCCGAAGCGGTTGTGCGCCGGGGGAAAAGTCTGCTTCCCAGCGGCATCATTTCGGTGGGCGGCGACTTCGATGTGGGGGCGCCGGTGGAGATCGGGACCGACGCCGAGCAGCTTGGCATCGGATTGGTCAACTACGGGTCCGACGATATTCGGCGGATCATGGGGCTCAAGTCCGGTCAGATCAAAAAGCGGCTCGGCGCAAAGCCTTACGATGAAGTGATTCACCGGGACAACCTGACCATTACCGGCGGTCAGGCCACAGCACCCCGGGACAATATGCGTTTCTAAAGCTCATTTGGGGCAGCGGGCCCGGAGATCTTGACCCGGATTCTCAGGCGGAAAGGTTCCATGCAAATCGGTCTGTTCGGCGGCACCTTCGATCCCATCCACAACGGCCATCTGCGGGCCGTTCTGGACGTGATGGAGGCCTTTCCCCTGGACCGATGCCTGCTGATCCCGGCTGCGGCGCCCCCTCACAAGGCCAGGCCGGATATGGCGGAAGCCTCCGATCGGCTGGAAATGGCCCGCCTGGCGGCAGCAGGCGTCGAAGGCCTGGAGGTTTCGGAGGTGGAGATCCGGCGGTCGGGGCCGTCCTATACCGTCGATACGATCCGGCACTATCAGAACGTGCTGCCTTCCGGCGTGCGGATTCTTCTTCTGCTCGGCATCGATGCCTTTTTTGAAATCGATTCCTGGCACGAGTGGCAGGAACTGCTCGGAGCGGTCCCTTTGATCGTGATGAGCCGGCCGGTCGGCGATGCGCCGGTGTCCCGCTCGGCGGCGGCCGATTTTTTGAGCGGCCGGATCCGGGACGGATACCGCTTCGATCCGGACGAAGGTGGCTTTGTGCATCCGGACCTGCCGGCGGTCTATTATCGGGATGTGACGCCGCTCGACATTTCCTCCACCGATATCCGCTGGCGCATCCAAAGCGGCAGATCGATCCGGTTTCTTCTGCCGGAAGCGGTGGAGCGCTACATCGTTGAAAAGGAACTGTACCGATGACGGATCCGTGGTTTCAGGACCTGGCGCGCTATGTGCGGGCTGTCCGGGAAAAAAAGAGTATCGGCGTTGTCGCCCTGGACGTCCGGGCGCTGACCTCTTTGGCCGATGCCTTCATCATTTGCAGCGGGCGATCGAACCGTCAGGTGAGTGCGATCGCCGAACACGTGCGCCGGCTGCTTCGGGAGGCGGGGGTGCGTGTGCTTCACGCGGAGGGGGAGAAAGAAGGCCACTGGGTGCTGCTCGATTACGGCCATGTCATCATCCACGTGTTTTACGAACCGGTGCGCAATTTCTATGACCTGGAAAGTTTATGGGCCGACGCTCCCCGCATCGATCTGCACGAGCTGATCGGCGAAGAAAGGATGCCGTGATGGATACTCCCAGGCCCTGCATGCTGATGATTCTGGACGGGTGGGGCATCAATCCCCGGGCCGAGCAAAGCGCCATCGCCCAAGCCGAAACCCCCAATCTGGACAGTCTGATGCAGCACTATGCCCATACTTCCTTGAAGTGTTGGGGCCGTGCCGTGGGGCTTCCCGAAGGGGTCATGGGAAACTCCGAGGTGGGTCACCTGAACATCGGTGCCGGCCGGGTCGTTTATCAGGAGCTGCTGCGGATCGACATGGCTGTCGAAAGCGGCGAATTCTTTAAAAACCCGGTGCTCTGCCAAATCATGGAAACGGTCCGCACCGGCGGGACTGCCCTTCATCTGATGGGGCTCGTGTCAGACGCAGGGGTCCACAGTCAGCTTTCCCATCTGCTGGCGCTTCTCGACATGGCCCGGCGGCTGGGGCTTGAAAAAGTGTTTGTCCATGCGATTCTCGACGGCAGAGACACCCCTCCCGACAGCGGTGCAGGATATGTGAAGCAGCTTAAGGCCCACATCGCCAAGCACGGGTTCGGTGCGATCGCTACGATCTGCGGCCGATACTACGCCATGGACAGAGACAAGCGATGGGATCGAACCGAGCGGGCCTTCCGCCTCTACGCCCTCGGCGAGGGAATCGAGGAGGTCGATCCGGTTCAGGCGGTGCGGCACGCATACGACCGGGGCGAAACGGACGAATTCGTCCAGCCCGTGGTCCTTGTCGACGGCGGGGCAGCTGCCCGGATCGAGGACGGAGACGGGGTGATCTTTTTTAACTTTCGGGCCGACCGGGCCCGGCAGATCACCCGGGCATTCTCGGATCCGGAATTTGTCGAGTTTCCGCGGGATCCGCTGCCGTCGATTGCCGGCTGGGTCTGCATGACCCAATACGATGAAACTTTCGATCTGCCCGTGGCGTTTTCTCCCAAGCACCTGGATCGGATCCTCGCCCAGGTGCTCAGCGAGCAGGGGCGTTACCAGCTTCGGATCGCAGAGACCGAAAAATACGCCCACGTCACCTACTTCTTCAACGGGGGGGAGGAAACCCCTTTTGCCGGAGAAGACCGCCGCCTGATACCGTCTCCCCGCGACGTGCCGACCTACGACCACAAACCGGAGATGAGCGCTTATGAGGTGACCGACGAGGTGCTGTCTCGGATCGAATCGGCAAAATACGATGTGATCGTGCTCAATTTCGCCAACATGGATATGGTCGGCCATACCGGCGTCTTTGCCGCGGCCATCAAGGCCTGCCAGACCGTGGATGCCTGCGTCGGAAGGATCGTCGCCCGGGTGAAAAAAGAGGGCGGCGCGGTGCTGTTAACCGCGGACCACGGCAACGCCGATCAGATGATCGACGAAAACGCAAAGCCCCATACGGCCCACACGCTTCACGAAGTCCCTTTCATTCTGGTGGACGACCGCCGCAAGGGGGTCCGGCTGCGGAAAGACGGAGTCCTGGCCGACATCGCCCCGACCCTGCTCGAAATTCTCGGCATCGAACAGCCGCGAGAAATGACGGGCCGGTCTCTGATTGTCCGGCATGATGAGAATCGATCATCTCGGCGGTGAACGACGGCAGCGAAAAAAAGTGATAGATCCTGGATTCTCGATCCTGGATCCTGGAAAATACGATCCGTGCCAGCACCCAGCATCCAGCATCCAGAGACCAGCATCCAGGATCCAGAAGGAGTTTCCATGACCGAAGAAAAAGTGCTCAAGCCCTACGGCTTTGTCGAAGACTACATCACCGGCAGGAAAACCCCATTGATCGGCTCTGAAGAGAACCGCCAGAAGGTCGAAAAATTTCTGGTCGAAGAAAAGGGGTATGCCAGAGAAGAGATCGCGGTTGACCAGGACCTGACCCTGACCGTGGCTGGCGCACTGTATCGATCTCAGATCGATTTGCTGGTCCGGGTGGAGGGCCGGCCGTTGATGGCCGTCAAATGCGCGGCCGGCTCTCTTGATTCGAGAGAAAGGGAGATCGTGGCGGCCTGCCGCATTGCCGACGCCCACACGATTCCGCTGGCGGTCGTTTCCGACGGCAGAGAGGCCCGGGTCATGGATGCCGCCGCCGGAAAGAGAATCGGCGAACGCCTCGAGGATCTGCCGGCCCGCACCGAGGCGGCGTCTTACTTGGACAGGGGGCTTGAAAAACCCCGGGAAAGGGAGAAGATCGAGCGCGAAAAGCTGATTTTCAGAACATACGACATGGAAGATATCAACGTCCAAAGGAAATTGCGGAAGCCGGATTAGAGAACTGACCTAATCCGGCTTCCGCAATTTCTATAAAGCCCACCTGCGGCGGACTGTTTTACATCTAAAAATTGTTCCGCGGTGCAGCTGGGGCTTATCAATCCGTGGCGCTATTTTATCGCTTCACAGATCGGTCTTAAACGCCTGCAACGTCTTTTCCGCAGTGTTTGCAGACTTTGGCCCGCTGCTTGATGATTTCCGCACAGAAAGGGCACTCGCGGGTGAAAAACCGCTCGTGGATTTTTTTCACCGCGCCGTCGACCTGGGTCTGGATCTTTTCGTTTCCGAATTTGCGGCTTCGCAGGGTTTCGATGGCCTCCTGTTCGCCGAAATCTCCCATCATTTCGGCGGCCTTGACCCGAACCCGGGCTGGTTCGGCGGCATCGAGCAGCATCCGCATTACCTGGGGCCAGTCTTTTTCCGCGTAGCAGGTGGCCAGGATCGAAAATCCTTTTTTGATGGCGGCTTTCAATGCCTCTTCGGCAAGAACGGCCTGCTCGTCGATGATCTGGCCGGTGCCGCCCGCCGGACTGAAGACCGGCATGCACTCGAACTTTTCTTCGCCGGGATAGCACATGCACCGGTAAGACGCGTTGTGGGAGTAGTTTTCCCGCAGGTTTTCCCACCCTTCGATGTACAGGGGGCATTCGTCGTTGAAGCAGACATACAGGTAGGGCACCCCCCAGCCCAGTCCGTCGCTGTAAGTGATCGGCGGGACCTCCCACAGGTTCATTTCCTTGCCGCAGTGGGGGCACAGGGGCTTTTCCTGCTCCATGATCTTTTCGAAAACCTGTTCCTTGGTTTCAAACATTACCGTTACCCTCCGCAAATTCGCACACTTGAATCCAAGTATGCGTTTCATGTTGATGCCGACGACTTGTGATTCCCAGTTCGGTGGCCGCTTTACGGGGGAAACTAAGGGTGATCCAGCAGATGTCAACAAAATTCCGTCTTTAGAACCCCGCCGGCATTGCGGTGGAATAAGCCAGCAGAAATTGCCCGGTTTTCTTGCTTTTCAAAATAAAGCAGCCCGGCCAACAGCAGCACGGCCGGAAAAAGAAGCCACATGCCGGTCATTGATTTTCCCATGACAACCATGAAAGGCCGGTCTGAGTAAATTCCCAGGCCGGCCTTCTATTGCCATTCTCTGGTTTGGAGATGTGTCGCGGTAAACAGGGCCATTCAAGCGGCGCAGCCGCTTCTTATAAATCCGCGCCAGCGGATTTATTTTTATTCGAACGCCATCTCGGTCTTCCAAACCTCCCAGACCTTGCCTACCAGGTCCGGTCCGGGCTTGAGGGTGATCTTTCCGGGCTGCCATCCGGATGGGGTTGCTTCCGCCCCCTTGGTTTTGCGTACGAGCTGAAACGCCTGGACCTGCCGCAGGCTTTCGGAGATGTTGCGCCCCACCGGCGGGGTCAGCACCTCGTAGCCCTGAACCACGCCGTCCGGATCGATGATAAAGCGGCCCCGGGTCTCCACGCCCGCCTGTTCGTCATAGACGCCGTAGGTGGTGCCGACCTTGCCGCCGCCGTCCGACAGCATGGGAAAGGGAACGCCGCCTTTGACCATTTTGGAAAGCTCATGGTCGTTCCACATCTTGTGAACGAACACGCTGTCGATGCTCATGGAGAGCAGTTCGACGTCGAGCTGCTGAAACTCCTTGTATTTTTCGGCAACTGCCGAAATCTCCGTCGCTCAGACAAAGGTGAAGTCTCCCGGGTAAAAGCAGAGCAGGACCCACTTGCCCAAGTATTCGGAAAGGTTCACATTGACGAATTTTCCTTGATAATAGGCCGGAGCGCTGAAATCAGGCGCCTTTCTTCCCACCATGACCATTGACTTCACCTCCTTTCGGATCGGTTTTGAATCGTCGGTTTTTTCTTCCCGGGGCGGTTCTCCCACCGGGCCTCCGGTCGGCCGGGCGCAGCCGGCCTTGAATTCCTCGGGCATCAGCCACCTCCTTTCTGTTGCCGCCAAGCGAGTCTACGGTTACGATCGAACAACGGTCGTTCGGCGATTGAGTTTTTCGATCATCGCATATCCAATGAATAGCGATTATCAATATTGAAGTGTTTACACAAGGACATTGTTGCCCGTTGACGAAGGCAGGACAGCACCCTACTATTTATTATTATGAATCATCTCAAAATTTATCTGAGCGAGGCAGGGGGAAAATTTTATAGGCGAGATGAAACAGGACCGTACCGGTAAAGAGAGGAATCGATGGAGATCGTACTGGTAATGGGCTCAGCGTTTTTGGTGTTTCTCCTTTTCTTTCTGGTGTTTTTGATCAAAAACCGGAAAAGCGATGAACCGGTCCGCATTCACAACTGTCAGAACTGCGGATGCGGGCAAAAGGCCAATGACCAACTGGACAGGTTCAGAAAACAGGCCGGGAAGCCGGAAGGATGCGGAAACTGGCCGGCCTCCGGCGCGGATATGGAATTTCCGGCGCCGGTAAACAGCGGCAAAGGCTCTTGACCGATCCGTCCGGATCGAGAACTAATCCTGCCCCTCGTTGATTTCGTCGCTGCAGCCGCCTTCGGCAAATCGAATGCTTTTCGGAGCGGTTCGTTTTTTTGTGAACCGTGAACCGATAGCAAAATCGCGGCAGCGATTTCATTACACGGCCTCCATGGTCGAAGGCGGCTTGGGGGCGATGTGGTAGGTGACGCTGACCACCCCCGGCACCTCCGCCAAAATCGCGGAGGCGAGCTTTTCGAGCAGATCGAAGGAAAGCTTGGTAGGTTCGGCGGTCCGGGCGTCGGTGCTGTCCCAGCAGCGCACCTCGATCTGCAGACCGAAATCGCGTTTTCCGTCTCGCATGCCGGTCATCCGGTCCTGATGGAGAATCGCCATATACTGAAAAGCGCCGGTGGAGGAAAGCAGGCGTTCGACGACCGCAGTGGCCCTGCGGACGGTTTCGATCCTCTCCGGGGTGGCTTCTCCCACCACCCGGGCGGCCAGGGCCGGCCCCGGAAACGGAATCCGCTGGAAAAGTTCCAAAGGAAGGCCCAGGGCTTGGCCCACTTTTCGCACGCCGTCCTTTCGAAGCTGGATCAGCGGTTCGATGATCCGGTAGCCGAAGGCCTCCTGGGGATCGATCCCGAGCTGCTCGAACACGTTGTGCTGGCGCTTGATGCCGGCAACGGTTTCGTCGATGTCGGTCAGGATCGTCCCCTGAAGCAGGTGCTTGGCGCCGCTTTGTCTGACGATGCCGCCGAACACCTGCCGGTAGAAAGTCTGGGTGATCGCCTCGCGCTTTTCCTCCGGATCGGTGACGCCGGAAAGCGCTTTGAAAAACGCCTCTTTGGCGTCGATCACCTCCACGGAAACGCCCAGATCCTTGAACAGCGCAGTGACCCGCTCGGCTTCCCCCTGTCTCATGAGCCCGTTTTCAATGAAGACGGTCTTGAGCCGGGCGCCCAGGGCCCGGTGGCCTATCATCGTCACCGTCGACGAGTCGACCCCTCCGGACAGTGCGTTGATGGCGGTTCCGTCTCCGACGACCTCCCGGATCCAGCCGACTTTTTCTTCGATAAACGCTTCGGGCTTCAGGTTTTCAGCGGTGATTTCGGTAGTCATGCGTTTCCCCCTGGTTTCTGGTCTTCGAAATTTCGGTTTATGCGAAAGAACAGCTTTCACACCTGCTGCGATCCGGTGCCGATCTAAATTCCACCATCAGCGCCGGGTGAAAGAATCGGCGGCCTTTTCGAGCAGGGGCCGGGTGGAGGCGGCAAACCAGCAGTCGAGAAATCGCTCGCATGCTTCCCGGCCGCGGGTTTCATAGCGCTTTTTTACGCCTTCGGTCCGATTCTCCTTGATGGCGGAAAAAGCCTGTTTCGGCAGGGCGGCGACTGCGGCGAGTCTTTCAACGGCGCGGGCCTCCACCTGCGCTGCCGGGAGCGCTTCATCGACGATTCCCATCTCCTGTGCCTCGGCGGCCGGGAAAAACTCCCCGGTATACAGAATCCGGTTGGCTGTTCGATCCGGGACCCGCTGCCGGAGCATCATGTCGGTCATGTACGGGACCGGCACTCCCAGCTTGACTTCGTTGAGCCCCATCAGAGGCTTTTTCTCCGCAGCCAGGCAGAAGTCGCAGGCCAGGGCCAAAATGGTTCCGCCGGCGATGGCATGGCCGACGACGGCGCAGGCCGTGGGCAGCGGTGAAGCAAAGAGGCGAAGGACCAGGTCGTTGAATCGGTAAAAAAAGTCGGCCATTCGCTCCCTGTCAAAGGAGATCAGCAGCGGCAGGTTGAAACCGATGGAAAAAAACTTTTCCCCGCCGGCCAGGACTACCCCCTGAAATTCTTTTTCCGCTGCCGTTAGGGACTTATCCAGGGCCGTCACCAATCCCGGCCCGATCGGGTTGGCCACCCCGTTTTGCATCCGCACAATCGCGATGCTGCCGTGTTCTTCGATGACGGCTTTTGGCATGACATGGTGCTCCTTTCTTGTATGAAACTTCGATGGAAGCCGGGGTTTTTGTAGGGCACGCCCTCTGTGGCGTGCCTTCATGAACGGCAC
>CAYPFH010000122.1:3658-10560 GCA_964409825.1 uncultured Desulfobacterales bacterium | reverse complement strand
GAGTGTAATCTATAACATACTTGTATTATTATATAATTACACTACTGTAACGATTTCGTGACACTCGGACACCAACTGTAATTACACCCTGACGGTGGCTTCTTACACACGCTTTCCGTGTTAGTGCCTGCCTGCCGGCGCGGCACACACTTTTTTGAATCTTATTGTAGGTCAGGGAGCTGGTAAAGAGGGCAAATGCTGTTTATGTCGATACGGTAAAGTTGGGACACCATTTCCTCAGATTTTATCTGAACAAATCCATCCCTAACCAACGAAGTAATTCTATCAGTGGGTATGCCTTTCATATGGGCATAGACAACTCGCAGGAGTCTGTCATTCGGTAGAGAAATTTTTTGTTTTCCGCTCTCCCATCTTGAAATCGTCGCGTTGTCTACGCCCAGATATCTCTGTAGATCAACAGACTTCATCCCCATGTTCTTTCTCAAAAACCGGATTTCTTTACCATTCAGCCTTGACTCTTTCTGTAATAAGTCTTCTCCAATAGCAGTGTTCAATGCTGGCAATGCCGGAATGGAAACGACTTTTTCATTACAACCAGGGCATCTACACACTTCAACGTTTGCCAAATAAACGTTGTCAAGACCACATTCTTTGTAGTGGTACATTTCAATAGAACAGGCCATCTCCTGTCCGCAGATGAAACATTTCATCTTTGCCCCCTACCCCTATAGCGGCTATACGGCTGAATCTATACAAAAGTTTGTTTTATTTTTGAACGATCTGGAGGCACTAACTAACTTAAAAAACTGTTATACAGATTACCCTATTTTGAACTCTATCTATTGCGACTTGTAAAGTTAGCCGGTCTCCTTCGATATCACGCCCACTGACTTCGCACTTCCAATGTCCGCTGTTTTGATTCTTCTCTACAGACTGTACCTGACCCCATATCAGAACATTCAAGAAATCGTCTGCTGTCACACTTCGTTCGGCCATCCGCTTCGAGCAATGATTCGAAAAGCCAATACAGCCTTGGTTAGCCAGCTGCTGAATGAGTGTTTTCGCTTGCTCTGTATCCATACTTATCCGCACGATGCCGGCAGGTGTCAAGAAAAATTTGACTTTACGTCAAATTTTCTCGACTGAGACGCTACATGTTGTGCCTCTATGCCAAGAGGGCACTATGGGCACCTCCAATGAATTTTTATAAATCCGCTTTTAGTGAAAATTCTGAACAAAGTCAATTTTTTGTCCAATCTGCTGGTGCTTGTCGATAGTCCCTGTTTATCAACATCCAATTTTCTGTGACTCAATGTTTCCGAAGGCTGGAAATCGTTGTCCAGGTGGACTTACCGGGCATCCGGCACTCCCAAAAATCCAACCATTGACCGGATTGCCGGTGATTGAAACGGCTGCTGGCGAGGGAGAATGGAAAAATCATCGTCCTGACCGTCCATCGTCCAGGCGGCTGGCTGGATGCTTCCGCAGAATTCTGCGGGACCTGCTGGTAGGGTTTTGGGGTCGAGATGGTCTGGTAGAATGCTGGTAGATTCTGTTTCTGCTGGCTGAAAATGTTGTTGCTCATTGAACGCAATGAACTATTGAGATTTGCGCGAAACCTGTTGAGATTGTTGGGAAAGCCTGTCGTATCAAGCGCTTATCGGGTTGGCAGCAAAGTACATTCGACTCCCGCCGCCTCCACCAATTTTCGCCGGAGGCGAAAAATGGTGCCCTGAGTAAGTGAGCGACAGCGAACGCATCGAAGGGCTGCTTTCAAAAACCCCTGCAATCATCCTTTTGCTCTGATATTGATTGGTCCCATTCGATTTAAATCTCCCCCCTCTCAATGAAGCATGCTACAAACCTGCGGTATGCCCACCTGGCACGTCTACATCCTCCGCTGCCGCGGCGGCTCCCTGTATACCGGTTACACCAATGACCTCGACACCCGCCTTGCCGCCCACAACGCCGGCAGGGGTGCCAAATACACCGCATCCCGCCGTCCTGTCCAAATCGTGTATAGTGACCCCGTCGATTCAAAACCCGCCGTAAACATTTCTCCCGCTGCAGGTCGAGCCATAGCTGCCTGAGCAACGCCGTGCCACGTTGAAAGGAACATAACAGAAACGCATAAAATCATCCCCCAAATTCTCGGCACGCCCAGCGCCATGCAGCCTTTGCAGCTGCATTCCAGGCAATGGGCCGCAGTCAGCATCATGTCGCCGCCGACAAAAACCCCTGACCGGCTTTTCCAAGAACCTTGACGGTCGCAGATTTAAGCGGGGTTCGACTGCGATTGTTGGGCCGGGTATCAGGTAGGCGCTTTTAGCCTCGACAGAATAAGCGTACCGTGATACAGCATTAAAAGCTAAATATCGCACTTCACATTGAGCTAATATTTACACAACACGCAAAGCGACTCTTAGAGGGGATGGCAATGGCCACTGTACCCGAAAAACTGGCCGCCTCACTTGAAATCTTGCGGTCTTTCCAAAACCGCGGGGCCGTTGCCGTGCGCTCGCAGGATTTGACCCGCACCCATCGTGAACGCCTGACAAAAAACGGATTCCTGAAAGAAATCATCAAGGGCTGGTACCTGATTGCCCGACCCGATGAGGTCGCGGGGGAAAGCACTGGCTGGTATGCATCGTTTTGGAATTTCTGTGCTGTTTATCTGCCCAATCGCTTCGGGACGAATTATTGCCTGTCTCCGGAGCAATCCCTCCTGCTTCATGCGGGTAATCTGACCGTGCCCGATCAACTGCTCGTGCGTTCTCCGAAAGCGCGTAACAAGGCGACATCGCTGCTGCACGAAACATCGTTGTTGGATGTGCGGGCGGCGCTTCCTGCCGCCGGGCATGTCGTTGAGAAAAGCGGCTTGCGGCTTTTCAGCGTTCCGTCAGGTCTGGTGAGTTGCGGGCCGTCGTTTTTCCAACAGCATCCCATCGATGCCCGCACAGTGTTGACCATGCTTGGAGAGCCTTCCGAGGTTTTGGCGCTGCTGCTGGAAGGCGGGCGCTCCACCGTTGCCGGCCGCCTTGCCGGAGCCCTTCGAGGCATCGGGCAAAACCTCGCGGCAGATGAAATCATCAAGACGATGCGAACAGCCGGCTACGACATCCGTGAAAGCGATCCATTTGAAAAATCCATTCTGTCGGTGCCAGCGGAGCCGGTCCAATCGCCAGATGTAAACCGCATTCGCTTGATGTGGCAGCAGATGCGGGAGGTGATCACCGACGCCTTTCCATCGGCACCGGTTCGGCCCGTAGTCATAGCCGCCTACCTGAAAACGGCCGACGACAGGTATGTCATGGATGCCTATCATTCCCTGTCCATCGAAGGATACCGGGTCAGTCCGGAGCTGATCGAGCGGGTTCGAAGCGGCCGGTGGAACCCGGATGAAGACACGGATGACCGCCAGATGCGAAATGCGTTGGCCGCACGGGGATATTGGCAGGCATACCAGGCTGTTCGGCGCAGTCTCCGAAAGGTCCTTGAAGGTCAAAACCCCGGCACGGTCTGCCAAGAGGATCATCGTGACTGGTACCGGGAGATGTTCGGCCCGGAAGTCGCCGCAGGCCTGATCAAACCCGCCGATCTTGCCGGCTACAGAAACAGCCAGGTGTTTATCCGGCGCTCAAGGCATGTTCCGCCTCGCTATGAGGCGGTGCGGGACTGCATGCCGGCCTTTTTCGACTTGCTCAAAGAAGAAACGCAGCCTTCGGTGAGGGTTGTCCTCGGACATTTCATTTTCGTCTACATTCACCCATACATGGACGGCAACGGGCGTATCGGCCGATTCATCATGAACCTCATGATGGCTTCAGGCGGCTATCCGTGGACGATCATACCGGTTGAAAAACGAGACGCCTATATGGAGGCCCTGGAAAGCGCCAGCATTGGGCATGACATCTTGCCATTTGCTTGTTTTCTTAGGGACCTGCAAGCTCTTGATCGCATTCCTTGACCGGCGTGACCCAACCTTCCCGAATCGACTTCCTATGTGAAGTCATTTTTTTTCAATATGTTACGGGGTAGCTTGGGGCTGGAGACTGGTTTGGGGTCGTGAGCTGTAAAAATCGTGTACACCGAATCCGTCGATTCGAAATCCGCCGTGATGCGGCGAGAACCCAAGATCAAGGGCTGGACCAAGGCCAAAAAAGAGGCCCTTATCGCCGGCAACCGCCAGCTAGTTAAAAAACTCTCCAAGCGCAATCCACCAGGGAGCGGAAATCGATCTGCTTTTGCGCCGAGGTGACGCTTTGTACGGTGTCGAGTGCAAGCGGGCGGACACACCGCGATGACCCCTTCCCTACGGATCGCTCTTGATGATTTGAAACTCAAACATGTATTTATCATTTATCCGGGAATTCAAAGATTCCCATTGGCGCGATAAGTAGAGACGGGTCCGTTGAAGTCGCTCTCAATCGGATTGAAGATACTGCAAAATACTGAAGCTGATCCCTCGGCCGGCCCGCTGTTCCATGGTGAACCGCCTGAACGGAAAACGTATCGCAAAGGATTTAAATTGCTACAAAAAAGAAACACAACAAATCGATAAAATTTAACCATAAGAAGGTTTTCCATTGGTGAACGTTATGACCCGAACATGCTTTTCCCTCATTGTTATCCTGTGTCTTTTTACCACCGGCTGTGAGGATACGGATGTCGGGATGGCGCTTCAGGCCGGGGCGGATGCCGTGCGGGCGGCGGCCCTGGATGACGAGGACGTTCAACTCCTGGCTGTCGAGGTTGCACAGCAGTCCGACCGGAAACACGAAGTGGCCCCGCCCGACAACCCGCATGCAAAGCGGCTGGAAAGGCTTACCATAGGTCACCGCATGATCGATGGGCGTGAATTCGACTTCAAGGTCTATCTTTCCCCGACGGTCAATGCCTTCGCCATGGCCGACGGCACCATCCGGCGTTTTTGTCGAGTCATCCGGCGCCTGCGAAACGCGCAGAACGCTTTCAAAACAATGACTGCCAGCACGGATCGAAGATCCCTCACTTCTGAGTCGGATCGCGGATTGGATGAAGAACCTTTGGAAGAATCTTCGGACCGTTTTAGGATGAAATAAGGAACCCATGGGTAACCAAGAAGACAGATCGGTCAACTGGCACCAGCTTGATCCGGATGACGCTGCGCAAAAGCTGCAATCGTCCGAAACGGGCCTTGCTTCGGAAGAAGCGCGTCGCCGCTATGAGAAATACGGCCCCAACGAACTGATCGAAAAGCAGCGCAAATCGGTGTGGATGATGTTTCTTGATCAGTTCAAGGACTTCATGATTCTCGTGTTGATCGCCGCCGCCGTTGTGGCCGGCGTGATCGGAGAGCCGGCGGACAGCATCGCCATCGCCGTGATCGTCATACTGAACGCCGTGCTGGGGTTTGTTCAGGAATACCGCGCCGAAAAGGCCATGGCGGCGTTGAAAAAGATGGCGGCCCCTTCAGCCGTCGTCATCCGGGACGGTCAGGCTGAAACGGTTTCCGCGGAGCGGCTGGTTCCGGGCGATCTCGTGGTTCTGGAGGCCGGCAACGTGGTTCCGGCCGATCTTCGACTGTCCGAAGCGGTCCAGCTCCGAATCCAGGAAGCGACCCTGACCGGCGAATCCGTACCCGTCGAAAAGGATAGCACAACGATCAAAGAGGCGGACCTGTCCATCGGGGACCGCAAAAACATGGCCTACAAAGGCACCTTGGTGAGCTACGGCCGGGGGCGGGGCCTGGTGACCGACACCGGGATGAAAACCGAACTTGGAAGGATCGCCGGTCTGCTCCAGGACCAGGATGAAGGGCGGACACCGCTTCAGAAACGGCTCGCCGCCTTCGGGCAGAAGCTCGCCTACGCCGTGTTGGCCATTTGTGTTGTCGTTTTTATCGCGGGACTCCTGAGAGGGGAGCCGCCGCTGTTGATGCTGCTGACCGCAATCTCGCTGGCGGTGGCGGCCATTCCGGAGGCCTTGCCCGCCGTCATAACCATCTCGCTGGCGCTCGGCGCCAAGAAGCTGGTCAAGCAGCAGGCATTGGTTCGAAAACTGCCGGCCGTGGAAACCCTCGGATCGGTGACCTATGTCTGTTCCGACAAGACCGGCACATTGACGGTCAACCGCATGATCGTGGAAGAGGTCTATGTGAACGGCCGACTGCACCGGTCCAACGAACTTTCGCTTTCGGCCCGGGAGTCCGGCGAAGTCGGATCTGCATCCGGCGGGAATCCTGTGAACCTGCTGTTCAGCGCCATGGCGCTTTGCAACGACACCCGCCTGGATGCTTCAAACGCGCTCATCGGTGATCCCACCGAAACGGCGCTCTTCGATCTGGCGCACGCGAAAGGATACGACCGGGAGCGGCTGGATGAACGGTATCCCAGGGAGGCGGAAATTCCCTTTGATTCGGACCGCAAGCTCATGACCACGTTCCATCCGTGGGAAAACGGCCGGATCGTTGCCTTTACCAAGGGAGCGGTTGAGGAAATTCTGGAGCGCTGTGAAACGGCTTTCGGCGACAGCGGACAGAAAGCGCTCGACCTCGATAACATCCCTGAAGCGGCCGAAAAAATCGCCGGCAACGGTCTGAGAACCCTGGGCTTTGCCATGCGGGTATGGGACGCCGTTCCCGATCCCCTGACTTCGGAGCAGGCGGAAAGCGGCATGGTTTTCATCGGCATGGTCGGCATGATGGACCCGCCCCGCCCCGAAGCGGCAGAGGCGGTGGCCATGTGCCGATCGGCGGGCATCCGGCCGGTGATGATCACAGGCGACCATCCATTGACCGCCGCGATTATCGCGGAGCGGGTCGGCATCATCCACTCTGCGGAAAAGTCCGTCATGACTGGAAGAGAACTCGCCCAGCTTCCGCTGGACGCGTTCGAAGAGCGGGTGGAGCGGATAGGGGTCTACGCCCGGGTCGCACCGGAGCAGAAGCTGAAGATCGTCAA
>CAYPFH010000122.1:0-3558 GCA_964409825.1 uncultured Desulfobacterales bacterium | reverse complement strand
TCAAATATACCATGACCAGCAATTCAGGCGAGATTTTCACGATTTTTCTGGCACCTTTTCTCGGCCTGCCCATTCCCCTTTTGCCGATCCACATCCTGTGGATCAATCTGGTCACCGACGGGGTGCCCGGCCTGGCCCTGGCTGCCGAACCGGGCGAGCGGGACATCATGAGCCGCCCGCCAAGGGACCCGAAGGAGAGCATTTTCGCCAAGGGCCTCGGCGCTCACATCATATGGGTCGGGCTGCTCATGGGCGCGGTTTCCATCATCACCCAGGCATTGTTCATCAACAGCAGTCAGGCCCACTGGCAAACCATGGTGTTCACCGTTCTATGCTTGAGTCAAATGGGCCACGTGCTGGCTGTTCGCTCCGAACGGGACTCTTTTTTCAAACAGGGCGCCCTGTCGAACAAACCGCTCCTGGGGGCCGTCTTGCTGACTTTCGCCCTTCAGATGGCCACGATTTATGTCCCGGTTCTCAATCCTGTCTTCAAGACCGTTCCACTCACCGCCGGCGAGCTTTTCATAACCATTCTCATGTCGACGGCCGTGTTTATCGGGGTGGAGATTGAAAAAACCGTCAAAAGGTCGAAAAACACCAATTTGGAAGGCTAACCGAATTCCAATACAAACATGGCAGCATTGAGTATACCGAAAACCTGGAAGACCACCTCAAAGCCCATAACAGCGGCAAGGTGCCCCACACCGCCAAATACCGTCCATGGGTCATCGAATGCGCTGTTGCTTTCCGCTCCAAGAAAAAGGCCATGGATTTCGAAGCCTACCTAAAGTCCCACTCAGGCCGTGCCTTTGCCAAAAGGCATTTTTAAAACGAGCTCAGGACATCCTTTTCGATTTTAATCTCCCCCCTCTCACTGAAGCATGCTACAAACCTGTGGTATTATGCCCACCTGGTATGTCTACATCCTTCGTTGCCGCGACGGCTCGCTGTACACCGGCTACACCAACGATTTCGACAACCGGGTCTCTGCCCACAACGCCGGCCGGGGGGCAAAATACACGGCGTCCCGCCGCCCCGTCCACATCGTGTACACCGAACCCGCCGATTCGAAATCTGCTGCAATGCGAAGAGAACTCCAGATCAAGCGTTGGGCAAAAGCCAAAAAAGAATCCCTCATTGCCGGAAAACCCCAGAAACTCAAAAAGCTTTCCAAACGCAATCCTGTTTCTTAATGCTTTTGGCTTTACTACCATGAAATTCCATCTTGACATGACGGATTTTCATGGTATATAAGGGCAATGATCCAGCGGACATCCATACTTTCTGATCTCAACAATGCCCTTGCCCGCAGCCGCGTTGTTGTATTGGTCGGCCCCCGCCAAAGCGGAAAAACTACCCTTGCCCGCGAGCTGATCGAAGAAGATTCCGTCAACTATTTTGACCTGGAAGACCCGGCGAGCCTAGCTCGGCTGGATGAACCAATGACCGCTCTAAGACCGCTGAAGGGGCTGGTCGTGATCGATGAAATTCAGCGGCGTCCGGACCTTTTTCCCGTATTGCGGGTGCTCGCTGATCGAAGAGGTACACCGGCCCGGTTTCTTATTCTTGGCAGCGCCTCCGGCAACCTCATGCGTCAGACCTCGGAAAGCCTTGCCGGCAGGATGGAGCGTATTGTCATCGGCGGATTCTCGCTGGCTGAGCTGGGCTCTGAAGTTGAACAGCAGCTGTGGCTAAGGGGGGGTCTCCCACTTTCCTTCCTGGCCGAAAGTGATGTCAATAGCATTGCATGGCGCAAAAACTTCATCCAAACGCTGCTTGAGCGTGACTTTCCTCAATGGGGTGTGCGCGTTGCAGCTACCGCGCTGCAACGTTTTTGGAGCATGGTGGCGCATTACCACGGCCAAATTTGGAACTCGGCCGAACCGGCCCGTGCCCTTGGCGTGAGTGAATCGACCACGCGACGCTATTTGGATTTGCTCACGGATGCTTTCATGATCCGCCAATTACGACCTTTCCACGTCAACCTTAAAAAACGCCAAGTCAAATCGCCCAAAATCTATGTACGCGACAGCGGGCTTCTGCATCAATTGCTCGGTATCGATTCTATGAAGAACTTGTTTTCCCATCCCAAGGTGGGCGCCTCATGGGAAGGGTTTGTCATCGAGCAGGTGTTGATGATGGAGCCTCATGACGAGGTTTTCTTTTGGGCAACCCACCAGGGGGCCGAAATCGATCTGATTTTGAGCCAAGGTGACGCTTTGTACGGCGTCGAGTGCAAGCGGGCGGACACTCCGCGCTTGACGCCTTCCATACGGATCGCTCTTGATGATTTGAAACTCAAGCATGTGTTTATCATTTATCCGGGGATACAAAGATTCCCTTTGGCACGACAAGTGGAGGCTGTTCCGTTGAAGTCGCTCGCGAAAGGCAAGTCTTTATTGGATGGATTTTGATCGATAAAACGACCTCGACGCACGGCTTTTCGGGCTGATAAAATTCGAATGTTCTCCCCTCGCCATGTGTAGACAACCACCAATATTCTTCCGAAGGCATCCATCCCGATGGTAATATAGCGCTGTTCCTCATGCCGGTCATCATCGATTGTTACGGCATTGGCTTTTCCTGATAACACTTTCCGGAAGGGTTGGAACAGAAGGGTCAAGGCGGGTATCAGGCCGGCTTCGACCAGGAGCGGATGAACACGGACACCTGGGCCTTGTCCATGTCGCCCCGGGCCACCGCCAGTACCATATCGGCGAGGTCATCCTGGGGGGCATGGCATTCGAACCCGTTTAGCGCCAGAAAAACGAGTGCTGCCACTGCACCGACCCGCTTGTTGCCGTCGATGAAGGGATGGTTTTTCACCAGGTGAAATAGATAGCTTGCGGCCATCTCGTAAATGTCCGTGTGTAAAAATTCACCGCCATAGGTGGCCGGCGGCATACCCAAAGCGGATTTTAAGAGATCGATGTCCCGGATGCCGGTCGCGCCGCCGTAGCGGGCGATCTGGTCCTGGTGTATCGCAAGCACTTCGGCCAAGCTGAGAAAATTCGGGATCATGTTTATTCCGAAAGTTTTTTCAGGGCCTTGGGATACTGTTTGTTTACCTTGGCCAGGGCGGCTTTAAATGCCGCGTCCCTGCCGGCGTCTTTTACCGGGGATAGGATGAGCACCTGTCCGTCGGTGGAAACGTCGAAGGGCGTTTCGGCGTCCGCGCCGATGAGCTCCAGGATGGGTTTTTCGATTACCAGCGCCAGGCTGTTGCCGTGCTTGGTCAGGGTTTTGATCATGATTTGAATCTCCTTTCCCGGTCATCACAATGTTATCACAAAGATACAACACAACAAAGGGCCGGTCAAGTCTGGGTGTTGCCTGGCAGGACCCACCTGTGCTTACAGGCGTTCGAGGGCCTCTTCAAGGGCGCCGTCCAGGGTTTGATTTTGTTTTTGCCATCACACGGTGTCCAATTATTTTTACAAACCCATCACCTTCGTCCGGTGCCAGGAAATCAGGGAAGAAAATCATTTCTCTTGTCGGGTTGGCGGGAAGTGGTTGCGTGAGATAACTTCGGCGTTTATTATCAAGGAGTTACGAGGA
>CAYPFH010000121.1:0-10753 GCA_964409825.1 uncultured Desulfobacterales bacterium | reverse complement strand
CACGGAGGTCGTGCCCTACAAAAACCCCGGCTTCGACCGAAGTTTCATACGAGCGGAGCTGCGAACATGAGCCCTTACCGTTCTTTCCGGGAACTGGCCCAGCAGGAGCCGGATCAGGGCGCCTACCGGATCGAATACCGGCGGAGGGGTTCCGGGATAGCGATCGTGGCCATCCACGGAGGCGGCATCGAGCCCGGCACCACGGAGATTGCCGATGCCGTTTCCGGCCGGGACCACAGCTTCTATTCGTTTACGGGGACCAAACCGCGCCGGAACCGGCGTCTCCATATTCCCAGCCGCTGTTTCGACGAGTCGATCGGATCGAGCATCGCGGAAACGGCCCGAATCGTCGTCACGATCCACGGCTGCCAGGGAAGCGAGGCCGGGGTATATCTGGGGGGAAGACACCATGCCCTGAAACAGGCGGTGTCCGCAGCCTTGAAAGCAAGGGGGGTTTCCGCAGGGGAGGACCCCAGGTTTCCGGGAAAAACGCGGCAGAACATCTGCAACCGCGGCCGGTCGGGAAGGGGGGTGCAGATAGAGTTGACGCAGGCGCTGCGAAGGTCGTTTTTTGTCGAGCTTTCGTCTGCAGGCGGAAGGAGCCGCTGGATGCCGGCGTTTTATCGGTTCGTTTCGGCGGTGCGGTCCGCTTTGGAAGCAAAGCGGTAGGACCATTTGCCGCAGGCAGTTTACATCATGCGGCTGCTGCGCCCGGAGCCCTACTCTTTGTCCTCTTCATCGATCTTTCCGAATACCCCGCCGGGAAACCGCATCGGCTCCTTGATCTTTGCCCCCCGGATCTTCTGATCATGGGCGTCTTTTTTTTCGAACGCCTCGCCCAGCTTGAGCAGCAGTTCATCGAGCTTGATCGGCTTCATCAGGTAGTCGAAGGCCCCCAGTTTCATCCCTTCGATACTGGTTTCCACCGATGCATGGCCGGTGAGCAGCAGCACCTCCACCAGCGGCTGGATGCGTTTGACCTCCCGGAGGGTTTCGATTCCGTCCATGCCGCCGGGCATCTTGATGTCGAGGACGACCACATCATATGGCTTTTTCCGGATCTCTTCGACGGCTTCTTCGCCGCTTTTGACGCCCACCGTATCGAGGTTTCGTTTTTTCAGACGATTGACCACGGTTTCCAGAAAATCTTCTTCGTCGTCGACGACCAGTACTCTGAAGGAATCCATAGCACCTCCAAGGGTGGATCTTCATTGTATGTGTGGACGTTTTGCGCCGCCTGACGCCGCGGCAGACAGGCTTCGGGGTGACGCCGGAGTTCAGCTCGCAGAAAACATCATCCCGATCTTTTCTGCAGATAGTTGAGGCGGCTTCTATTTCTTTTCCGGAATCCCAACAGGGAGCTGCACCGTGAATCGGGCGCCTTCTCCCTGGCGGCTTTGGACGGTGATGGTTCCTCCCATCTTCTCGATGATCGAATAGCTGATCCAGAGGCCGAGGCCGGTGCCTTTTGCGGACCCCTTGGTGGTGTAAAACGGGTCGAACACCCGCCGCTGCTGATCTTCGATCATTCCAGGCCCGTTGTCCTGCACGTGCACCAAAATATTCTTTTGAACCTTCTCTGAGCGGACCCGGATCTGTCCATTTTGTCCGATGGCGTCGATGGCGTTGGTGATCAGATTGAAAAAGACCTGCTGGAGCTGGGCCTGGTCGGCCACGACGATCGGCAGGTCCGTGCCGAAATCGGTTCGGATGTCGATATTGTTGATCCGGGCGTAGTTTGCCAGAAGGTCGATGGTCTGGCTCAGGGTTCCATTGACGTCCACGTCCTCTAAATAGGGCTCCATCTTTCGGGCGTAGCCCAGCATCCCGTGGACCACCTTCCGCGCCCGGTCGACATGTTCTTCGATTTTCTTGAGGGCATCTTTGAATTCCTCGATATCCTTGCTTTCCGTGAGGGCTTCTTCTTGGAGAAGGTCCTCCATCCACCCGGTTTTTTGCTGGATGACGGCCAGCGGGTTGTTGATCTCGTGGGCCACGCCGGCGGCCATCTTTCCTATCGCGGCGAGCTTGTCGGACTGGACGAGCTGGGCGTTTAGCTCGCTCATCTCCTGGTCGTTTTCCTGGAGGCGGCCGATCATGGCCCGGGTGATGAATATCGTCGCCAGAAAGATGAAAAGCATCCCCGCGCCGATGATGATGATCTCCATATCCCGGGTGGCGGACAGCCGGCTCATTTCCTCATCGGTTCCCTGGCTGACCACCAGCAGCCAATTGTTGTTTTGCAGCCAGGTGCCGGCATAGAACCGGGTATGTTTGTCGGTTTTTCTTTCCAGAATCGTGGTGCTGCCGCCGAACAGGTTCGTCTCAAGAGAAAAGGGGGCCAGTATCTCTCCATCGAAGCGGGGAGAGGTCTGAAACGCGCCTTTCCGGTTGACGATGTACGCGTCGCCGGTGCGCCCCACATCAGCGGGCTTCACCAGGCTGCCGAAGACCACCGAATCGATGGTGGACCGCAGGATCCAAGTTCGATTGTTTTCCTGGCGACGCACCGCGATGATGAAGTGCGGGGAACGCCGGAAGCCCAGAAAGACGTCGCTGATATGCAGCCCGCGGGTCATGGTTTCGGCGAACCAGGGTTCCTGGTAGTAATTGAGCCCCTCCAGGTCGTAGGGGCCGACGTAGGTCCGTTGCAGCCCGGTGCTGTCGATGACCCCCAGATCGACGAAGCCCCCGGCCCGGTTGTTCATGACCTCCAGGATGCGCGACAGGCTCCGGGGCTCGACCATGACCTCGAAGCTGTGGGTGTCGGCCATGGCGGATAAAATGGCCGCCTGCTCCTTGAGGAACAGGTCGACGACCGATGCCTGGGCCTGGGCTCGGTACCGGAGCTGTTCTTGGGTCAGGTCCCGCCAGGTGTTGTAAAATTGGTAATAGATGCTGAAGCCGAGGATGAGCAGGGGCGCATAAGAAACCAGCAGCGAAACCAGGATGATCCGCCGCTGAAGGCGTTTATACATGGATTCTTTCATCTGTGTGGCCTCCCCTTTTTCGGTACCTAACCCCCCGGCCGGAAGATGAACCGCCGGCACCCGAGGACGGCCCGGAGCCGGAGCACTTTCCAGGGCAGGATGGCGACCGGAAGCCTAAATTTAACAAAATCCTTGGCATCCAGCAACATTTCCCGGTTTTCCGGGCTCCCGCTGTCCGAAGCATGACGGTATCGCCGTTCCTGCTTTTTCGGGCCCAGCCTACGGGTCACTCGGAGACGGCCGAGGTTTTTCCCGCCTCATTCGCTTCGAACGGAAACAGGCGGTTGAGATTGTCTTCGATCTTGTTCTTGTAAAAGCTGACCGATGCCGGATTGGCCATGATCATGTCGAGCTGGCGGGTGTGGATGATCAAATAGCCCAGGATTTTCAACCGGTGCTCCATGAAGGATTGTTCTCTTGCCTCCAGACGGGCCAACAGGGCGTCTTCTTTGATTTCGACCCGGAATCCGTAGTCTTCGAGAATGGCGCCGACAAACCGGATCCGGCGGTTTCTCCGGTCCAGGTCCGCTGCGCCGCCCTTGAACTGAAAGCTGATGAAGTTTTCTGTCGTCCGCTCGCTGACCAGGGTCTCCACGGTGGCAAAGTGAAACCCGAAGCGGGAGCTGAGACTGCAGTAGTTTTTCGAGATCATGAAGTAGTTCCGGGTGGCGAACCGGCTTTTGCGCCCGAGCACCAGGTCCTGGTTGGCGGTCGCCTGGAACAGGACCGACATCATGCCCTTGCCGTCCACGGGCGGCGGCCCCTCCCAGGGGGAGGCGGTGATCCCCTCCCAAAGGGCGAGCATCGGGATGGAGGTAATGTCGGAAAGGGAAACGGTGGGATCGTCGCTTTCGTTTCGGAAGCCGTCGTCCAGGTTCAGGACATACCAGTTCATGGGAACCTCGGCGACGAGCTGCTTGCTGGAGCGCTCCGGAAAATGATGGTCCCGGCCGAAGCGGAACATCTCGGCAACGGCCTTTTCATGGCAGAAGCGGGTGATGTCGTGAAACGTCCGGCACCGTTCCGCCTTGAAAGATGGGGCGTCCGGGTCGAGAAGATGCAAGGGAACGATGAGTTCGGCGGCCCCCCGAAGCGCCTCGTACACCGGGCTGCCCGCCATCAGATTCCGGGGCCGGGGACGGTTGTGCAGGACGGATTCGACCTGTCCCTTGTAAATCCTTCCCCGATCGGCGTCGATGGTCACCGTTTCGGCCGGCAAAAGGCTCGTGGCTTGCCGGACACCGAAGATCGCAGGGACGCCGAATTCCCGTGCCACATTGGCCAGGTGGCCGACCATGCTCCCGTGTTCGGTCACTACGGCGGCGGCGCGGCTCAGCAGGGGGGCCCATTGGGGCAGCGCCTGTTCCACGACCAGGACCGCCCCTTCCGGAAATTGAAGGGCGTCGATGTGTTTCCGTGCCACGTACACCGGCCCTGCGGCCGCCCCCCGGGCGGCGGTGCCGCCCCCGGTCAGCAGCAGTGGCGTCTCGATCTTCTCGGCTTTCGGTGCCGGCTCCTGTCCTTCGAATTCCTGCCGCTGAAGCGGCCGGCACTGCAGGACAAAGATGTCTCCTTTTTCACAGATCGCCCACTCGATGTCCTGGGGGCCGCCGTAATATTCTTCCAGGCGCATCGCCAGGGCGGCCACCGCCGATGCCTGTTCCTCGGTCAGGGAGGGAAGGCGGCCTTCGTCTCCGATCGTATCGAGGCGGCAGACGCCTTCCTGCTCGTAGCAGACGAACTTCTGGGACTTTTCGGCGATTTCCCGTTGCTGGGTTTTCGGTGACGGGTCCCGGGACAGGGTAAAGCGATCCGGGTCGGTGCTGCCGTCGACCACTGACTTGGGAAGCCCCCAGGCCGAATGAACAAGGACCTTCTCCCGCCGGAAGTCGACCGGATCGCGGGAATAGGCCACCCCGCCTGACACGGCCTGGATCATTTTCAGACAGCCGACGCACATGGCCACGTCCTCGTCCCGGAGACCCCGGCCGAACCGGTAGGAAACGGCCGTCACCCCGTACTTGCTGGCAACGATCTGCCGATAGGCATCGTAGATGTATTCAGCGCCGACGTTCAGCTCGGAGCGGTATTGGCCGGCGAAGGTGGCGTCGGCAAGGTCTTCTCCCAGGGCGCTGCTTCGCAGGGCGACGGAGAAGGCTTCCCCTTCGAAGTCGGCCAGACGGCGATGATGCTCGGTGATTTCCTTTCGCAGGGCCGGCGGGATCTCGGCGTTCATGATCATCTGCTGGATGTCGGTGCTCAGGGCGTAGAGCTCGTCGAGCCTTGCCGGATCCGCCGCCTGGATCCGTCGGTCGATTTCGGGCTGAAGGTCGTTATGGGCCATGAACGCTTCGTATCCGGCGGCGGTGACGGCAAAACCCGCAGGGGTTTTAAGGCCGATCCTGTTGGCCATTTCTCCTATGTTGGCCATTTTCGAGCCGACCTGGTCGGTTTTTGAGGCGTCGATGCGGTCCAGTGGCAGCACCAGGGGACCGGTTTTCGGCGTCTGTTTCGGCCAGACATGGGGATTGATGGCCATCTGGATCTGTTTGAAGCGGTCGAAAAGGGCGGTGTATTTGCCGGGGGCCAGTTCGTTGATCTGCTGGACGATCTGGAAGACCTTGGTGGAGGTCCGGGTGCAGCGGGACCGGACAAAGGCCATGGAGAAGGAAAACGTCCCGGCCAGGGCCGACTGGATTTCGGCCATGGTTTCCAGGGCGGCGTTGTTGGCGCTGAGAAGGAGCTTGAACCGGTGGTACCGGTCTTTGAAGGCAACCCGGAGCGCTTCGGCGGTTTGGGCGTCGGCCGGGGGCGGTTTCTTCTTCGAAAAGAAGTTTTGGAAAAAGCGGATCATGGTCGTTTCCGGAAGCCGGCCGAAACGGCGAAAAAGGGCCGCGGCAATGAAGGAAAGCCGACAACGGCCAGGGCTTGGCCGGATGCCTCCGGAGCCTTCCTTCCGGTCCCGCCGGGGCGGGACCGGAAGGCGGCGTTGGCGATGACCGACAGGCCGCTGCTAGTGGGAAAGCGCCATTCCCCAGCCCTCGAACATGAACATGATCGCAAATCCATACCATAGGGTATAAAGCACATAAAAGATCAGGGAAAAGATCACCACCCCGATTTCGTCCATGATGCTCTGGGGCGCGATCCCGTAATAGTTGTACGCGGTTTCGACGGCTTTTTTGGAGGCGAGGTCGACCACCTTGGCTTCCTTGAACTTTTTCTGCGCCTTGAGATTTTTTTCCATCTCTTTAAGGGCGGTCCACCAGTTGTACAGGACCTGGCGTTCGTTGTGGCCGTATTTGGCGGTCACCGCCTGACC
The DNA here is from genome assembly GCA_964409825.1 of uncultured Desulfobacterales bacterium. GTDB lineage: Bacteria > Desulfobacterota > Desulfobacteria > Desulfobacterales > CAFBRK01 > JAIPEL01. The sequence continues at coordinate 4,441 of CAYPFH010000121.1, read as the reverse complement.
GTCGTTGTAGTACATCTTATCGGCGTCCTCCAGGGCGTTTTCAAGGATCCTGCCCAGGTCCCCGGTGACCTGGAGGCTGCTGTCTTTGACGTTGACCATGGCCCCGGCCGTCATGAACAGGTCCACACTCTGCCCGGCCTGGGTCGGATCGGTCATTTCAATGGCGACCTCGACCCGGTTTCCGCCAAACTTGGCGGCTTCTTCCTTGGCTGCCGGAATGTAATAGGCCGACCCCTTGGAGATGGAATTGTACAGGTTGTCTAAGTATTCCAGCCCGTTGTGCCCCTTGAACAGGGGCGTGAACATCAGGGCGAGGATGACGAGAAACGCGGCCATCATGCCGAGGCCGAGACCGAACTCTTTTTTGTGCGCAATCATGATACCGCCTCTCCTTTCAGGACGCGAATATTTTTCAGGAAGGTGCCGATCACCCACACCCCGAACAGACTGATGACGATGAAAAACGCCCATACACCGATGGCATCGAGGAAGCTGCCCAGACCCCTGGAAATCGGGATCACGCCCATTTCGCCGAGCTTTGCCGGCAGGGCGAAAATCCGGTTCACGAACCCGGCCAGCACCGCCATGGCGTAAAAACCGCGGATCGTAATGCCGGGCACCACCTTGGTGACCATGGCCCCGATCTGGATGCCCAGAAGCGACCCCAAGAGCATGCCCATGGCGAGGGTGTAAAAGATGAACCCATAGATGGCGTACTGGCTGATGGAGGCGTAGCCGGCCGTGAACACGATCTGAAAGATGTCCGTGCCCACCGTGGTCATGGAAGAGACGCCGAGCATGTAGACGAAGATCGGAAACGTGAGAAACCCGCCGCCGACGCCCATGATGCCTGCCGCCAGGCCGACGACGGCCCCTGAAATCACCAGAAACAGCCAGGAGATGCTCCGGCCGCCGGGGGTGAAGTCAAAATCGAACTTGACCATGGGCGGAACCTTGATGGCCTGGAGCTTTTTGGGCAGGTTGCCCATTTCTGCGCCTTCCACTTTTCCGCCGTGCCCGCCTCCGCCGTGCGCGTCGCCGCCCGTGTCCGTTTTTCGGGCCTTGAGAAAGTCGACCAGCGCATATAGACCCAAAAAGCCGAGCATCAGCGAGTAAATGGTGGTGATAAACGCATCGGAAAGCACCGGGTTGATCTCATACAGCACCCGGTTGACCAATCCGCCGAGGGTGGCGCCGATGATGGCCCCGATGAGAAAGACCACCGCCAAGGGAACCGATACGTTGCCCAGCTTTCGATGGATCACGCTGCCCATGATCGCCTTGGCGAAGATGTGGAACAGGTCCGTTCCCACCGCCAGGATGCCCTTGATGCCGGCGCTCATCAGCGCCGGGGCGATGATGAACCCGCCGCCGGCCCCGATGCAGCCGGTGATCAGCCCGGCGCCGAGCCCGATAAGGATCGATACGATGAAGATCCCGGTGGAATAAAAGGCCGGGCTGTAAGCCTTTTTGCCGCCAAGAATGTCCGGAAGAGCCCCGCTGACTTGATCCGCGAACGCGATGCCCCCCAAAACGGCCGGCACGGTGAGCAGTGCGAGCATCAGGAGCCGTTTCCGGTCGCCTAAAATGGTGGACGCCACCTGAATCTCCCACCTGGCATGGGCTCGCGCTCCTGCCATCATGAATTTTCCAAGCTGATTGAAGAATTTCATTTTTTCTCCACTCCTCCATAATCGTGACAATCGTTTACACCGTTTGAAAGCCTATTTTGGACTTCCGAGTTTTCTTCTTGTCTTCGTGCATCCGGTCATTTTCGCTGCATCTGTCGGATTTTTTCTTCCTGGATGGCTTTTTTCTTGTGGGCGTCCTGCATTTTATAAAGCAGTTCGTCCATATCCACCGGTTTTATGAGGTAGTCGAAAGCGCCCAGTTCCATTCCCTCCACGGCCACTTCCATGTTGGCGTGGCCGGTGAGCAGGATCACCTCGATCAGGGGCCATTTTTGCTTGATTCTGCGGAGGGTTTCAACGCCGTCGATGCCCGTCAGCCGAACATCGAGGACAACGACGTCCACCGGTTTTGCTTCCATTGCGGCAAGGGCGCTTTCGCCGCTTTCCGCCCCCTGGACGTCCAGATTTCGTTTCGCCAGCCGCTTGACCAGGGTTTCCAGAAAGTCGGTTTCGTCGTCGACCAGAAGCACCCGGAAATCGGTCATGAAGACGCCCTCCGGTGCGGGAGCCAGGCGGGTCCGGCTCCGGCAGTCATGTTGCCCGACGGGCACGAATCTGCCTGTCGGGTGTTTGGATCTGCGGAAGGAAGGAGGCGCGGCGATAGGCTCGCTGTCGCCGTGCAATCATGCCGGACAATGCAGGCCGTTGGCGATCTGCCCGATGGGAATCGGGCGGTGTTCGAATCCGTCGGGGGGAAGTTCATTTCTTCAGAATTTCCTATGGTCGGCGGATCAAAATTTGGCAAAAATTTGGCGAAATCCATTTGCCCTCGCCGGTCTTCGAACCGAGCGTCGGCAAAATCTTGCCGGAGATACCATCTACCCGAGGGTGTGTCAACATGACAAATGGCAATGAAGAATTTGAAATACGGTTCGCTTGAGCTCTTCGATGCTGCCGCCCCGTTTCTCCACGAACGATACGGCACGTCCGAATTTTTGGAGGGGGGCAAAATCTGGACAACAAAGGGGTAAATGGATGCCGGCAGGCCTCGCGGGTAAACCGAGAGGGTGTTGCCTGTCCGTCTATTTTACCGGGTGTAAAAGCCCGAAGACGTGAAAGATTCGGTGTTACGACCCAAAAACTTGTCACCGCCGGTCAGTTTTCGTAAAAGCTGCCGGTTGATCGAAGGATACTTTGACGATACACTTTTTTTTGCCCTTGCCCTTGCCATTGGCCTGAGTGCTCAATGGCATCATCATTGCGCCGGTCTATACCAAGCCGGAGGATATCCGGATTCATTATTTCGGAGTGTTTCGTGGAACGCCAAACTTTTGCGAAATTGAAAAAGCGGCTCGATCAGGCGGTGGGTCGGCCATGAATATCGTCATCGACCGCCGCCTCAGGGTCGACGGGATACCGGCGGCCATGAGCAGAGAAGTCGCAGAGGAGTTGACCCTGGCCAACCCCAAGTGGACGGAAAACGCCCGCATGGGGCGATGGAACCGGGGAACCCCCCGGCACCTTCGGTTTTACCACCGGGGCCGCGAAGGGAGAGTGCTGCTGCCGCGGGGGTACATTCGCCGGTTGTTGGAACTGGCCCGCCGCCATGGCTGTTCCTGGTCCATAGAAGACCGGCGCCGGGCCCTTCCTTCGGTGCGCTTCGAATTTTGCGGCCGCCTCAAGCCGTTTCAGCAAAAAGCCACCGACCGGATGCTGGCCAAGGATTTCGGGACCCTGTCGGCCCCCACCGGGGCCGGCAAAACGGTTATGGCGCTGTTTATGGTTGCGGCGCGCCGCCAGCCGGCGTTGATCGTCGTTCACACAAAAGACCTGGCCCGCCAATGGATGGCCCGAATCGAAACCTTTCTGAAAATTCCAGAATCGGAGATCGGTTTGGTGGGCGCCGGAAAGGAGCGGATCGGCGACCGGATCACCGTGGCCCTGGTCCAGAGCCTCTACCATCGCACCGATGCCGTGTGCCCCCGGGTGGGGCACCTGGTGGTGGACGAATGCCACCGGGTGCCGAGCCGTTGTTTTACCGAAGCGGTCGGCGACTTCGACGCCCGCTACATGCTGGGGTTGAGTGCAACGCCGTGGCGAAGGGACCGGCTTTCGAAGTTGATTTTCTGGCACGTGGGGGCGCTTCAGTACAGGATCGAGCCCAAAGCACTGGTGGCCGCCGGCGAAGTGCTGGCCGCCGAAGTCGTTTTCCGGAAAACCGAATTCAAGTCCTTTTCCGACCCGGTGGCCGAATATTCGCGAATGCTCACGGAACTGGCGGCCGACGACGGCCGCAACCGGCTCATCGCCGAAGACGTGGCCGAAGAAGCCGCCGCCGGAAAGGGAACCTGCCTGGTGCTCTCGGATCGGAAACACCATTGCGAATCCCTGGCCGCCCTGCTTCGTTTCGGCCACGGCATCCGCTGCGATCTGCTCACCGGAGATCTAAACGAGGAGGCCCGACGGGAAGTGCTCCGCCGGCTGGAAGCCGGCCAGGTCAAGGTGCTGATTGCCACCGGCCAGCTCGTGGGGGAGGGGTTCGACAGCCGGAATCTTTCCACGCTGTTTTTAGCCACGCCGATCCGGTTCAGCGGACGTCTGCTGCAGTACCTCGGCCGGGTCCTTCGACCGGCGCCGGGAAAGGGCAGGGCCCGGGTGTTCGACTATGTCGATGTCCACGTCGGACCGCTGAAGGCGGCGGCCGAAGCTCGCAGGAAGGTGTATGGGGTTGCCGAAAAACGGCAGATTAGATGAGAAAATCACAAGCACCAAATTCCAAATCCTAAACACCAAATTCCAAACAAAATACC
>CAYPFH010000120.1:0-10880 GCA_964409825.1 uncultured Desulfobacterales bacterium | reverse complement strand
AGAATAAAACCGCTTCGCGTTTTAAAATACTCCATTTGTGCGCGGCCGGCGGCCGTTTCTACGCGGCCTTGATGGCGAGTTTTGGCCGGCAGGAGAGTCGACGCCCATTGGCCGCCGGCCGACCCGACCACCGCCTCCGGTGCTTTTTTTCTACCTGCCGTTTAGCATCGAAAGCATCTCCCGAACCGTCTCGGGCATTCCCTTCATCAAGGCCAGGGCCACAAGGCTGTGGCCCATTACGACGCCGTCGACCTCCTCCATGGCGCAAAGCGTTTTCATCCGGGCCGGGGTGACATCGGTTCCCGCGATAAACGGCAGCCTTAGCTTCCCTGCCAGTTTGGCCGCATCCAACACCCGAGACAGGCTGGCCTCGGCGTGTTCCAGAAAGGCGGTTTCCACCTGGATCGCTGTCGCTTCGATGCGGTGGGCGATCCTGATCTGTTCCGGGTCTGCCTCGATGCAGACACCGACTGAAATGCCGGCGTCGGTCAGGATTCGAACGGCTTCGGCAGCCTGCTCCCGATGGACGATCAGGTCCAGGCTGGCCTCCGAAGACCGCACCTCCCAGTCTTCGGAGACGAGAAAAACCCGGTTTGGTTTGAGATCGAGGGCGGCGCCGATCATCTCCGATGTGGCGCTCATTTCCAGAATCACCGGGATATGGACGATTTCACGCATGAGGCGCAAATCGCGCTTGCGGATTTGGCTGCGGTCCTGCCGAAGATGGGCGCAAACGGCGTCGGCGCCGCCCACCTCGGCCATCGCGGCCAGTGCAGCCGGTTCGGGAACGCCCCCGGCCCCGATGCTGCGTACGGCCGCCGCAGCGTCGATGCGGGCGATCAGCTCCGTCATGTCGCTTCTCCTTGCTCCAAGAGATTCACCAGCGTGAGCAGTTCGCGGGACTTTTCCTCCATGGCGGCGGCGTCCGAGTCCTCTTTTTCATGGTCGTAGCCATAGAGGTGCAGCACGCCGTGGACGAGCAGTTCGGTCAACCGCTTTCTCATCGGGATATTCGCCGATTCGGCCTCCCGGAAGGCCGTGTCTGCGGAAATGACCACATCGCCCAGCAGCTGGGGGGACAGATGTGAAAAGTCCCCCTCCTGCATGGGGAACGAGATGACATTGGTGGGTCCTTGCCGGTGCAGGTACGTCCGGTTCAGTTCCGTGATCCGATCGTCATCGACGTACACAATGGAAAGCTCGTCGTCAGGATTGCCCAAGGCGCTTAAGATGACGTTTGCCTCGCGGCGGATCTTCTCGATCGGTATCCGATGACGGCTTTGCTGATTGTCGATGAGTACTCCCATTTTTCCCCTTGCCGTTGATCCGAGTGACGGTTTCGATGTATTCGATGCGATGGTGATGGATGCCGTTGAGAATTTTATTGAACGTTTTCGCGATGGAATTCAGATCCTTGAGGGTCAGTTCGCAGTTGTCGAGCTGATTGTCCGAAAAGATTTTGTTGATCAGGTTTCCGACCAGCCCCTGCAGCCGTGAAGGGGTCGGGTTGTAAAGGGTGCGGGAGGCCGCTTCGACCACATCGGCCAGCATGACCAGGCCGGCCTCCTTGGTCTGGGGCCGGGGGCCGGGATAGCGAAAGTCGTCGATATTGACGGCATCTTCTCCCCGCTGCTGCTTGGCTTTCTCGTAAAAGTAGCTGATCAGACTGGTACCGTGGTGCTGCCGGATTCCGTCGATGATCGCCTGGCCGAGCTTGTGCTCCTTTGCCATTTCCACCCCGTCCCGGACGTGGGCGATGAGAATGAGGCTCGACATGGAGGGCGCAAGCTTGTCATGGCGGTTTTTCCCGTCCATTTGATTTTCGATGAAGTAAAGCGGCTTTTTGATTTTCCCGATATCGTGATAGTAGCCGCATACCTTGGCCAGCAGCGGATTGGCGCCGATTTCCGAGGCGGCCGCCTCCACCATGGACCCGACGATGACCGAATGATGGTACGTGCCCGGCGCTTCGATCATGAGGCGGCGCAGGATGGGCCGGTCCAGGTTGGCCAATTCCAGGAGCGTGATCTCCGTGGTGTAGCCAAAAGCCAGCTCGATCATCGGAGCCAGCCCAAGGGTGATGATCGACGCCCCGACCCCGCCCAGAAATGCAAACGCCCAGTCCCACAGGAGAGTGAACCCGAGATAGTTGCCGGTATAAACGTCGACCGCCGTCGCCAAAACGACGTTGAGAAGGCCGGTTTTCGCCCCCGCAACGATAAACCCCTTGCGCTCCCGGCAGTGTTGTATCCAGTATGCCGCCATGGCGCTGCTGACGAAAAAATAAAAAAAGAGCTCGAAGCGGTTTTCGAAGGCAACGGTCGTGGCCGCCGCCATGAGCAGCGAAAGGGCGATGGCGGTTTGAAGACCGAGAAACAGGCAAAAAAGCATCCCTGCCGCGGCCAGGGGGATACCGAAGGTAATGGCTGATTTGGATACGGCGTATGGGTGGTCCTGGCCAAACTGGTTGCCCACGGCCGAGGAAATCTGCACGAAAAGAAAGAAAAAAACCAGCGTGCAGGCGATGAACACCAGATTTTTATCCGTATCCCGCAGCCGCCGCCGGTCGTCCCGGATATACAGCAAATAGGCAACGATCAGGAAAATGGCCAGAATCATCCCGGCGCCGAGGGCTGTTGAAAGAATCTGCTCGCTTTCCTGGCCTTTGCTGAGGGCTTTGAGCTTCAGCAGCTGCCCCTGGGTCACCCGCTCGCCTTCACGGAGCAGCATTTCGCCGGCCTTGATTTGATGAAGCACCGGTTTGACTTCTGCGCCGGCGGCTTGCTTTCGTTTTTCGGTTTCGTTCCGGTTCAAAGTGATGTTCGGCTGAACGAGCCGCTGGCAAAAATCGACGATCAGATTGATCAGGTTGTAGTTGAGACCTTCCACCAGGGGCTGGCCGACGACCCGGACCATGGTCTTTGCCTGATCGAGCCCGTAAAAGGGGCGGAGGCTTTTGACCACCTGCTCGTTTCCGGAGCCGATGTTCCGGAGGGTGATGCCGGTGTCGGCTTCCCTCAGCAGCCCTTCTTTGTCTGCGACAACGCCGTTTTCAAAGATCGGAGAAAGGATTTCGACGATCCGGCGTGAGATTTGCTTTGAAAACCCCTCTTTTTCCAGGATCCGATAGGCGCCTTCACTCACCTCGATGCCAAGAAGCGCCTCAAACTCGTCCTTTTTCTGCCAGATGCGTTCGCGAACCGAGCCCGTGTCCTTTGATTCGGGTTCTGCTAAGGCGGCTTGATTCGTTGCTTCTGCTCCCCTTTCAGCCTTGCCGATGACCTCGCGGACGGCGGAAAAGGCGCGCTCGACCCGGCCGGTGATTTCCTCGCCCAGGCCGGAGTTGTAATCGTAGACCGTAAGAACCTGGTTTACGGCGCTTTGCCGGTTTTTCTCCGTCGCCGCCAGGTCCTCGATAAAAAAGTCCCGGGGTGCCTTGATGTCCCGGTCGACCACATCGCCCAATGAATAAGAGGGCATCGTCGACGAGAGGCTCGGATACAGCGAAAGGGTGAAAACAAAAACGATGCCCAACAGGAGCATGAGCCGCAGCAGGAGGCGGGGAAGCGGTTTGACCGCTTCGGATTCTTTGCTTTTTTCAGCCATTGTCTTGGACCCGGACCGAGCCTTCACCGATGTTGCACCACCCCGGCGTTCAGGCGTCGGCGCCAGCCTTTGTTCGGGCTTCGAGTTCTTCGTACGCCCGGATGATCTCTTGAACAAGGGGATGCCGGACGACGTCTTTCTTGGAAAAATAGACGAAACGGATCCCTTCGATGTCCTGTAAAATATTTTTGGTCTGTATGAGACCGGACGTCCGGCCGGCCGGAAGGTCGACCTGGGTAATGTCGCCGGTAATGACCGCCTTGGCGTTGTAGCCGATTCGGGTCAAAAACATTTTCATCTGTTCTGCGGTCGTGTTTTGGGCTTCATCGAGGATAATAAAGGAATCGTTGAGGGTTCGCCCCCTCATGAAAGCCAGCGGCGCCACTTCGATCACCCCCTGCTGAACGAGTCCGGCGGCCTTTTCCAGCCGCATCATGTCGTGCAGGGCGTCATACAGGGGCCGCAGATAAGGGTCGACCTTTTCCGCCAGATCGCCGGGCAGAAATCCGAGCTCTTCTCCTGCCTCCACCGCCGGCCGGGTCAGGATGATCCGGTTGATCTGCTTTTTGGTGAGGGCCGATACGGCCATGGCCATGGCCAGGTAGGTCTTTCCGGTCCCGGCCGGCCCGATGCCGAAGACGATGTCGAATCGGCGGATCGCATCGATGTAAGTTTTCTGATTCGGGCTTTTGGGCGTGATCGGGTGTTTTTTTGCGGTGATGTAGACGGTATCCAGAAAGAGGTCTTTCAACCGGACCCGGTCATCTTCGCTCAGCACCCGGACGGCGTAGTCCACATCCTGTGGATACACCGGGTACCCGCTCTCCAGTAAGCCGTACAACTGGCTCAAGATGTTGTCGGCAAGCTGCGCAATGATCGGATCCCCCTGGATGGTCAGCTCTCCTCCCCTTGCGTGGATGCTGACGTCCAAGGCAGTGGCGATCCGCTGCAGGTTGCTGTTGTGCTCTCCGAAGAGCTGTCTGGCCAGGTCGTTGTCCGGAAAAGCGCAGCGTCGTTTTTCTTCCCGAGATCCGGAGCCGGGGGGAATGTTTCGAATCGATTCCATGACCGTCTTCATTATCACACAGAATCCGGACAATGCAATCCGAAGGAGATGGGGGCTGCAATCTGCGGTTCAGTGCTCATGAATCTTTTCTGCCGGTTGTCGTCATCTTTAAAAAAATGTTGGCGGGCCTTGATCTGTATTTTTCAAAAATTTTTCCCCCTGATACCCCTCGAAGCTTCGGCGGCCATAAAAACCGCTTGACTCCGCTGAGGGGTCTTTGATACTTTAACTTACTGATACATTTTAAAAAATTTTTACTTGACGTGCCCAAGGCAACCTTGAAAATGCGCATGAAAAGCCGCCTGCCGTTTCAAGCGGCAAATGCGCTTTTTTGTGTTGGAGACCCGATGAATCTGCTCGACGTCTTCATTGTCGGCATCCTGGCCTACTGTCTGATCCGCGGTATCTTCCGAGGGTTGACCAAGGAACTGGCGGCCGTTGTCGGCGTTCTTGCCGCGTTTTATGCGGGATATACCTATTATCCCCTGCTCGCCGGACTGCTGGACCGATGGATCGCCAATGACGGATATCGGAACATATCGAGTTTTTTCATTCTTTTTTGTGCCGTCTTCATTTCGGTCAGTGCGATGGGGATGGTCATCAAGTACGTGCTCAACATCGTCTTTTTGGGCTGGGTCGACAGGACCTGTGGGGCGGCATTCGGCGTTCTGAAGGGGGGGTTGATCGTATCGGTGGTTTTGGTCACGCTGACGGCTTTTCTGCAGAGAGGAACCCCTCTGGTCCGGGATTCGCTTCTGGCGCCTCATGTCATGGTCGTGTCCGAAAAGATGGCCAAGGTCATTCCGGTTGAGATGAAACGCCAGTTTCTCGAAGGGATTCAGGTGTTGAGAAAAGAATGGCGATAAAACGGCTGCGCCGTTTTATTAGGGCGGCTGCGCCGCCAAAAAAAACAGGAATAATTCAACTTTCGGGTTTCGTCTCCAGTGGAGCGAAATGGGTGATTTGATGGCGAAAGATCCATGTAAAACCATCGAGGCGGAAAAAGGGGACCTAAGGAGCCTGGTCCGATTGGTGGCGTGCCTGCGAAGCGAGAACGGCTGCCCCTGGGATCGGAAACAGACCCCCCGCAGCCTTGCGGTGTATCTGATCGAGGAGATCTATGAACTGGTCGACGCCATTGAGTCGGATGATCCAGAGGCGGTCTGCGAAGAGCTTGGCGATGTTTTGTTTCAGCTGGTGTTCGTGGCGCGGCTGTATGAGGAAACCGGCCATTTTCGGATGACCGACGCCGTCCGAAAGATAGCAGACAAGATGATCCGGCGTCATCCGCATGTCTTCGGCGAGACCGAAGTGGACGGCGCCGAGGACGTCCGCCGGCGGTGGGGAGAGATCAAAAAAGCGGAAAAGGGGGCTTCTGCCCGCCGGTCCGTGATCGACTCCGTGCCGACAGGGCTTCCGGCGTTGATGCGTGCCTACCGGATGTCGGAGCGGGCTGCCGGGGCCGGATTCGACTGGGAAGATATGGCGGGGGTGTCGGGTAAAGTCGAAGAGGAGTGGGCGGAATTCAGGGCGGCTCAGGCAGTGGATTCGAAAGAGGCGGAAGCGGCGGAGATGGAAATGGGCGATCTTTTGTTTACCCTGGTCAACGTGGCCCGTTTTGCACGGATTCACCCGGAAACAGCACTGTCAAAGGCCACCCGGAAGTTCGAGCGCCGCTTTCGCGACATGGAGGCCCATGCCGAAAAGACCGGCCGCCGCCTCGATCAGGTGCCCCGACCGGAGATGGAAGCGCTCTGGGACAAGGCGAAGAACCGCATACCGGATTCCTGAGAGACGTTGCTGCGATCCTGAAACGAGACGGAATCATGACCCAAAAAAGGAGCTGAATCGAGCCGGGGGAGATTTTCCCTCCAATCGCGAAAAACTCGGAGCCAAGTGGCCGTAGAACCGAACAGGACCTTAATTCTGAAAAATCGGCCGAGGGCGCCGGTTCACTATTCAATTTTGCATCGCATCAATCGCTGTTCGGTTCAACGGCCACTAAACTCCTCAAACAGTTTCCCTGTTGAAGGGAAAACCTCCCCCGGCCCTCCGGTCAGCTTTTCTGGATAAAAGGCGAAGAGCCGCATTTTGGAGCCATGAAAGGTGTAAACAAGCCTCAAGAGAAAGTGGAAGTTTTTCACCAGGGATTCCGGCGAAGCCGGAATCCCTAGTCGTCGAAGTCGCCCGACGGGCCGCCGCTTCCCTCGATCGTTTTTGCGCGCTCGACGATTTTGTCCGGTGTCCAGTCCGCCTTACTTTCAATCCGGCCGGCTTTGGGCCCGGGATCGTAGGAGCCGGTTGAAAGAATCTCCTCGATGGCCAGCATCGCTGTGCCTTCGGCGTTGAACACATCGACCATCATGCTGTAGGCAAAGTCTTCGACGCGCTTGGCCATTCGTTCCCTCACCGCTTGAGGCTGGCCGAGGAGCTTGTTTTCAAAGGGCAGGTTCAGTTTTTTGTAATTGCCTCCCTTGATTTCCTTGCTCTGTGCGTAGGCCACCATTTCGTTCCACATTTCTTCGGTGACGCCTTCTCCTTCTGCCTTGATGAAGTCTCCGTCGGCATCGAGCCTGGCGTTTCCGTAATCATTGACTTCCAGGCCCCAGGAGATCATTTGCAGCGCCGTGGCGACATTGGCCTTGGTGGTTCGGGTCTTTTCGGCGATGGCCCGAAGCCGGTCGGAGCTGTTGCCCGATGTGCCATGCTGGGCGCCCGAGACCTTATAGGGCGACAGCGCCTCATGAATGTCGGCGGTCAGCTCCACCTGGATTCCCTGGTCGCTTTCCTCGATGCCGTGGGTGGTCCCGTTGTTCAAGGCGATCCAGTCCGGGAAAATGTCGTGGGCATTGAGCCCCTGGATCAGAAACAAGGCCTCGGATGCGGTGGAAAGACCGGATTTTCCCTTAATCTCACCCACCTCGGTTTCAAGTCCGGCCCATTTGGGAACGCAGGGATTGAGTTCGATGCTGGCCAAAAGATTCTGGTCGTCGGGCAGGTGCGAGGCATCGATGGCAATGGAAGTCAGTCCGGCGTCGAACACGGTCGGTATCTCGACCCGCGCCGCTGCCACCTCTTCGGTTTTTTTGATGCCGTAGTGATCCGCGTGAACGGCAATCGGAACGGTTATGCCTAGCTCATTGCAGCAGCTGTCCACAATCCGGGCGATGTTCCAGTAGTTGACCGCGCAGTAGGCGCCGGCCCCGCCTTCCGAGCGGGCGATTTCGATGATCAGGGCGGCGTTGGCGCGCTGCGCCGCCTTCAGGACCCCCCGGATCACGAAGCTGTTTCGGCCGTTGGCGGCCATGGCAATGGCTTTGCCTTTTTTGAGCATGGCCCGGTCGATGTATTTGCCGCTGACGATCAGGGCCTTTGAATGCGGAAAAAGCCGGGCCACGTTCGGAGGACGTCCGACTTCAAGTGCTTTTTGAAACGCTTTGGGATCGACGCCGTTGCCTGTCATGAAATTTCCCTCCGATGGCTATGAATTACCCAACCGCTCAACCTATACATTAATGTATCCTACCTGATTCCTTTGCAGATAGTCAAGCGCTGCCGGGGCGATGGCCAGGGTCCCGTCAAAGTCCAAAAATGGAGGGCCACGCTCCGTCGTGGCCGCCTGCGGTCGGACGCGACAGAGCGCGTCCCTCCAACGGTCGATACGACCGGCGCCCCATCAATGGTTCGTCCGCTACGCGGGCTTTGGCGGAGCGTTGGGACTTTTGCAAGGGAAAAGGTTTTGCCCCGGTGCCGGAAAATGGTGTATAGGACACCTTTGCAAAATCGCTGCCGCGATTTTGCAAAGATTCCGGGCTGCAGGAAACGCAACAAGAAGATGAATCCGGCAGCCCTCGTCACGGCCGCACAGGCACGCACCTTTTTAAAGGCCCGGCGGAGCACAAAGGGCCGAGTGAAACGGGAATCGATATGGAAAAAAAAGCTGCAGCCGGCAGAAAAAACTGTCGAGCGGCATCCCTTTACGGTATTTTCCCGCCGAAGCCGCAGACGAAATCAGGTCGGGTAAAAAGGTTTGTATTCATTCTGCCGCTGCTGTGTCTACTGGCAGCCTGCGCTCCGAAACAGCCCATTTCAACCGAACCGCCGGTCGAACCGGGAAAGCAGCTTCTGGGTCAGGCCGAAAACCGATTCGCTGAAGGGCAGAAGCAGGAGGCGCTGGCCCTTTATGATCGCTACATGCAGAACTACCCCGACGGGAAGCTTTTTGCCGAGGCGCTGCTCAAAGCCGGAAAGATCCGCCGCGGCCTGGGACTCAGCGAAGCGGCAGAGCGCGATTATCTGCGCCTGGTCCGGGAGTTTCCCCAAAGCCCTCAAGCGACGGAAGCCCTGTTGGGGCTTGCAGAAATTTTTTACGAGCGCGGCAAATACGGAGAAGTGCTTCAATTTGCCTCGGAAGTGATTCGAAGGCCGATATCGGGCCCCCAGATTTTCCGGACTTATGTACTGCTTGGAGACACCTACCTTTCCAGCGGCGCTGCAAAAGATGCGGTGTATTTCTTTGCCATGGCCGCCCAGCATGCAGACCCGTTCCAGATCGACCAGATCCGCTCCAAGATGAAGCAAGCCATCCGCCAGCTGGACAGTCCCACCATTGTCGAGGCGCTGGAGCGCCTGGAAGATCCGCTTTCGGAAGGATATCTTCTGTACCAGCTGGGGCTGAACGAAACCGAGGCGGGCAATTTCAGCGCTGCCACCCACGCGCTGGGCCAGCTCCTGGAGCGTTTCCCGGACCATGAATATGCGGAGATCGCCAGGGCGTTGATCGAGGAGATCAGAAGCAACTATACGTATCGTCGAAACGTCCTGGGATGCCTCCTTCCCCTTTCCGGCCCTTACGAGCCCTTTGGGCGGCGCGCCTTGAAGGGAATCGAGCTGGCCCTTCACCGTTTCGGCGGCGCTGCCGGGCCGGATCGTCCGGGCTGGAAGTTGCTGGTCCGGGACACCGGCTCGGATCCGGACAAGGCCGTTGCCGCCGTGCAGGAATTTTTCGCCGAAAAAGTCGCAGCGGTCATCGGTCCGATTTTCACCGCCGAGGCCGCAGCCGCAGAAGCCCAGGCGCTGGGTGTTCCCATCATGGTGCTGTCCCAGAAAGAGAATCTGCCGGACATCGGCTCTTTTGTTTTCCGCAATTTCATGACCCCCCAGATGCAGGTACAGACCCTGGTCTCCCATCTGGTCCGGGATATGGGGTTGAAGCGGTTCGGCATTTTTTTCCCGGAGGAGGCTTACGGCTATACATTTTTAAACGAATTCTGGGCGCAGACGACCGCTTTGGGGGGAGAGATCGCTGCAGTCCGGGCCTATGACGGGGAACAGACCGATTTTTCCGGTGCGATTCGATCCCTCGCCGGAATGGATTTATATAAAGACGGCGTACCGGCCCGGCCTGATGCTTCCGAAAGTGCCCCGTGGGGGCCTGAATGCCGATTCCTGGAAGAGGTGATTCTGGGGGTGGACGATATGCAGGCGCCGGAGGCCGGATCGCAGCGGGATAGGCCGAAGTTCGAGGAGCTTGTCGATCCGGTGCCGGTAGTGGACTTCGATGCCCTGTTTATCCCCGATTCGGCGCCCAAAATCGGGATGATCGTCCCGCAGCTGGCCTATTATGATGTGACGGACGTGGTACTGCTCGGCACGAACCTTTGGCACTCGGACCGGCTTTTGGAGCTGGCCGGGCAGTACATGCAGGGTGCCCTGGTGCCTGACGGCTACTTTGCAAAGAGCACCAGCGGCCCGGTGGTCGAATTTTCCGGCGCCTATCGCGACGCCCACGGCGAGGAGCCCGGATTCATCGAAGCGGTCGCATACGACACGGCAACCATCCTGTTCGACATCGTCGGCCGAAGCCAATCCGAGTTCCGAAGCGGGCTGCGGGATGAACTCCTCACGGTGCAGGGCTATCCCGCGGTCACCGGTCCCACATCCTTTGACCAGAACGGCGAGGCCCGAAAGCGGCTTTACCTGCTCGAGGCCAAGGGGCGAAGGTTCAGGGAGGTACGGTCCGAGAACCCAGGCGAGTAACCCTTATATATGCGACGGCGCCTTTGCAACGAGGTAAGACGGGGAAATAGGGAAACCGGCGGGCTAAAAAATTCCGAATTCCAAGCACCAAATTCCAAATTTCAAATGGTTCGACAGGCTCACCACCCTGCCTGTCCTGAGCGCAGTCGAAGGGAGCAACGTCGAAGGG
>CAYPFH010000119.1:0-10900 GCA_964409825.1 uncultured Desulfobacterales bacterium | reverse complement strand
ATTCCTCGTCGCGAGCTCCTCGGAATGACAGGGGTGTTTTTCGGACTTTTTACGAGCTTGTCAAGTTTCATATTTGATCAAACTGACCGGTTGAGACCAAAAGATTCGTATAAATCTCCCGCCGGAGAATCTTGAATCTGGAATCTGGAATTTTGAATCGCCCCGGCAGCCAGAGGCCCCGCTCGTATGAAACTACGCCCGAATTCGAGGTTTTCATAGGGCAAGGACAAAACGATCGAACCATGAAGGAAAGGGCATAGCGCAAAGAGCAAAACAAAAGGAGTTTCTATTGGCGTTCTTTCTGTCATCTGTCGTCTGTCGTCTGTCCTCTTGTTTCTCTCTGACTTCTGACATCGGATATCCGACATCTGGTCTCAAAAAATGGCCAACGACCTCAAAGAAGACCTAAACTTACGCGACCGCTGTGTTGCCGGAGATGCCGAGGCAACCGAGCAACTGGTTCGGCAATACTCCGGGCTGGTCTACCACTCGATCCAGCATGCCCTGAGGCTTCGGCAAGTCTTCTGCAGCCCGGCGGATTGGGAGGATCTGCACAACACGGTTTTTTTGCAGCTGTTTGAACACGGGTGCCGCCGCCTTCGGCAATACCAGGGAAAAAGCGGCTGCACCCTGGCTTCCTGGATCCGGCTGATTGCGGTTCGGACAGTGTTGAACCATCTGCGAAAGAAAAGCCTGTTCAGTTTGGGAGACCGCCGGCAGCTGCTGGCCCTCGATGAGATCGGTGAAATGAAGGACCACCGGAAAAGCGTCTGGTCTCAGCTGTTGCAATCCGAACAGATGGCGGTCATGGAAAAAGGCATCGGCGCTCTTTCTTCCCGGGACCGGCTGTTTTTCCGCCTCTACTTTGAAAAAGGCCTTTCGCTGCAGGAAACCGCCGAGGCCCTTCAGATTTCGATCCAGAACATGCACACGATCAAACACCGGGCCGTTCAGAAGTTGAAAGCCTATGTGCAGGAGGCCATGGAGACATAAAAAATCCGAAATCCGAAACTCGAAATTCGAAACAAATTCAAATTACAAAATTCAAATGTCCCAAACCCTAACGAATTTTTTTTCTTTTGTCCTTATGGCGGCGCAGCCGCCTCTAATAAATGCGCGCAGCGCATTTATCTTGAAAGGATACGCCCAGGTTGCTGTCTATTTCGGATAGAAGAAAAAAAGGTAGGGGGGAGTGCCGAAGCCTATGCAACTGTAGTGAACGGCCTCCGTGCCGTTCAAAGCGGTACGACACCGGTCTTCGCTGCAGCGCAGCTTCGACACGGCACACGGAGGTCGCGCCCTACGAAAAACACTGCTTTTTAACGAAGCCTGTTAGAATGGCAAAGCGACAGCAGCCGATGACCCAGCACGGAGAATTGCCGATGGACAATAACTGCCTATCCGAAGAAACCCTGGCCGATTTCATGGAAGGGCGTCTGGATCCAGAGCAGCGCCGAAACGTCGAACGCCACCTGTCCGCCTGCGACGATTGTCTTGAGATGCTGACCCTGTCCATGGGGGTGGTTCGCGGAGGCGACACCGGCCGGACAGAACCGGTGCCGGAGGCGGTCACCCGGTCGGCCTTGCGCACGGCCCTGGATTGCCAGGAGAAAAACCGAAGTGCAATTGCCGCAAAGATTCGCCGGTTGAAGCATCGGGCGATTTCCCGCGTGGCAGACGTCGTGTCGCCGCTGTTTTTCGGCGCACCGGTACCGGCGCCGATTCGCGGAACCCGGCAGCAGATCACAAAAGACCTGGTCCGGCTGCAAAAAACGTTTCTCGAAATCGATACGGAAATCGAAATCGAAAAGACCACAGAGGACCGGGCCCATGTCCGGGTGCGGCTGGCCGGCGATTTTTTGCAGGAAAAAGGCGTCCGTGTTGCCCTGGAGCGGGACGATCGCGAGGTTTTCTCCCAGCTGCTGGGGGCCCGATTTACATTGTTCGAAAATGTTTCCTTCGGCCGGTATCGCATGCGCTTTACCCAAAACGGCAAAAATTTAGGAGAATATTCCTTCGAGCTCAAGGAGTCGGTAAATGGCGGATGACCGCATCGAAGACGCTGACGAAGGCCATGAAAACATCGAACGAATTTTAAAGGAGCGGGACCGGCTCGACCGCATGCTCAAAGACCGCTTCACCCGGCGAATGACCATCGTCTTTTCAGACGTGTCCGGCTACACCCAGTACATGGATACCTGGGGCGATATCCGCGGCAGGGCCTGGATTCAGAAGCACCACGACATCGTTTTTCCGCTGGTCAAGGCCCGCGGCGGAGAAATCTTAGACGTGATGGGAGACGGCCTCATGATCGCCTTTGAAGAGGCCCATGCCGCCGCCCTTGCCGCCATCGACATGCAGCAGGCCCTGGCCAAGTACAACAAGACCGCCGGCGAAGCCGATGAAATTCACATCCATGTGGGCATCAACGCTGGAGAACTTCTGGTCGACGGCGATCACATTGCCGGCGATGTGGTCAATGTGGCCTCCCGCATCCAGTCCCAGGCGGTGGCGGACGAAATCCTCATTTCAAAAAGCGTCTACGATGAAATCTGCAGCTGCGACGATCTTCTCTGCCGGTACCACAGCAAGGTGGCCGTCAAGGGAAAGCGCCAGGAGATCGAGCTATACCGGATCGTATGGAAGGAGGAAGATGCGGTCGTCAGCATGGAGGGAAGCACCCGCGGAGAGCCGACGGCTGCCGGTGGGATCATCGTACATCCGGACCGGCCCGTGTTCCGGCTGGATGTCTCCCGGGAAGAAGACCGCCTCAAGATCAGCGCCGCAGAGCAGCGCAGTGGACAGACCGACACGGTCAGCCACTACGAAGAAGTCCAGGTTCCCATGGATGCGATCAACGGCCGCTGCCGGGAGCTGGTGGAAATCCTCAACCGGGTCAACCGCAGCGGGCGGGTGACGCGGGAAATCCTGACCAAGATTCGCTCCATGGGCCAGGTGTTTACCGATGAGCTTTTTACCCCGGCGGTCAAGGATCGGATCTCGGATACCACTGCCGAGCATCTCGTGCTCACCATCGACGACCAGCTCGTCCAGGTTCCATGGGAGCTGTTTCACGACGGCCGGCAGTTTCTATGCCAGCGGTTTTGCATGGGCCGGCTGGTGCGGACCCGGCAGGATTTTGCCGGAGCCAGAAAAACCCGTGCCCTGGAAAGACCGCTGCGGATGCTGATTTTGGCCGATCCTGGGGGGGATTTGAAGGGGGCCTACAACGAAGGAAAGCAGGTGATCGAGGCGGTGGACCGCTTCCAAACCTATATCAACGCCGCCCTCAAGGCAGACGACATCACCCCGGCAGACATCAAGGAAAAGATCCGCAATTTCGACATGGTCCACTATGCCGGCCATTCGGACTACGATCCTTCAAATCCCTCCCAAAGCGGCTGGCGGCTGAGCAGCGGCCGGTTGACGGCGGCAGACATCCGGAAGATGGCCGGCACGGCTGCCATGCCGGCGCTGATCTTTTCAAATGCCTGCCAGTCGGCGCGCAGCGACGAACCAACCCTTGCCGAAAACTTTCAGGACGACATTTTCGGGCTGGCCAATGCGTTTTTGCTGGCCGGCGTCAAGCATTACATCGGCACCTTTTGGGAGATCTTAGACGAGCCGAGCAGCCGGTTTGCAGTCCAGTTTTACACCCATCTTCTTTCCGGGCAGACCGTGGGCGCTGCTGTACGACAGGCCAGGCTCGATCTGGTCCGGCATTACGGAGAAGAGACGATCGTCTGGGGAAGCTACCTGCTCTATGGAGACCCAACGTATAACTACATGGAACAGGTACGGGTCCTCGAATACGAAGAAGAGCCCGAGGAGCAGCCGGCCGAGGCGGCTCGGGCCGAAGTCCGGTCCCAGGAGGAGGTCATCGACTTTGCCGAACCGCCGGCCAAAAAGAGGCGGACGGTTCTGTGGACGGTTGCGGCTGTTTTGGCGTTGGTGCTGGGGGTGGTGCTCTGGGGGTATCCCGGACTTTTGCGAGAGGGGACCGAAAAATTAGAGGCGGCCGCGCTTTCTCATTTCAGCCAGGGCAATTACGAGCAGGCGCTTGCCGCTTGCGAAACCCTGGAAAAGAAGAACAACGATCTTCGACTGCCGCACCTGATCCGAGGCAAAATCGCATTGCGGCAGGGAAATATGGAGGCGGCAGGGGCGGCGTTTGAAAGGGCGGTCAACGCCGACAAAGGCCCGCAGGCCCATAAGGCCCAGGCCCTGGTGGGGCTGGGAAGGATCGCCTCCCTTCGGGGAAAGACCGACGGCGCTCTGGAATACTACCGCATGGCCGGACAGACCGACCCCGGCGGCGGAGCCGGTCTTGTTTCCCAGGCCATGGTCCTGGAACAACGGGGGGATTTTGACACTGCGCTTTCCCTGCTCCAGCAGGCGCAAGGGTCCGGCGGGGGCACGGCGCTTTCCGGCATCATCCGGGAAACCCAGCAGAAGGTGGACTTGGCAAAGGATGAGGAAAAGCAGGCGCGCATCGACCGCCTGGTTAGCGAACTGCTCGAACAGATGAAATCGCCGGCCCGGGCGAGGCCCCACGACGGGTGGACATCAAGACCGCTGACGGTCTGGGTCATAGAACCGGAAAGCGACGGTCAAACCCTCCAGGAAGGGGAAAGCCGGCTGGTGGCCGCCGGGCTGACCGAACAGCTCATCGAACACAGCCGGGCCGATGTGGTGGAGCGGGCGCTTCTGGACAAGCTGCTGGCCGAGCTCAAACTGGGCACCTCGGAGCTGGCAGACCGCAACACGGCCCTGGCACTGGGAAAAATCCTGGCCGCCCGCGCGGTTGTCGCCGGAAAGATCGTCCATGCCGGTCCCCAGAGCCAGGTTTCTTTGCGAGTAATCGAAACCGAAACCGGCCGGATTGCCGCGGCGGTCAACGAAACGTTTCCGGCGGCGGCAGAACCCTCGGTCATGGCCGACAAGCTGTCTGACGAATTGATGGAAAAACTGGAGGGGCAGTTTCCGATCCGGGGCAAGATCGTGTCGGTTGAAAATGGGGAGATCACCTGCAATATCGGCACCCGGGTGGGGGTGTCCCCCGGAGACCGGTTCAAGCTGGCCGATGTCGACTCGGTGCTGGAGGTCATCTCCGCCGGCCCGGATACCTGCCTGGCCAAAGTGGTAAAAGGCGAACCGGACCTTTTTGCCGGGCTTCGGTTCGAGGGGGCTGAAAATTAGAAACGCCTCACCGGCGTTCATACCAATTTCCTAGTACTTGAACCAAAAACACTCTTTTGTGTTACGACTTTGCTATTATTTTTCTGGGTAAAAATCTGTTTGTATTCGTATATCCGTCATTTTTTTTAAGAAAAAACGGCGGGATAAAACCTTGGCATGGACAACAGTGAGTAATTTTGGTAACCTTATGTTAATGTAAAATTTTGCTCTTCTTGCTCGTGCCCTTCTTCGTTTTTATTTGTTCATAGTGGATTCCTCGGTTATGCGCAGCTTGCAATATGATATGAGGTGGACGCTGCACCCATTGCCTATCTTTAAAGCTATTCTCGCTTTCCTTTCATCGTGTGCCATTTCAAACTTTTTCGGCCGATTTTCATTCTTAAATAAACGGAAAATTATATTTTTCTCAAGCCTATTTGTATGTATTTCATTTGGCTCATTTCCTCTGTTTGCAGAGGAAACTTATGTTTTTGAGAGGATGTGGCCTACGCTGCAACAGGATTGGTATTTTTATGAACCTTCTGGGTTGACAATAGATAATGAATCATTTGTTTATTTAGTTGATGGATGGAATAATAGAATAAAAAAATTTACAATTGATGGTAAATTATTGAATAGCTGGGGTAGCTATGGGAAAGAAAATGGGTCGTTCAATCAACCAAAAGATATTACAACTGATAGTAAAGGATTTGTATATGTAACTGACACTGGCAATAATAGGGTCCAAAAATTTTCTCCGGATGGAAATCATTTGCAAACATGGGGAAACATTTATCCAGAAAATGGAAGTGATTTCAACGGAATAAATGAATTTTACCTTCCGAGGTATATTGCAATAGATAAGAATGATACAATATATGTATCAGATTCAAATAGAATTAAAAAATTATCAACAGAGGGAACTGTTATAGATGTATGGGAAATCAATGGAAGCATTGCGGTGGACAAAGACGGGTTGGTTTATATCTGTAGCGATAGCAATCTCTATAAGGTTAATTCTATTGGAGATATTTTGGAGTATTGGACTGTTCGTTTGGAGCCAGGCGATCAAGAATTTACAGCGTTTAATATAACAGTAGATGATAATAATATAATCTACATTGCAGATACTTGGAATAATAGAATACAAGTTTACGACAAGAATGGCTGCTTTATTAAGTATTTATACACCAAATGGAATTATCCATATGAAATTGTAGTTACCTCTCAAGGAAAAATAAATGTTTTATTCTCTGATCATAGTAATTTGCATATTTATTCAAAGAATGGAAATTTAATTGATAGTTGGTTTTCTTCTGGAAGGCAAAATGGACAGTTTGATACCCCTCAATCAATAGCTATCTGTGGTAATTTAATTTGTGTCGGTGATCGAGGGAATATTTATGATATGGATGGCCGCGTACAAAAATTTTATAGCAATGGACAATTTGTGGATAGTAAGGATTATTACGTAAAAGCGATAGAATGTGATACTCATGGAAATTCCTACCTTCTTCTTCAAGATGCTCCATATATAAAAAGGATTGATCCAAATGGAGTTGTAAATCTACAATTTGGTAATTTTGGTAAAAATGATGGTGAATTTTATGGAACACAAGATATTGCCGTTGATAATGATGGATATATTTATACTGTAGACTCGATCGGCAGAATTCAAAAATTCAGTCAAGAAGGAGTGTTCATCGAAAAATGGAGTTCAAATTTTTATTCTTCGTCCCTTACTCTTGACCAAGATGGTAATATTTATGTAGTTGATCTAGATAAAACTACCATAACGAAATTTTCAAGAAATGGTGAAGTCTTATCTGAATGGAATGTGCATTTTAGAATTGCTGACATTGAATTAGATGACGAAGGATATATTTATCTGGCTGATTTTCAAAACAATAAGATTCAAAAATTTTCACCAGAAGGCAATTTTGTGACCAGTTTTGGTGAGTTTGGAACTAACCCTGGAGAATTGAATGGTCCTATTAGTATAGCTGTAAATAGCTCAGGCAAAGTATATGTCGCGGATTCCAATAATCATAGAGTACAAGTTTTTAAAAAATCTACAGCGGTTCAAAAAAGAAAAGCAATAATTGTTTCAGGAGGCGGTCCTTTTTCTGGAAACAATCTCTGGGATGCTACACAGATGGCAGCTAATTTTGGTTTTCGGTGCCTTTCATATCAGGGCTTCACAAAGGAGACAATTTACTATCTTTCATCAAACACAAATCTAGATTTGGATAATAACGGTTTGGCTGATGATGTTGACGGTGACTCTACAGTCGAAAATTTAAAAATTGCAATAACTAATTGGGCTGCTGATGCAGATAGCTTGATACTATATTTGATAGACCATGGCGGGGATAACACATTTAGAATGAGCGGTACAGAAACCCTTTCAGTGTATGATCTTGATGATTGGTTAACCGAACTACAACAAACCATGGAAGGAAAAATAACGATTGTCTATGATGCCTGTGAGTCTGGGAGTTTTCTTGAAGGTTTGGCTGGGCCTAAACGCACAGTCATTACCAGCACTTCACCTGGAGAAAGTGCATATTTTGTAAACCAGGGGTCAGTCTCATTTTCAAATTATTTCTGGACCCATATTTTTAACGGCCTCAGCGTAGAAGAAGCCTTTGAGCTGGCTGCGCAGTCAATCAGCTACACAACCGAATATCAGCACCCCTTGCTGGATGCCAATGGCAACGGCATTGCCAACGAGGAAGAAGACCGGCTGATCGCTCAAAGCGCGTATATAGGCACCGGAGCGGTCATCTATGGCGATGTGCCGACAATAGGCAGTATTTCTCCGGCCCAGACAATTATCGATACCAATTCTGCACTTTTATACGCAGATGCGGTAACAGATTCCGACGGCATCGCCCGTGTCTGGGCGGTAATTCGGCCTCCCAATTATACCCAAAGCTCTTCATCCAATCCGGTCAATGAGCTGCCTTCGGTGGACCTCATGCCCGTTGGTAATGATCGATGGGAAGCAACATGGGATGGGTTTAGCATTCCCGGCACGTATCATCTGGCAATTTATGCTCGGGACCGTATTGGGAATTCATCGGTCCCGCTCATTACCACCGTGTCGGTGACCAATCCTCTGACCAGAAAGGCAATCGTGATTGCCGGTAACCGGCAGGACGATGCGCTCTGGCCTTCGATCGAAAAAAATACCCAGACAGCATACAATGCATTGCGATTTCAGGGTTATACAGAGGATGCTCTTTACTTGATGAGCAATCAGGATGTTGCCGGCGCCGTTGTAGACGGCCCGGCAACGATGGCCAATTTGTCCGATGTACTGACCAATTGGGCTGCCTCAGGGACTCAGGACCTGACACTATACCTTGTCGGCAGCGGCAATCACAAAAGTTTTCGGCTAAGCGAGAACGAGACTCTAACGGCAGAGGAGCTGGATGGCCTGCTAGACAGCTTACAGGGAAATATCGACGGAAAGGTGACGGTGATTTATGACGGTTGCCAGTCTGGAAGCTTTTTAGAGGCATTGACCCCACCCGAGGGGATACAGAGACTGTGCATTTCAAGCACATTGTCGGATCAGCCTGCCTATTTCCTATCACAAGGCGACATCTCCTTTAGCCGTTTTTTTTGGAATGCAATTGCCAATGGTGCGAAGCTCTATGATGCTTTTGTACTCGGCAAAAATGCCATGCGGTTTATCAGCAGGGGTAAACAGACTGCACTGTTGGACGACAATGGAAACGGGCTTGGAAATGAGAAGATCGATGGAGCCCTGGCCCGGCATTACACGCTTGGAGCTGGTATCATGCTGGCAGGAGACGATCCATTGATCGGTTCCGTCTCTCCTGAACAGTCTTTATCCGGCGAATCAGAAGCACTTCTTTGGGCGCAGGATGTGACCACCACGGGGACCATCGAAAGGGTCTGGGCAATAATAAAGCCCCCAAGTGGCTACCCGGAGCTGCCGGATGAACCGGTTACCGACCTGCCGGAAATCGAACTTGCCTTCAACGCTGACAGTGGAAGATATGAAGCCTCTTTTTCTGATTTTTCGCTGCACGGCACCTATGAAATCTCCATTTTCGCCATCGACACCCAGGGCAGCCTGTCGATTCCGGCGTCCACTGAAATTGTTCAATCCGCCGGCAGGGACGTATACGAAGAAGATGATGCGCCGCTTTCGGCCAGACCGATCACGCTGAATGCGATCGACGCTCAGCGCCACAATTTTCACGATGCCGGAGACCAGGACTGGGTAAAATTTTACGGCGTCTCAGGTGAGGTATACGAGATTACCACCTCGAATGTGAATGATAGCGCCGACACGGTGCTGGTTTTGTATGACGCCGATGGTGCGACAGCCCTTACCGATCCAAACGAACCGTATAGGACTGGAGATGACTACGGCTACGGGGAAGGGGAGATGATCTCCTGGACCTGTCCGGCTGACGGGATCTACTACGTGATGGTCCGCCAGTACGATGAAAACGACTTCGGGGTGGATACTGGCTACGATCTTCGGGTCTACAACCCGGTGGGAGGCACGCCGGGGCTTCTCATCGGCCGGGTGGCGGACACCGCGGGAAACGGTATCGAAGGGGCCGTGCTGCGGGTAACGCTTTCAGACGGTACGCTGACGGGCATGAGCACAGAAGACGGCTATTATCTGATGGTCCTTCCAACCGGCACCCATACGGTGAACGTTGAAATGCCGGGCTATCCCGCCGCAGATGTGCAGGAGGTGACGATTACCACCGAAAACCACGCGGCCCTGGATCTGACCCTGGATGTGGTGCTCAAAGGCGACATCAACGGCGACGGCAAAGTCGATATCGCCGATTCGATTTTGGCCATGCAAACTCTGGCCGGCCTGGAGACGGGCGGTTCGATCCGATCGGAGTACGGCATCTCCGGTGTGGACATAAGCGGAGATGACTCCGTCGGAATGCAAGAAGCGATCCTTATTTTGCAGGAAGTATCCGGACAGCGGTAAGTGTTTCATCCTTCATGAAAAAATATTTCCTGATTTCGATGAGCGTTTTCTTTTTGAGTGTGCCTGATGCCTGGGCCCTGGAAGCCACCGTTCCGGACGATTTTCCGACTATCCAGGATGCCATCTGCGCAGGGGCGGAAGTTGTCCATCTAAAACCCGGGACCTACAAAGGGTTTGCCGTAACCAACTACATATGCGAGGAGCTGCCAAGAGCAAAACAGTCACGATCAGCGATTCCGGAGACGGAGAACTGGCGTGGGTGGCGGTTTTTGCCGATCCCGGTTTGCTGATGGTAGCGGCGGATACCGGAGGAGCTGGCGCACAAATTGCTGTCGCTGCCCCCAGCGCACTCAGCTTTGCCTTTTATGGCGCGGTGAGAAGCGCCGTATACATTTTCGATGTTACAGGTACGAGAAAAGCACCCCAGGTCGTCGAGGTGATCGTCCAAGGCAGCGAGCAACACCTGCCGGGAGACATCGACGGAAACGGCGCCCGGGAGCTGGTCGATGCGATTCTGGCGTTGCAGCTTGCAGCAGGGCTGTCACCGCCGATGCGCGGCTATCCCGATCCGCTGGGTGCAGATGCCGACGGGGACAGCAAACTGGGCCTGAACGAAGCCCTTTTCGTTCTGCAGGATGTATCTGTCCGGCGGCAATAACCGACCTGCCTCCGCCTTGGGTTTTGGAGGTTGGAGGGCCACGCTCCGTCGTGGCCGGTATTTGTGCA
>CAYPFH010000118.1:0-10951 GCA_964409825.1 uncultured Desulfobacterales bacterium | reverse complement strand
TCCGTGTTGCCGGTGATGCACAAATACCGGCCACGACGGAGCGTGGCCCTCCAACTTCCCCGCCCGTCATCCCGGGCGAAGCGAAGCGGAGACCCGGGATCCAGAAGGTTTTTAAATTTCCTGGATTCCGGATCTTCGCTCCGCTCCGCTTCGCTCGTCCGGAATGACGAGATGGTAACGTCGAAGTTTCGCAATAATCATATTTTTCGTTCCGTTCGAGAAAGCTTGATATAAACTGGCGCCCAGCGCACGCAAAATGATAGATTGGCCGTTTAACAATCCCTTGCTATCGGAACGTTATTTTGACAAGTGCTCTACCCATTCGACCATGTAACGAATCAACCTTGTTCACTGCCCAAGCCGATATGTCTGAACCGATGAGCACCCCTTTGCAGCCAACGCCGCCCTTGATTCTCGCCCCCCTGAAGGGATATACCGATGCGGTTTTCCGCGATGCGTTCAGCCGGCATTTTTCCGGGTTCGACCGGGCCGTCGCCCCCTTCATCCCCACGGTTTCCGGACCGCGGGTACGCTCTTCCCTGCTCTCCGACCTGCTGCCGGAAAAGAATCGGCGCCTTTCCGTAACGCCCCAGATCATCGGTAAATCCGCCGGAGATTTCATCCTCGTGGCCCGCGCCCTGCTCGATCTTGGCTATGACGAGGTCAACTGGAACCTGGGCTGTCCGTTTCCCATGGTCATGAAAAAGGGGAGGGGATGCGGGCTGCTGCCGCATCCTGAAAAAATCGACGCCTTTTTCGAAGAGGTTTTTTCGGCTCTTTCGATCCGGCTCTCGGTCAAGCTGCGCCTCGGCCGGGTCGATGCGGACGAGATCTTCGAGGTGCTGCCGGTGCTCAACCGGTATCCGCTGGCCGAAATCATTCTCCATCCAAGAACCGCCGGCCAGATGTACGGCGGCCGGCCCGACCGGGTCCGGTTCGCTGCGGTCCTGGCCGAATCGACGCATCCGGTAGTCTACACCGGGGACATCAACACGGCCGGTGATTTTTACCGCCTTGCCCGCCGCTACCCCGAGGTCAGAGGCTGGATGATCGGCCGGGGCATCCTGGTCGACCCGCACCTTGCCCGAACGATCCGAAGCGGGGGGCATCGAATCGACCGCCGCGCGGAGCGCTTTCGGGCGTTTCATGACGATCTGATAAAGGGCTACCAGAGTAGGCTTGCCGGCCCGGGCCATCTTTTGGACCGCATGAAAGGATTCTGGAAATACTTCGGCATCGGATTTGCCGGCGGGCGGCAGACGGCCAAAAAAATTCACCGCTGCCGGGCAATGGATCGTTACACGGATATAGTGGAACGATTCTTCGATGCCGGACCTAAGTGGACCGGGCTTTCCGACGGCGAGAGCATCGACGACAAGATCATTTGAACGCCAAGAGAGGAAAGCGGGTCATTTCTTACCGATTATCCACTGTTGATTCTCTGAGAGGGTTACCCTACAACCGTGTGGCTGTTTTTGGGTGACCATTCCGCGTTTTTTCCGCGCAAACAACGGGAGGTCTGCATTGTCGTTCGAGGTTGTCTTGTTGCTGGCGATCGTGGCTGCCGCCTTTGTGTTCTTTGTAGGCGGCTGGCTGCGGGTGGACCTGGTCGGGCTGCTGGTGCTGTCGGCCCTTGCCTTGACGGGCCTGGTGAACCCCCAGGAGGCGCTGGCCGGCTTCAGCAGCCCGGCTGTGGTGACCGTGTGGGCACTGTTCATTCTCTCCGCAGGACTGACGCGCACCGGTATCGCCCACCAGTTGGGACAACCCCTGCAGCATTTCGCCAAAGGCGGCGAAGTCATGCTCATGGCGGTGCTGATGCTCGCAGCCAGCCTGCTGTCGGCGCTCATCAACACCGTGACGGTCGCGGCAGTCCTGCTGCCGTCGACCATGGAGCTGGCGCGGCGCAGCGGGCGCCCGCCCGCCCGGCTGCTCATGCCGTTGGCGCTGGGATGCCTTTTGGGCGGTCCGTTCACCGGAATTTCCACACCGCCGAACATTATCGCCACGGACGCCATCCGAAATGCCGGACTGGCGCCATTTGCCATTTTCGACTTCACGCCCATCACCGCAGCTATCGTCGCCGCCGGCATTCTTTTCATGCTGCTGATCGGGCGCCATTTGCTGCCTAGACGCTCCGGGGTCGCCGAAAACGGGCTCCACGCATCGATAGGCGCATCCTACGATCTCGAAGCCCACATTTTCACCACCCGCATTCCGAACGGGTCGCCGCTGGACGGCCGCACCCTGGCGGAAAGCCGGCTGGGACTTGCACTTTACCTGACGGTGCTGGCGATTCAGCGCAAGGAAAAGATGATTCTCGCACCGGGTCCGGAAGAGGTGCTGCGGTCAGGCGACACGTTGATCGTTCACGGCAGCCCGGATCTCCTGGAGCGGTACCGCGCCAGCCAGCATTTCCAGGTGGTCTCTCCGGAGCAGGTTCGCGATATGTTTCAGGAATGTTTGCAGGCAGCCGAAGGCGTCGTGGTCGCGGGATCTTCTTTGGTGGGAGCCACTCTGGCAGAGAGCGGTCTGCGACAGGCGTATCAAGTGCACGTGGTGGCCCTGCAATGCCCGACCGAGGGGGTGGTGAAAGATCTTCGAAGGCATCGGCTCGATGCCGGGGACAAGCTGCTGCTTCAGGGGAAAAAAGCGGCGCTGGAGGCAATGTACCGGCAGGGACTTATCGCCGAACCGCGCTTTATGACGGCCGATCAAATGGCGGCCGAGATCGAGAACAGGACCCAACTGCTTCCGGTACACGTACCGGAAGGTTCGGTTCTGGCTGAACACGACCTGGTGGAAAGCCGCCTGGGCAATGCCTTCGGTCTCACGGTTGTCGGCATCGTGCGCGGCGATGAACTGCTGTGCATGCCATCGCCCGGTGAAAAGATCAGGGCGGGGGACTTGCTGGTTCTGCAAGGATCGCCCCGCGATCTTGAGGTACTCGAGGGGATCCAGGAGATAGTGATTGCAGAGCAGTCGCCCCGCCTGGCGGCCGAGCTGGAGTCCCAGCAGATCGGTGTCACCGAAGTGCTTCTTTCCCCCAGGACCACCTTGGCCGGGCGGACTCTGGCCGACCTGCTCTTTCGCGAGCGATACGGCGTCAACGCCCTCGCCATATTGCGCAAAGGCCGCCCCCACCGCAGCGGGCTGCAGGACCTGCCATTGCAGTTCGGCGACGCCCTTTTGGTCTACGGACAGCGCAACAAGCTGGAGGCCTTGTCCCGCGATCCGGATTTTCTCGTTTTGGACGAATCTGCCGCACGGGCGCCCCGGTTGGAAAAGGCCCGTATCGCCGTTGCCATCATGCTGGCCGTGATTTTGAGCGCCATTCTCGGACTGGTTCCCATTGCAGTGGCCGCCCTCGCCGGGGCCACTGTCATGGTGCTGGCGGGATGTCTGAGCATGGAAGAAGCCTATCGGGCCATCGAGTGGAAGGTGGTGTTTCTGATTGCCAGCATGCTTCCGCTGGGGGCGGCCATCGAAAACACCGGGGCGGCGCAGATGGGCGCAGCCGCTTTGATTGCGGCCGTCGGCGACTTCGGACCGCGGTGGGTGGTCGCCGCGCTTTTCATGATAACGGTCCTCGGAACCCAGGTCATTCCCACGGCCGCGCTGGTGGTGCTTATGGCGCCGGTGGCCCTCAGCGCCGCCACGTCGCTGGGGATTTCACCGCATCTGCTGATGATGACCGTGGCCATTTCGGCATCCTCGAGCTTCGCCAGTCCGCTCTCCCATCCGGCCCACCTGCTGGTCATGGGACCAGGCGGCTACAGGTTCCTCGACTATGTGAAAGTCGGCGTGCCCATCACGGTCCTCGCCCTTCTCGTTTCGGTCTGGCTGCTTCCCATCTTGTGGCCGCCCCATGGATGACCGAAGACAGATAGCGTATGCCCCATTCTGTACCCGGATCCATTCGGGTCCGGCCGATCGTGAAACTGCATCCGCCGTCTCCATTTATTTGACTGTCCCTATGAAAACATCTCTTGACCCCTGAATCCGGCAGGTGTATAGGCCGTTGGTTTTTTTCGGACGCTGGACCGGCGATTGCCGGTTTTTTGTCCGGTAGGTTACGTATCCAAGAGTTAGGAGGACGGCATGTCCAAGGAAAAAAAACAACTCATTTCGTCCATCGCCTGGAACCTTTTGCTGATCACCGCCGGCGCGGTCATCTTTTCCATCGGGGTCAGGGCCATCGTGGTGCCTCACGGACTGATCACCGGCGGAATCGCCGGCGTGAGCCTCATATGCTACTACATGACCAACCTGCTGACTCCCGGCCAGTGGTACTTTTTGATCAATCTCCCGCTGTTTCTCATCGGCTGGGCCATGGTCAGCCGACGGTTTTTCCTCTATAGCCTGTTCGGGACGGTGGCCTCCGCTGCGGCCATGGATTTAATCCGGTTCACGTTTCCGATCCAGGACCCGTTTCTGGCGGTGTTGGCAGGCGGGGTGGTCACCGGCATCGGGGCCGGCATCGTCTACCATTCCCTGGGATCTTTGGGGGGAAACGACATCATCGCCATCGTGCTTCACCAGCGCTACAACCTCCGCATGGGGACCTATTTTCTGGTGTTCAACCTGGGATTGTTCGCCTTCAGCTTCGGCAGCCTCAGCGTGGACATGGTGCTCTACTCCCTGGCCATGGCCTTTGTCACCTCCCAGGTCATCGACACGGCCATGACGACGTTCAACCAGCGCAAGATGGCCCTGATCATCTCCGACCGCTCCGAGGATATTGCCGCCGACATCCACCGGCGCCTGAACCGGGGCGCGACCTACATCGAAGGCACCGGCACCTACACCGGACAGGCCAAGAAGATCATCCTGACGGTGGTGCACAACTACCAGCTCAAACGGCTGGAAGAGGCGGTGTTCGACAACGATCCGGACGCCTTCGTCATCACCGAAAACACCTTCAACGTCTACGGCAAGGGCTTTTCCCGGCGGAAGGTGTATTAGGCTTGAAAGCGAGGAGGCTGGGAAGCTGGGAGGCTGGAAACCAAACTGGCAGCAGTTGTTTTACTGTGGTGATGCGGTAAGGCGTTTCATCGGCAGGATTTAAAGTATACCCCAAATACATCGAAGTTTCATACGAGCGGGGCCGCTGGCCGCCGGGGCGTCCAGTTTGATCAAATGTGAAACTTTTGTCGAAGCCTCAGCCGATGTAGTGAACGGCCTCCGTGCCGTTCAGGGTGGCACGGCACGGAGGCCGTGCCCTACAAAAAACACCAATTTCGGGTGAAGTTTCACATAAGGAACTGGGTGATCGACAGGGAAGTGTCGGCCGGGACCAGTGTCTTTTCCCGGGCGCAGTCGGAGGAAGGAGGAACACCGCGCAGCAGCGGTTTGAAATCAAAATTGTCCTGGGATGGAAAGGAAACCGGTCAAGCAACTAACTACCGAAGCGGCTCGTCTCCGAGATGCTGGGCGTTAACCAACTCCAGCACGGTCACCAGGCTGTCCCGCAGCTCCTGGACCTTTCCCGGACTCAGATCGGAAAGGGCGGAGATCAGCCGGGTTTCGATAGGATCGGGAAGTCCCTGGCTCAGGGTCTTTCCGCTGTCGGTCAGGTGGATCAGGGCGATGCGCCGGTCGTCTTCCTTCCGGTTCCGCTGGACGAGGCCCTTTTTTTCGAGGCGGTCGATTATGCCGGTGATGTTCGACGGCGTGACGCAAAGCTCCCGGCTCAGCTCGGCCGACGAGATCGGCCCGCGGGCGTTGAGGCTTCGCAGCACACCGCTCTGGGGCGCGGTGAGGCTGTATTGACGGCTCATTTTCACCGAGTCTATGGAAACCGCCCGTATCAGGCGCCGGATCGAGCCCACGATATCTTGGATCGTCTGTTTATCGTCTTGCAGCATGATTTTGTCCTTTCCGAACCTTAATTATATAAATTTAAACAATTAAGGGCCGGAAAGCAACAAAAAAAAATTGAAAATCCGGTCTTCAGGTGAGCAGCAGGAAGAGTTCCCCTGCAGCAGGGGAACTAAAAAAGCGGCCCGACCGGAGCCGAAAGGCTCCGGATCGGACCGCCATGTGTCGCCTATCGATCAATGGCGAGCTGCAATTGCGCGTTTTTTACTTGGCCGCCTTTCGGGCCGCCTTGAGCCACCCTTCCCAGGTGTCGGCGTTGAGCGCTTTCCACTCGGTCACGTGAAGCTCGATGTCTTTCTGGGTATTTTCACCGGCCTGCATCCGGTTGTTCTGCCGGAAAATGGCCTCCACCGGAATCGACATCACCTCAAAGAGCTTGGCGGCAGCCGGATTCGCCTTCAAAAAGGCCTTGTTGGCGCAGACCACGATATCGTTGGGCGGAAAGCCCATGCGAATCGGATCGGTCACCGCACCGGGAATCCCGGAGACGGCTTCTTCATTTTTATCCGGCACGTTGATCCACAGGATGTCTTCGCCCGGCTTCAGTTTGTAGACGGTCCAGTTCGGGGTCCAGGTGTAGAAAAAGACCGGGTCGCCGTTGTTGTAGCGGGCGATGGCGTCGGCCATGGCCGCGCTGTAGCTGGCCTTGATCGGGTTGATGTGATCCTCGAGGCCCCATTGGTCCAGGTGCTTTGTGATTGCCTTTTCACAGCCCCAGCCCGGCGGACAGGCCACCAGATCGGCCTTGCCGTCGCCGTTGGCGTCAAAGGCCTTCTTGACCTCCGGCCGCTTGAAATCATCCAGGGACTTGATACCGAACTTTTCAACTTCCTTTTTCGAAACCAGGTAGCCCTGGAGGGCGCCGCCCTTGGCCACCATACCGGCCTTGGCCGCCTTGTCGTAAAAATTGCCCGGCAGCTGGGTGTCGTGAAGCGGGAACCATCCGTTGGCCCAGAAGTCCACGTCCCCGTTGACCAGGGACTGGTAGAAGATCGGGTTGGACAGCTTCTTGGGATCCTCCACATTGTACCCCAGATCCTCCAGGGCGCGGCTGTAGGCCGCCTCCAGGAAAAATCCGGTGTCCCAGGTGGCCCGGGCCGGTTTGACGGTCTTTCCCTTGCCGGGCATGTGGCTGTCGGCCACCGCCGCGGTGGTCATCAACAAACCGACGGCCAGGGGCACCGCCAGGATCCAGGTGATTTTCTTTACCATCGTCGTTTTTCTCATTTTTTCCTCCTCTTGTGTGTTTTACTGATTCAAAGATGCCGATTTCCCGCCCAATGCCCGCCGCCGCTTTCCGAATATGGCAGCAGGCCATTGAGCCGGGAAACGGGTCGCTTCAGCTTTCCTTTTTCTGGGTATGCTTGGACTGACCCATGGCCTGGGAAATCCGGTCCAGGACCATGGCCAGCAGCACGATCGAAAGGCCGCCGATACCGGCCAGCCCGACCCGCAGGGAGTTGAGGCCTTCGAACACCGGCACGCCGAGGCCACCGGCGCCGATCAGGGCCGAAATCACCACCATGGAAAGCGAGAGCATCATTGTCTGGTTCAAGCCGGCCATGATGGTGGGCAGGGCCAGGGGAAACTGGACTTTCCACAGGATCTGGGATTCGGTGGCCCCGAAGGCATGGGCGGCTTCCACCACGTCTTCTCGCACCTGACGGATGCCCAGATTGGTCAGCCGAATGATCGGCGGCATGGAAAAGATGATCGTTGCGATCACCCCGGCCACGGTGCCGATGGAAAAGAGCATGACCACCGGAACGAGATAGACGAAAGCCGGGGTCGTCTGCATGGCGTCGAGAATGGGGCGGATGATCTCGGCAAACCGTTCGCTTCTGGCGGCGATGATCCCCAAAGGAATTCCCACGATCACGCAAAAGACCACGGCGCTGATCACCATGGCAAGCGTGGTCATGGTCTCCTGCCACAACCCTAGAAAACCGGCCAGTAAAAAGGTGAGCACGCCGAATACCCCCACCTTCCAGTTTGCCGCCCTCCAGGCGATGATAAACAGCAGGAGCAGGAAAATGATCGGAGGGACCGTCTGCAGCAGACCGTCGATGCCGTTGAGGGTCTTTTCCACGGGCCATTTGACGGCCTGGAACTGGGGCCGGAAATTGTCCACCAGCCAGTTGACCCCGATCTCGATCCATTTTTCCAGGGGTATCGATGCTTCTTCAAAATCGAATATCATCTAAAACCTCCATGCATTGACAAAACCGCCTCGGCGATTTTACTCGGCGGCGCCGGTTTCCGAAACCCCCGCCTCGAGGGTCTTTAAAAAGGCGTTTTTGGAAATGACGCCGAGATAGACGTTGTCTTCGTCTACCACCGGAACCGGAAATTCGTATTTTCGCACCACGGCAAGAAGCTCCTGAAGGGGCGTTTCCCCGGGAACCGGCTCTACGTTTTCGAGCAGGGCCGCATCTAGGGTATGCTCGTCACGGTCCATGGCCGCCTTAAGAGAATCGGTGGACACCACCCCCATAAACTTTCGCTGCTTGGTGATCACGTAGGCAAAGTCCCGGTCTTCTTCCCGGAGCTGTTCCAGGGCCGCCCGCGGCGCCCCCTCCCCCTTGTGCCAGCGGAGGGTGAGGCGGCTTTTGCGGGCCACGTCCTTGGCAGAAAATACCGTGGTCGGGTCCACTCCGCGGAAAAACGATTTGACGTATTTGTCGGCCGGGTTTTTCAGGATT
Organism: uncultured Desulfobacterales bacterium; assembly: GCA_964409825.1. Classification (GTDB taxonomy): domain Bacteria; phylum Desulfobacterota; class Desulfobacteria; order Desulfobacterales; family CAFBRK01; genus JAIPEL01. The sequence goes on along the minus strand of CAYPFH010000118.1, from coordinate 2,369 downwards.
TCGTCTGGGGTGCCGACCTGGACGATGCGGCCGCCCTCCATCATGGCGATCCGGTCTCCGATGCGCATCGCCTCGTGAAGATCGTGGGAGATGAAAATCACGGTCCGCTCGGATACTTCCTGGAGTTTGAGCAGTTCGTCCTGCATTTCGCTTCGGATCAGCGGATCGAGGGCAGAAAAGGCCTCGTCCATAAGCATGATGTCCGGATCCTGGGCCAGGGCCCGGGCCAGACCGACCCGCTGCTGCATGCCGCCGGAAAGCTCCTGAGGAAAGCTGTTGGCATTTGGCTTGAGTCCCACCTGGTCCAGGGCGTTCATGGCGCGCTCTTCCCGCTCCTGTCTGCCAATGCCTGAAACCTCCAGCCCGAAGGCGGCGTTTTGCAGCACCGTCAGGTGGGGCATCAGGGCAAAGGACTGAAAGACCATGCTCATTTTGCGCCGCCGCATGTCGATGAGCTTCTTTCGGTCCATTTTGGTGATGTTTTCCCCGTCCAGAAAGACCTCGCCGGCCGTGGGCTCGATGAGCCGGTTGAGCATCCGCACCAGCGTCGATTTGCCCGATCCGGAAAGCCCCATGACCACAAAGATCTCCCCGGCGTTCACGGTAAAGTTCGCCTCCCGAACACCGACGGTCAGCCCGGTCTTTTCGAAAATTTCGTCTTTGTCGAGACCTTCCTCGATGAGTTTCAGCCCCCTTTTCGATTCAGGGCCAAAAATTTTAAACAGGTCCTTGACCACCACTTTTTCTGTCATGACTGCTCCGATGGATTTCAATAGATCGATGAATATCGGTTCTCAAGTCCCCGGTGCCGGCCTGCCGCCGTCGCGCCCACTTCGCTTTTTCCCTGGGACAGGCTGTATCTCGGCTGGTCGTCCGCTGGCAGCCGGTCCGGCGGTATCTTCTCTCAAGATGCCTCAGTGCAGCGGGGAGTCCTCCAGCTCTTTGGCGTCGAGAATGTCGATGATCTTGTCCAGGGAGGCGTCCAGCTTGCGGATCTCTTTTTCCGGAAGCTCTGAAAGCCCGGCGATCAGCCGGATTTCGATCGGATCCGGCAGGCCCCGGCTCAGCTTCCTGCCCTCGTCTGTAAGCTGTATCAGGATGACGCGCCGATCGTCCGCTTTGCGGACCCGCTGGACCAGTCCCTTTCGCTCCAGCCTGTCGATAATGCCGGTGATATTGGACGGCGTCACGTATAGTTCACGGCTCAGAGCGGCAGAAGAGATGGCGCCGGTGCCGGCAAGGCAGCGGATCACCCCGGACTGGGGGGCGGTCAGGCTGAACTGCCGGCTCATTTTCACCGAATCGATGGAAACGGCGCGGATCAGGCGGCGGATGGCCCCTACGATTTCTTTGATCACGGCTTCATTGGGTGCGGTCATCTTGCCTCCAGAAACATATACCTATTAATGGTTATCAATTAAAATGTCAAGCATAATAGATTTTGCATCTCCACTGTTCATGTCGTAATGTCAAGATACCCCCGTCCCATGGAATCTCTTGATCAGGCCGCGTTTTTTCATTACTTTGTCGGACATGGGGTACGTATTCGACCTGAGAGACGCCAGAGATTGGGAGAAGGTTCTCGATGAGCCGAAGCAGCGGATCAGGCTCGAACGGGAACACCGCCTTCTCGTCGATATGCTGTGTCCGAAACCGGGGGACACCCTTTTGGAAATCGGCTGCGGCATCGGCGCCACCCTGGCCGCACTTGCCGATGAAGGGCTGCGGCTTGCCGGGCTCGACGCCTCGCCTCACCTGCTCGAGATCGCCCGCCAGCGGACCAGCCGCCGGATCGAATACCACCGGGGCTGGGCCGAAGACCTTCCCTTCGACGACAATGCCTTCAACTACGCCGTCTTTATGGGGACTCTGGAGTTCGTGGAAGATCCCCAGCGATCCGTGGAAGAGGCCAGCCGGGTGGCCAAGGACAGGGTCTTTTTCGGCGTGGTGAACAAATATGCCCTTCGGGCGGCTGAACTTCGGCTCCGAGGGATGTTCGCCCACAGTCTTTACAACCGAGCCCGGTTTTTCAGCATCTGGGAGCTCAAACAGATGGTCTACCGGGCGGCTGGAAACGTTCCTGTCTCCTGGCGCACCGCCAGCCAAATGCTTTCGGTGGGACAGCCGGACGGATGGGTCGACCGGGCGCTGCGTTTAGGGCGCTATCCGTTCGGCGGCTATGCCGCCATGGTCGCGACACTGGTCCCCCGGTACCGGACGAGGCCCCTGGAGCTTGATGTCAGGGTTTCCGGAAAACATCCCTCCGGGGTCGTGACGGGATTGGGCGCTTTGCGCCGCCGAGAGGCTGGAATGCCGGAAGGCTTGAAAGGAGAAAAAACCCGAAAGCTGATGCTTTCGTAAAAAAGCCG
>CAYPFH010000117.1:0-10983 GCA_964409825.1 uncultured Desulfobacterales bacterium | reverse complement strand
GCGTCCGACCGCGGGCGGCCACGACGGAGCGTGGCCCTCCATTTTTGGACTTTGACGGGATCCTGGGCCGGCCGGCTCGGGGCTCAGAACTCCTCGTCTTCTCTCCGGATCGCCTCGTAGATCTCGTCCCGGTCCGCTGCCGAGGCAAGCTTTTGCTTGAACGGCTCGTTTTTCAGAATCCGGGAGATTCGCGCCAGCAGCTTCAAATGAAGGCCCGTGGAATTTTCCGGGGTTACCAGGAGAAAAAAGATGTGGGCCGGCTTGTTGTCGATGGATTCGAAATCGATCCCCTGGCGGCTGAGCCCGATGCCCAGATACAGACTGTCAAGGTCTTTCATCTTGCCGTGGGGGATGCCGATGCCCCCGCCGATGCCGGTACTGCCGAGTCGTTCCCGTTCCATGAGCACCCGGACCATTTCTTCGGCGCTGACATCGGCCAGTCGGGCCACGGACGCGGCCAGCTCCTCGATGGCGCCTTTCTTGTCACGGGCCTGCAGATCGGGTACGATCGCCTCTGGTGTCAGAACATCGAGAATTTTCATAGGTTCAGCCAAGCGGTTGAATCAACCCGTAGTTGCCGGCCTTCCGCCGATAGAGCACATTGACCTTGTCTGTGCGCGCATTGGTAAAGACCAGAAAATTGTCGGAAACCAGATCCATCTGCATGATCGCCTCTTCGATATCCATCGGCTTGTATTCGATGGATTGGATCGTGATCTCTCCGGGGGCATCTTCGGGGCCTTCTGCGGCGGCTGCAGTCAGGGTTGCTTTTTCCTTGGCACGGGAGCCGCCGCGGCGATCGCGGATCTTCTGCTTGTTTTTCTTGATCTGTTTTTCTAGTTTGTCCAGAACCATGTCGATGGCCGAATACATGTCTTCGGTTTCTTCCCTGCCCTTGATCGTCAGCCCGTCGCCGACGATGTTCACATCGGCAAGATGCCGGAATTTCTCCACGGAAAGCACCACGTTGGCCTCGGCCGGGTTGTAGAGATATTTATCGAACCGGTTGAGCTTTTCGCCGATGTACTTTTTCAGGCTTTCCGAAGGTTCGATATTCTTGAAGGTAACAGAAGTTCTCATGCGCAGGCCTCCTAAATCTGTTTTCGCTTGCTGGACGGCAGCACCTTGAGCATCTCGCGGTATTTGGCCACCGTCCGACGGGCAATATCGATATTTTCCTCTTTGAGGAGCTGGGCGATCTTGCTGTCGCTGTGGGGCTTTTTCGAATCCTCGCTTTCGATGATGTGCTTGATCTTGTCCATCACGCTGGCCGAGGCGATGGCGCCTCCATGAAACCGGTTGATGGAGCTGTTGAAGAAATACTTCAGCTCGAAAATCCCCTGGGGAGTATAGGCATACTTGTTGGTGGTGACCCGGCTGATGGTCGATTCGTGCATGCCGATATCCTGGGCCACGTCCCGCAGGACCATCGGCTTGAGGTGGGCGATTCCCTTTTCGAAAAAGTCCCGCTGGAAGCCGACGATGCTTTCCATGACGCGGTAGATGGTCTTCTGCCGCTGGTGGATACTGCGAATCAGCCAGGCCGCCGAGCGCATTTTTTCCTGGATGTAGTCCCTGGCCTGAGCCGAAACGTTTCCCTGGCCGGAAATGGCCTGGCGGTAAAAAGAGTTGACCCGGAGCTTGGGCATGCCGTCGTCGTTGAGCACGATGACAAAGTCGTCTTCCATCTTGTAGACATGAATGTCCGGATTGATGTACAGGGGCTCTTCGTCGGAGAATTGACGGCCGGGGCGGGGTTCAAAGCTTTTGATGACGTTTACCGCCTCGACCACTTGCTCCAGGCTCACATTCAGGGCCTTGCAAACGGCCTTGTAGTTGCGGTTTTCAAGATGGGTCAGGTGATGGGCGATGATTTCGGTGACCAGGCCGTTGCCAAGGCCGTAGCGCTGCGCCTGGATCGTCAGGCACTCTTGGATGTCCCGGGCGCAAACCCCTACCGGATCGAAGGTCTGCAGCACCGCCAGCACCGAATCGACCTGCTCAGCCGGCGCTCCGGTGGAGGCGACGAGGTCCTCGTAGGGAAGGTCGAGGTAGCCGTCGCGGTTCAGGTTTCCGATGATCAGGCTTGCGATGCGCTCTTCTTCGGGCGACGGGACCGTCATCAGAAGCTGCCACAGCAGGTGGTCGCTGAGAGATTTTCGCTCCGCGATGAAGGATTCGAATCGAGGGGTTTCCCGGTCTTCGGTCTCGTGGCTGATCCGGCCGGGCACGTTGTATTCCTCGATGTAGTTGCTCCAGTCGATATCGTCCGGTATGCGCTCCTCGATGGTCACTTCCTGGGCATCGGCCTCGGCAGGGGGCTCGACCTCGCCCGGGTCGGTGGCGGTCTCTTCGGCGGCGGTTTCCTGAATCTCTTCCAGGGCCGGGTTTTCTTCGAGCTCCTGGCGGATCATGTCCATCAGCTCCAGCCGCGACAGCTGCAGCAGCTTGATGGCCATCTGCAGCTGGGGCGTCATGATCAGCTGCTGGGTCAGTCGCAGCTGCTGTCGGAGTTCGATTGCCATGATCAGAGCCTGAAGGTTTCCCCGAGGTAGATCTGCCGGGCCGTCTTGCTGGCGGCGATGGCTTCCGGCGCCCCGGATTCGATGATTTTCCCGTTGCTCAGGATATAGGCTTCGTCGCAGACTTCCAGCGTTTCCCTGACGTTGTGATCCGAAATGATGATGCCGATTCCCCGGTCTTTCAGGTGGGCGATAATTTTTTTGATGTCGATCACCGCCAAAGGATCGATGCCGGCAAAAGGTTCGTCAAGTAGAATAAAGCTGGGCCCGGTGGCCAGCGCCCGGGCGATCTCCAGCCGCCTGCGCTCTCCTCCGGAAAGGCTGCTCGCCTGCTGGGCGGTGAGCCTGGCGATGCCAAGCTCCTCGATCAGCCGCTGCGTCAGGGCCTCCCGCTCGGAAGCAGAAATCGGGTGCATCTCCAAAACCGCCAGAATGTTTTCTCTGACGGTCAACTTGCGGAAAATCGAAGCCTCCTGGGGCAGGTAGCCCATTCCTTTTCTTGCCCGGATATACATGGGCGCCGCGGTGACATCGTCTTCGTCGATCCGCACGCTGCCGCCGTCAGGGCGGATCATGCCCACGGTCATGTAAAACGTCGTGGTCTTGCCCGCACCGTTGGGGCCCAGAAGCCCGACGACCGTACCGTTGGCCACTTCCAGGCTGACGCCGTCGACCACCGTCCGGCCGTGGTAGACCTTGACCAGGCCGTCAAGCCTCAGCCTCGGCATGGCTTTTGTCTCTTTACGGAACGATCACTGCGGCTCTGCATTTTTATTCTCCGGGTAAAACACGGCCTCGACCTGGCCGCTGCTTCCGCTTTCGACGATCACCCGGCCGTCGTCCTGGTAAAGCGTGATCCGGCTGCCCGATATTTGGCTTTTCCCGCTGGTGACCCGCGACCCTTCGCCGATCAGTACGAACACGCGAGAGTTCATATTGTATACCGCCTCCGGGGACTCTGCAAGACCGTTTTCGAATCGAATCCGGACGTTTTCGTGGGCTTCGATCCGCTCCAGCGCATCCATGGATTCTTTGCCGCCTTCTTTGTAGTAGACCCGGATCCGGCCGGCTTCGATGGTCGTCTCCCCCTGGCGGGCCGTCACCCGGCCGCTGAATTCGGCGACTCGATCTTCGATGTCCACTTCCAATCGATCGCTGCGAATGTCGACCTGCTCGGCCTGGCCGGTTTTTTCTTCGGCAACGGAGGCCGTCGGCAATGCTGCTGCCCAGAAGACCGCCGCGGCCAGAACCGCGGCCATCCCCTTACATCTCCAGTTTTTGGTCGATGGCGCCATGCACGCCCCCTTCGAAACGAAGCTTTCGGGTGTCCAGTTCGAATACGGCGGTGTCGGCTTCCAGAAACAGCGCGGCGCCGGAAATCGTCACCGAATTTTCCGCGGCCAGTATCCGCTCCCGGTGGCGGTAGCGGATCGATTCGGTGGTGAGCCGGTATTCGTCCCGGCTTACGATCACGTTGCCGGACACGGTCAGATCGTTGGTCCCGGTTTCCAGGAGGCCGGTGTCGGCTGTCAGATGCACTCGGCTGTCGTCGTTCATGTAGAATACGACCGACACCTTTTCCAACGCGGCGGCCTTTTTTTCCGGTATCATCCGGGCTGCGGCCGCCGTGAGCTCCCATTCGGTTCGGCCGTGACGCGCGGCCGTGTGCCGCAGGTTTTCGATGCTCAGGCTGGTCCCGGAGGGCAGCGTTTTCATCAGATCCGCACCGGGATCGATGCCGGTGCGGTAGACGACATAGACGGCGGCCAAAGCGACCAGGGCCAGTACCATGACCGCGAAGGTCACGCTGCGCAGCCGTCCGGAGAAAACCCCGCCTTTTTTCACGGCGAGAACCTTTCAAGGACCTGCTCCCATACCCCCTGGGCCTTGAGGATCGCTTCGGCAACTTCCCGAACGGCGCCGCCGCCGCCGGGGGCTTTCGTCACCCAGCCGGCCCGCCTGCGCACGATGGGGTCGGCGTCGGCAACGGCTACGGCAAGACCGACCCTGCCCACGATCGGAAGGTCCGGAAGGTCGTCTGCCACAAAGGCCGCCTGGCGCGCTTCCAATCCGGTCTCGGCAAGAATCGATTCCAGCGCGGCCGCCTTGTCCTTGACGCCGTCGTGGACCCGGGCGATGCCCAGGTTCCGGCACCGGTGAACCAGGGCCCGGGAGCTTCTGCCGGTAACGATGCCGACCTCGATGCCGGCCTTTATCAGGAGCCGGATCCCCAGTCCGTCTCTGACGTGAAAGACCTTGGTCTCGCCGCCGCGGTCGTTGTATATGATCCGACCGTCGGTCAGCACGCCGTCGACGTCGAGCAAAAGGAAACGGACACGGGACAGGGCCGCTGAAAGATCGTTTTTATCGAGCTGTGGCATGGGTTATCGTCTCGACCTAATCTCCCGCCATTGTGGAGGGGCTAAAGTGGTTTTCCCATTCCGGGCAGGTGAAAGGTAAAGCACGAATCTCGAATATCGAAATTCGAAACAAATTCGAATGACCAAAATGGATAAATTCGAAACAAAAGCGAACTGAAAAAATTCGAATAAATTAATTGCTCCTTTTTTTGTTTGGGCATTTGATCATTTGAATTTTGAATTTGTTTCGATATTCGGGCTTCGGATTTCGGATTTATGATCCAAGAAAGGTCTGCCCTCGTGGAAGAAACCAATCAACCACCGGCAAGGGCGGCCCGGATTGCCTTCAGCTCCGCGTACAGGCCGGAAAGGGCATCCAGAGGCAGGGAGTTGGGGCCGTCGCAAAGGGCGCGGTCCGGGTCGGTGTGAACCTCGGTAAAAATGCCGTCGGCGCCGGCGGCCACCGCTGCCCGGGCCAGGACCGGGGCAAACCGCCGATCGCCGCCCGAACTGCTTCCTGCGCCTCCGGGGGTCTGCACGCTGTGGGTGGCATCGAAGATCACCGGCCGGCCGGAGTCCCGAATGACTTCGATGCCGCGAAAATCGACCACCAGGTTGTTGTAGCCGAACATGGTGCCCCGCTCTGTGACAATCACCTGCCGATTGCCCGTCGAGCAGACTTTTTCCACGACGCTGGCCACATCCCAGGGAGAAAGAAACTGTCCCTTTTTGATGTTGACCGGTTTTCCGGTCCGGGCCACCTCCAAAACGAAGTCGGTCTGGCGGCACAAAAAGGCCGGAACCTGGATGACATCCAGCACCTCTGCAGCCCTTGCCACTTCGCCGATGCGGTGCACGTCGGAAAGCACCGGGATGTTAAGCTCGGTTCGCACCCGGGCCAGCACCGCCAGTCCTTCGGTAAGGCCGGGGCCGCGAAAGGAGTGGATCGAGGTCCGGTTGGCCTTGTCGTAGGAGGCTTTGAAGATCAGCGGGAGCGAAAGCGCAGCGCACAACGTCTTCAGATGCCGGGCGATCTCCAGAGGCGTTTTCTCGTCTTCGATCACGCAGGGCCCGGCAATGATCACCAGGGGATGACCTGCGCCGATGGTGATTTTTCCGATAGGCACGGCTTCCGTCATGGGTCACGCTCATTCGGTGTCTGAAAAAAATGCAACCGTTTCGGCGATGTTGCGCATGCATTATCCCTAGACCCGGTAAAAGTCAAGAAACGAACCGGTCCGTCCGGCCCCTTGATCGGCACCGTGCAACCTGCTATGGTCCGGAATGACTTTTGCCAGAAAAGGAGAGATATAACCAATTGAAAGAAAAGAAAAAAAAGGTTAAAATCATCGCTGCTGCCGTGCTTGCCGCCGTCGTTTTGATTCCGTTGGTCGGCTGGCTTTCCAAGCGCTGGGAGGGGGAAAAGCCTCAGATTCAGATGATGCTCTCACCGCCTGCCGTCGGGCTGTCGACGGAGTTTTCGGTCCGGGTGTCCGACCCGGACAGCGGATTGCGTCAGGTGCAAATCCTGATCATCGCCGACGGCCGGAAGTCGGTCCTGAGCCAGGAGACGTTCCCGTCGGCCGGGCCTTTCGGCGGAGGCGAGGTGGGCGATCAGGTGGTCACCGTGTCGGTGGAGCCCGGCCAGCTCGGGCTTTCCGACGGTGCGGCGCTGATCCGCGTGGTGGCAGACGACTATTCCTGGCGCCGCTGGGGCAATGGAAACCAGCAGGTGCTCGACATCCCGGTGACCATCGACACCCGGCCGCCGGCCCTCGCCGCGATGAGCCGGGCTCACAACATCACCCAGGGCGGCACCGGGCTGGTGGTGTATCGGATCGACGAGACATGCCCGGAGCACGGCGTGCGGGTGGGCGACCGGTTTTTTCCGGGATACCCGGCGCCCTCGGGGGAATCGGGGCTCTATATGGCCTTTTTCGCCCTGGCCCATGACCAGGGTACGGACACCTCCCTGGTGCTGGAGGCCGCCGATTGGGCGGGCAACCGCGGCCGGAGCGGCTTTTCCTACCACATCCGGAAAAAGCGGTTTCCGGAAGATACCATCGGCGTTTCGGACCGGTTTTTGTCGATGACCCTGCCCAAGTTCGATGCGGAGATGCCGGCAGAACCCGGACAATCCCCGCTGGATCGGTTTCTGGTCATCAATCGGGACCTTCGCAAGGCCAACTACCAGCGCCTGGTGGACATCTGCTTCCGGAGCGACGAGACCCTGCACTGGAACGGCGAATTCCTGCGTTTGCCCGGCTCGGCCCGTCAGGCGGGATTCGCCGACCGCCGCCGATATCGATACCGGGGCAGCACGATCGATCGGCAGATCCACATGGGAATCGACCTGGCTTCGGTGGCCCGTTCACCGGTGCCGGCCGCTAACGCCGGCAGGGTGGTTTTTGCTGAAAATTTGGGGATTTATGGTTATACGGTGATGATCGACCACGGCTTCGGTCTTTTTTCGATGTACGCGCATCTCAGCCGCATTGATGTAACGCCGGATCATGTGGTATCCAAGGGCGACGTGATCGGCCTTACCGGCAGCACGGGGCTGGCCGGAGGAGACCACCTTCACTTTTCCATGATCGTCGCCCACACCTTCGTCGACCCGGTGGAGTGGTGGGACGCCGAATGGATCGGCAACAACGTGACCGGCAAGATCGGAGCGCTGCCGGCAGGAAAGACTGCGCCATGACCGGCAGACCACGCAAATTCAAAGTGACCAAAACCATCCGGGCTATCAACGACCGCATCCGCTCCGGCGACGTGGTTGTCGTCGACGCCGAGGAGATGATCGATATCGTCAAAAACGAGGGGGCGGCCGAGGCGGCCCGGCGGGTCGACGTGGTGACCACCGGAACCTTCGCCCCCATGTGCTCGTCCGGGGCGTTTATCAATTTCGGCCACGGCAAGCCGACCATCAAGGCCTCCCGGGTCTGGCTCAACAACGTTCCGGCTTACGGCGGCCTTGCAGCGGTCGACTGCTATCTCGGGGCGACCGAGCCCTGCGAAGACGATCCGCTCAACAAGGTATGGCCCGGGGAGTTCAACTATGGCGGGGGCCATGTGATCCAGGACCTGCTCGCGGGGAAAAAGATCCACCTGAGGGCGGAAGGATACGGCACGAGCTGCTATCCGGGCCGCAGCCTGGAAAAAGAGGTGACCTTAAAGGGCCTGCCCATGGCCACCTTGTGCAACCCGAGAAACGGCTACCAGAACTACAACTGCGCCGTGAACCTCTCGAAAAGAACGATCTTCACCTACATGGGAACCCTCAAGCCCGGGGCGGCCAACGCCAACTACTGCTCGGCAGGCCAGCTCAGCCCCCTGTTCAACGATCCCCTGTACCGAACCATCGGACTCGGGACCCGGATTTTTCTCGGAGGCGGCCAGGGCTTTGTGACCTGGCATGGGACCCAGCACAATCCCAAGGCGAAGCGGACCCGAAAAGGGGTGCCCGTCTCCCCGGCCGGCACCCTCTGGGTCATGGGAGACCTCAAGCAGATGAGCCCCAAGTGGCTCATGGGCGTCGGCATCCGGGGCTACGGCTGTTCTCTGGCGGTGGGCCTGGGGGTGCCGATTCCCGTGCTCAACGAGGAAATCGCCGCTTTTACCGGGGTGTCCGACGAAGATTTGTTCACCCAGATCGTCGACTACAGCAGCGACTACCCCAATGGCACCGGCAAGACGCTCGGACAGGTCAGCTACGCCCAGCTCAAAAGCGGTTCGATTCAGCTCGGCAAAAAGACGGTTCCGACGGTTCCCCTGTCGAGCATGGTCAGGGCGCGGGAGATCGCCGAAATGCTCAAGCAATGGATCGTCAAGGGCCGATTTTTCCTGGGAGAACCCCAGGCCCCCCTGCCGAGCTGATCAAGGATCCCGGCCGGAGGAGCCGTCGGCCGGCCGGCACAGTTTCCGGTCCGAAGGGTCGGCCTGATGACCATGGAAGAAAAGATTCGCACGTTTATTGCGCTTCCGCTCTCCGAAGATGTGAAAGAAGCGCTGGGCCGGCTCCAGGAGGATCTTCGCCGCTGCGGTTTGTCGGCCCGGTGGGTTCGGTGGGTGAAGCCGGCCAGCATGCACCTCACCCTCCGGTTCATCGGCGAGGTCCCGCACGCCGCCGTCGAGCCGATCGCCGCGGCCGCCGCCGCGGCCGCGGTCGGATTCCGTCCGCTTCGGCTCCAGGTCCGGGGGGTGGGCGTTTTTCCCGGCATCCGAAAGGCGCGGGTGCTGTGGGTCGGGCTGGGAGGAGAGACGGAGGCCCTGTTCGGCCTTCAGCAGCGGCTGGAGACCGAGCTTGCCGCCGCCGGCCTGGCCCCGGAAAAGAGGCGCTTCCGCGCCCACCTGACCCTGGCGCGGTTCAAGGACCGGCCCGAGCCGGGACGGATCGTCGATCTGCTGGATCGATTCAGCGAGTTTACCGCCGAGCCCTTTTCGGCTGCCGAACTGGTATTGTTCAGGAGCCGACTGACGCCGCAGGGCGCGGTCTACACCAGGCTAAAAGAAATTTTGCTGGCGCCGGCCCATGAAGGCCGGCAGCCGGCAGAAGGCAACGGGAGGACGAGATGAGCAGCAATCAGCCCGACAAGCAGCGCGCCGTGGAAAGCGCGATGTCCCAGATCGAGCGCCAGTTCGGCAAGGGCGCCATCATGAAGCTCGGAAGCCGGCCGGTAATCGATGTGCCGACGATTCCCACCGGTTCCCTGGCCCTGGACAAGGCCCTGGGCGTCGGGGGGCTTCCCCGGGGCCGGGTCATTGAAATTTTCGGCCCGGAATCTTCCGGAAAGACCTCCCTGGCCCTTCATGCCGTAGCCGAAGCCCAGCGCAGAGGCGGCATCGCCGCCTTTGTCGACGCCGAGCACGCCCTGGACACCGTCTATGCGCGAAAGCTCGGGGTCAACTGCGACGATCTGCTCGTCTCTCAGCCCGATACCGGCGAACAGGCGCTGGAAATCGCAGACATGCTCGTCAGAAGCGGCGCCATCGACATCCTCGTGATCGATTCGGTGGCAGCCCTGGTTCCCAGAGCCGAGATCGAAGGCGAGATGGGCGACTCCCACATGGGGCTGCAGGCCCGGCTCATGTCCCAGGCGCTGCGGAAGCTGACCGGGACCATCGGAAAGACCAATACCGCCCTGATCTTCATCAACCAGATCCGCATGAAGATCGGGGTCGTCTTTGGAAACCCGGAGACGACCACCGGTGGAAACGCTTTGAAGTTCTATGCATCGGTGCGGCTGGACATCCGCCGCACCGGGGCGATCAAGGACGGCCAGGAGGTGATCGGCAACCGGACCAAGGTGCGGGTGGTCAAAAACAAGATGGCGCCGCCGTTTCGCGAGGCCGAATTCGACATTATGTACGGCGAGGGAATCTCCCGTCACGGCGACCTGCTAGACATGGCCGTCGCCGCCGATCTCGTGGAAAAGAGCGGCTCCTGGTATTCCTACAATGGAGAACGGATCGGCCAGGGCCGGGAAAACGTGAAGAATTTCATGAAGGACAACCCGGACATCACCGACGATCTGTACAAAAAGACCCGCATCGCCCTGGGCCTGGATCAGGAAAAACCGAGCGCCGGGAAGGAAGAAGAAGCCGCCGCCGGCAAGAAGGAAAAGGCGACGCAGAAAGAATGAAGCCGGAATAGAGACTTCAGAAGATCGCTCCGGTGCGGGCAGCCGGATCGCCAGATTGAGTTTGCAAAGAAACGAGCCGTTGACAACGATCGGTGGAAACCTATTTTTTCCCAGTCGTTAAAGACGTCTCATATGAGCCCCGCCGCTGAACGCGGCGTGATTCAAAATTCCAGATTCTAGATTCCAGATTCTCCGGCGGGAGATTTATCTGAATCTTTTGGTCTCAACCGGCTAGTTGGATCAAACGTGAAACATCCCACGAAGCCCCTCCCGGTGGAGGGACGCGCGCAGTCTAGTCCGTGTTGCCGGTAATGAACAAAAGCCGGCTTAGACTGCGCGTGGCCCTCCAACCGCCAAAACCCAAGGCGGGGGCAGGTCGGTTTTTTGCCGCCTGCTTCGAGCGAAGTTTCACATAAGCCCCGCCTCTGACCGCGAGGCGTTCAGTTTGATCAAATG
>CAYPFH010000116.1:0-10983 GCA_964409825.1 uncultured Desulfobacterales bacterium | reverse complement strand
GACGTTCTTGTCTATTTTTTACCATTTTTCCATCTTTTTCCGTGACCGTGCTCACCTTAAAATCGACCGGACAGTCGACATTGAGATACCCGAAGGAAAAGACTTCACATTCGAGTAATTCGGCCGAGCGGGCTGCCGGCGGACCACGCTCATATACATCACGCCGGCAGATGCCATTGCAGGCCTGGAAAGCGGGCATATCCGCGATCCAGAGTGATCCAATCGCATCCTGACTCGATAGCCAGCAGCGCCGCAAACCAGGCATCCGGCACCAGGTTGCCGCGTGCGTCCGCCTCTGAACAAAGACGTTTGAAGATGGCCCAATGCCGTTCACCCGGCTCAATGGCCAGACAATGCGGTTGTTCAAGTAGGATGTCACAAAACCGGAATACTTCATCCAGCCTGCTGGGAATCGCAAATACCTTCGGGTGGGTGGTGAGGCGGATAACACCGCTTAGGATCTGTTGCCGCGCGTTTTTTGGCCCGCTTCAAAAGATCATCATTTGTTTTTCGGTCGTTTAGAGCATGTTCAGTCGAAGTTCAATTTCTTCAATAAATCCAAAAAATCCAGCCAAAATAAGACAATTTTGCCCCAAATTCACCCCAAGAAAAGACCCCCTTCCCTGCCCTTTTTGGGCGGTTTGGACGGTCCGGACGGTCCGGACGATGAATTTTCAACTTTTTCTCGAGGAGGCGGATAGGTTCTGCAGAATTCTGCGGAAGCTGCGGCCACTATTTCTGATCGAAGAGTAAGCTGCTGATACCCGGATTTCGCAAACAACGCGCCACAATAAAGATAGCCGGTATTTTCGCTTCCAATGCCCTTAATAATCGCGGCAAAGCGCAGGCAGGATTTCATCCAGGGTTGTTTTTCAAGCCCAATGAGGTGCAAGATTGAGGTACTAATCTGGTGGATACGCTCAGACGCTCTGTAAAGAGGCTCTAATTAATTCGGCCGCCCTTTTCACTATCCTAGGTAACCATCAACGAAGTCAGGAGTCGAATGTTGGAAAGATTCTGAAGGCCCTGTTTAGCCTGCTGTTCAATTTTCGCTGATCTTTCTTCCCCGATGACCTTGTCGGTCAGTTTATGAAATTTAGCCGCTATTTCCGCTGCCGACATCGGATTTCTGGGATCACCCTTGGGAATACGAATTTCCTCAAAAAGTTTTTCTCCGGAATTGGCAGTCAGGGTTACCCTGGACATAAGCTCCCGGTTTACCAACGGATAAAGACGGCTGGCTTCATCCCATTCCTCGAAATGAACTTTGGCGGCTGTTTGCCTCAGGCTTTTATCTGTCAAGCGCGTCAGCTCGAACCATTCGGGACCGGGTGGAATCCGGTGCAACATCAAAGCAATCAAAAAGGGTGCGCTGAACACAATGTCGAACGGCAGAGTCGGGAAAGAGGTGTAGTCCTTGACAACCTCATAAAAGGTTTCAACCTGTATGCGGTCTATTTGTTGCGGTTCGATGCGATGCTTTTGAACGATTGCCTCGATGGCATCAAGGGTTGGATGAATATGGCGACAGGCAGCGTAGGGCTTGGTGTGCACCTTGTGAATATAAAAGATATCTGCTGGGGTGCGAATGGCATTATAATCGCACTGATCAGAAGAGGCCATAATCCAGAATCCGTCTTCGCCGTCGAATATGGTGGTGTCGGCAATAAAGCCGTTCTGTGCCAGCATGGCCGACAGAACACCACCGTAGCAGGTATAGCCGAAATTGTTCTTGAGCCACTGGATTTTGCCGTCGATAAAGCCCCACTTGCGCAAGGAAGGCACCGATGCGTGAATGGCCGCGTGGCCATATGCATGGGCGGTTTGTTCCCGGTCGAGCTCGAGTAGTTTGGCCGCTACTGCGGTGGCGCAGAAAATTTGCCAGGTGTTGATGCCACGGACTTTTTCGGTTCGTTCCGCGGTCGGCTTGATGCCGTTGGAAATGCGGATCCCGACCTCATAGCCGGCGACAATGGCTTCGAGCACCTGTTTTCCGCTGGCGCCGAGGGCTTCTCCCATACTCAGTGCAACCGGTATTACCGTAGAGCCAGGATGGCCGTCGTAGGTGTCGTCCATGTCCAATGTGCTGGCCGTGTAGGCGTTAGTATAAATCGAATTGAGCAGGGGTAGACGGCGGGAGGTGCCGTAGACGGCGGCCTCTTCGATGCCTTTCATAGCGCTGAAAATATCGATGATTTTTTGGCCCTGTTCGGTACAGGTGCCGCCGATCATGCAGCCGATCGAATCGAGAATCAGATCTGCGGTTTTGTCGAGGACAGATGCCGGCAGGGAATTGGCGCTGATCTGGTGGGTCAAATCCGCCAAAAAATAGGCGGTTCTCTCTTCTCGTTCCACGATAACGGTAGCTCCGTTCTTTGGGGGAAAGTTAGATTGCTGCCGCCGGATACAGGCTCGGCGGCAGCGATGGTTTTATTTAGCGTTCCTTCCAACCGGGGATCGGATATACCGGCTTTCCAGTGGCAACTTCTTCGGGATACAGCAATACGAGTTGCTGCTCTCCGTCTTTTTCCTGGACCTGGGTAACGATAAAGGGCATCTCCAGCTGTTTGCCGGTTTCGTCGATCTTGTAAGGTCCGGTCATGACCGTGACTTCACCGGAAAGATCCATTGCCGTTTTTTTCAATGCCGGGCCGCTGAGAGAGTCGGCTTTTTCGACAAACAAGCCCAGAAGCACGCCTGCACCATAGGCCAGGGAGGTCTGGAAGTCCGGTGAATTTTCGGAATCAGGGAAAATTTTGTTGAAAACTTTTTCAAACTCTGCCCGCGACATGCCGGCGTTGACATCCCAGTTCAGATTTTCATGATAGAGCGTATGGCCGAAGATATACAGCCCGTCATCCCCTATGTCCTGCCACTGCGGCATTCCGGAATACACCATGTAGACATAAGGGAACATCAGGTTGGCCTCTTTCATCTGCCGTATGATCACCTTTTGATCGTCCATGTAGGCCGATGCGTAAAAGCCATCGGCTCCACTCCTTTTCACCTTCTGCAACAAAATGGTGAAATCTTTCATGCCCGGAGAGTATTTTTCATACTGGACGACTTCCATCCCGTTGAGCTCGGCCAAGCGTTTGGCGTGCTTGGCCAAGCCGGCCGGAAAAGGCTCATCCATGTAAATGATGGCCACTTTCTTGGTCCCGAGCTTTGCCATGTGCTCGATTTCAGGTCTGGGCATCAAGGATACCGGGGTTTCGGTGGCCGAGACGATATAGTCATAGCCTTGCTCATAGATGGCATCTGATGCGGCTGACCAGATCACCAGCATCATATCGTATTTTGCCGTGATGGCGGCTGCAGCGCCGGTTAGCGTTGAGCCAAAGGGAGCAAAACAGATATCCACCTTGTCCTCATTGATCAATTTCTCGTACAGCCGGACCACGGTTTCCTTGTCACTGCGATCATCGTAATAAACCAGTTCGACCGGAATTTTTTTATCGCCTAATTGCAGGCCGCCTTCCTTGTTGGTCTGTTCAGCCCAGATTTTGACGCCCATGAATCCCTGGGACGAGGCGAAGGTATATTTACCGGTTGTCGATATTGTCATTCCGATCTTGATCACATCCTTTGCCAAGCAGATACTCGGCACCAGCCCCGCAAGAAATAAGGCCAAAACAGCCAAAACAATACATACTTTCGCTTTCATGATTCCCTCCTCCGTTGATTAGGGTTGCAAAAATGCTTTCTCATCGGCCTTCATTATTCCAGCCAACCTTTGATTACCTCGTTCAGGCGGCCGTCGAACTCCTGGCGGGAGCCTTCCACCTTGTTTTGACCCAGTTCTAATATGTAGGTGTAGTCCGCGATTTCAAACGCCTGTTTCACACGCTGATCCACGATCGCAATCGTGATCTGTTCGGATTTCAAATCCAGGAGGGTCTTGTATATCTGCTGGGCGATTTTGGGCGCCAGGGTGGCAGTGGGCTCATCCAACAGGCAAACGCTCGGCCGGGTGATAAGCGAGCGGGCGATTTCCAGAATTTTTTGCTGTCCCCCACTCAACAAACCGGCACGCGCGTTGCGCTTGTCTGCCAGAATAGAAAAGCGCATGTAGGCCTCTTCGATAGCTTGGGCGACCTTGGCTTTATCTTTCTTAAAAATCCAGGTGCCCAGCTCAAGATTTTCAGTCACCGTCAGTTCCGGGAATATGCTCCGGAGCTGAGGGACGTAGGCAATCCCGTTGCGAATGAAGTCGTGAACTTTTAACCCGGTGATGTCATTTCCCTGGAAGCGGACCGTGCCTTTTCGCGGCTTCAACAGCCCGTAAAGTGCTTTGAGCAGGGTCGATTTTCCAGCGCCGTTGGGGCCGATGATCGCAGTAATGGTGCCCTGTTGTATGTCCACCGAGACACCTTTCAAGATTTCGATATCCCCGTAATAGGACACTGTGAGATTGCGGGCTTCCAATATCGCCATATGCGCTAATTTCCCAGGTACGCTTCGATTACGCGTTCGTCGTTTTTGATATAGTCCTCTTGGCCCTGGGCAATGACTCGGCCCAGATCCAACACGACAATTTCATCCGACAGAGTATACACCGACTTCATGTCGTGGCTGACCAGAACGAAGGTCTTTCCGTTTTTCTGCAGCTCACGAATCTCTTCGTAGAAAAGCCGCTTCAGATCCGGATGGACTCCGGCAAAGGGTTCATCCAGAAGGATCAAATCAAAATTTGCAATCCACGCACGCAGCAACTCGATCAGCTTCTGCTGCCCGCCGGACAGCTCGCTGCCGAAACCTTCAGCCAGGTGGGACAGGCCGACGCGATCGAGAAGCCCGTACGCTTCGGATCGTAAGTTGGTCAAACTTCGGCCGGAGTTGAGCACTGGGGCGATGACATTGTCCAAGACCGTAGTTCGTTTAAACACCCGGGCGATCTGAAACGTGCGGCCAATTCCCATACGGGTAATTTCATGAGTTTTGCGGCCGACAATGGGGTTGCCACGATAGTAGATATCACCTTTATTGGGCACATAAATCCCGTTGATGCAGTTCAGTAGCGTAGTTTTACCGGACCCGTTGGGACCGATGACGGCGATGATCGCGTTGTGTGGCACCAATAGGTTGACATCCTCCAGGGCTTTGACCCCTCCGAAAGATTTTTCGAGATTCTGTATCTGCAGCAGAGCACCCATTTATATCCTCGCTGACACTTTGCCAAGCAGGCCTTGAGGACGGAACATGACCATTAATATCAGCAGTACGAATACCACCACCGGTGACAGGGCAGCCGGCATGAAAACCGAGCTGATGCTTTCGGCAAGTCCGTAAACGATACCGCCGAGAAGCGCTGCCAGCGGCGAGCCCAGGCCGCCGAGCACGATGACCAGAAAAGCGATCGTAGTGTAGGTTTGACCCAACACTGGCGTGATGGCCGGAAACGTAAGTGTGACCAGGCAGCCGGTGATTCCGACGATGGCCAGGCCGATGCCGAAAACCAGCGCCGATACCCGCCGGACATCGATTCCTAAAATGGCGACAGCCTCCCGGTTTTCAATGATGGCGCGAACCGCCTTGCCGGTATAGGTGCGATACAAAAACCAGCTGATTACAATTATAACCAGCGCGCAGATGCCCGAACTGACCAGCCTGCCTGTCGGCAGGAAAAAAGAGCCGATGACGAAAGAAACATTTTCAAAAGGTAGAGGTATGCTCCTCGGATCTGCTTTCCAGATCAGCAGGATTGAAGCGGTGATCACCAGTGAAACGCCGAAGAAGGTCAGAAAAGATGCAATTTCCGGATCATCGGATTTCTGCAGTCGTTCATAAAACAATCGGTGGAGCAACAGGCCCAGAATGAAAAAGAGCGGCAAGACAATAAACATACTCTGCAGTGCATTGATTCCCCACTGCTTGTGCAAGGTGAGTGCCAGATAGGCGCCGAGCATCATGAATTCACCATGGGCGAAATTTACGATCCGAATTACTCCGTACAAAATGTTCATTCCGATTCCGATGAGCCCATAGAGGATCCCCATTTGCAATCCGGAGACGACAGCCATGAGAAAAAGTTCAAACATATGCTCTCAGTTCCCAAGGGTGGAGGTTACTCGATAATTTTTCTCAACCGAGGCCATTTGTAGGTAATGGATCCGACAATTCCCCGCGGCAAAAATAAGATCAAAAAAATGATCATTAGACCCAGGACCAACAGATTGAGCAAGGGAAACCGCCCCCAGATAAAATCGTCGACTTCATACATAAAAACGGCCCCGAACACCGGCCCCGCAATGGTCCCCAAGCCACCGAACATAGAATACACGATAGTTTTGGCCGTCACCATTAAATTAAAAGAGGTGTCCGGATCCACAATCGCTGTATACCAAGCCTCAGTGCCACCTGCCAACGACGGCAGCAGGGCCGCCAACATCCAGGCTTTCATCCGGGTCCAAGAGACATTGATGCCCATGACCGCAGCGGCGGCTGAGTCATCCCTAAGGCAGCGCAAAGCCGTTCCGAGTTTCGAACGGGAAAGAATAAATGAGGCAGCCACGCTGATAACCATCAAGCCCAGCATGAAATAGTAGCTGACAGTCGGCTGATAGGACCCGGACAGGGAAATGCCGAAACTGCCCCCGGCCCATTTTTCCGGAAGGTTTGCCACAACGATGCGAAGCACCATGGCCGAGGAAAAATTAACGATGGCGAAATAGATGCCTTTGAGGCGCAAAGTCGGAGCAAAGATAACGGAAATAAGCACACCGACTGCCCCGGCGCAAAGTATGGCAAGTGGCATCGGCACATTCAGCCGACTCCATAATATGGCAGCGACATAGGTTCCGATACCGTAGAACATGACATATCCGAAGGGCAAATAGCCGACGAACCCATAAATGATATTAAAGGCGCTGGCCATCGTGATCCAGAACATCATGTAAAAAAAATACGGCGTGGAAACCGGCAGCAAGGGCACCAGGGCCAGAAAACAGAGCCCTGCGAGAACAAGCGATCGTATGAGCATGCGGTATTGGTTCATGATACCTGTTTCGATGTGAGCTTACAATCCTTCAACACCTGCTTTGTTTTTCATGCAGCCGTGGCCGGGCTGTTTCGGCCGAGATGTGCAGCTTACACATTAACGTATTTTTTGAGCTCCCAAGGTTGGATCGTCGTGGCAAACTCAGCCACTTCTTTGCCCTTGATCGCCAGAAATATGTCGATAAAATTCCGGCCCAGGGTGCTGCACAGGACTTCATCCTTCGAAAGGCTGCCCAGGGCCTCCTTGAAATCACCTGGCAGCGATTCGATTCCGCGTTGGGATTTTTCCTGCGGAGAAAGAGCGTAAATGTTGTCCGGGATCGGAGCCGGCGGATCAATTTTGCGTCTGACCCCATCGAGTCCGGCTACCAGCATGGCGGCATACGCCAGATAGGGATTGCAACTGGAGTCCGGATTACGGCTCTCCACACGCATCGCCTTGGGATTTCCACCGGGGATGCGAAGTAGGGCGGAACGATTTCCGAAACCCCAGGAAATGTATACCGGTGCTTCCCAGCCGGGTACCAAGCGCTTATAGGAGTTGATCGACGGGTTTGTTATGCCGGTCAATCCTCGGGCATGCTGCAGCAGCCCGGCAATGAAATGTCGGGCAATATCGGAAAGCCCTTCTTCGGCAGATTCATTGTAGAACAGGTTTTTACCACTCTGATTGTCCTTCAGATTAAGATGGACGTGCATGCCGCAGCCATAGGTCCACACAAACGGTTTCGGCATAAAGCTGGCAACCAGTCCGTGCTCAGCAGCAAGGTTTTTGACTACTTGGCGGTAGGTCACGGTGTTGTCTGCAACCTGCAGGGCATCGCCATAGGCGAAGGTAATTTCATGCTTGCCGTTGGGAACCTCGTGGTGGTTTTTTTCCGTAACGATGCCTACAGAGTCCAGTGCGCGACTGATATCCTTCCGGAACTCGGTGCCCTTATCGTAAGGGGGAATTTCGAAATAGGATGCGTTGTCGGCGGGAAGATAGTCACCGTTTTCGGTTTCCGTCAGCAGGAAAAATTCGATCTCTGGGGCAAGCATAAACTCCCAGCCTTCCCCAAATTCTGCCTTCATGCCCGCTATGGTTTTTTTCAAAATGTGGCGGGGATCGGCTTCGAAAGGAGCCGAGCCGTCACCGCTGTATACATCGCAGATAAATCGGGCGGTTCGATTTTCCGGCTTGCCCCAAGGAAGTATTTGGTAAGTCGACAAATCGGGTTTGAGGGTCAGATCGCTTTCGTTGACCGGAACGTATTTGCTCGAAGAGCCGTCGAATCCGAGCCCCTCTTCAAAAAGCTTTTCCAAATGGCGGGCCGGATTGATCAACTGACGAATGACACCGTCGATAGTGGTAAACTGAAAATTGAGAAATGCGATGCCATCTTCTTCAATCCGTTTGATGATTTCATTCATTGTTACACTTCCTTCTTTTGCTGGTCCAAAATTAACAGAGTCTGGAGCAGACACTGGGCTCCTTTGACAATTTGTTCGATTTCCGTATGTTCTTCCGGGCAGTGGCTGAGCCCCTTACGGCAGGGAATAAAAATCATACCGGCTTCGGCCACTTGACTGACATGGGCGGCGTCGTGTCCGGCCATACTGACTTGCGAAAGGGTAGCAAATCCGAGCAACCGGGCAGCCTCAGCGATCGCCTTTCTGACCGAAGATGAAAATTCGATAGGTTGATTATTATAGGTGACTTTGCGATCGATACCTACCTTTCGGTGGTTTTCGATGGAGTGGATTCTATTTTCCAGTTTTTGTAGAATGCGGGCAATGCATTCAGCGTGATAGCTCCGGATTTCGGCATCGAGCACAACCGTTTCGGGTGTGATGTTGATGGAGTTGGGAAATACGGATATATGCCCGGTGGTGGCCACAGCCTTTTTACCTTCTTGCCGGGCTTCGGCTTCCAGTGCCAGGATGATTTCCGAAGCCGCGCACAATGCGTCCCGGCGTCTATCCATCGGGGTTGTGCCGCCGTGGCTTGCCTCACCGGTTACAGTAATCGCCTCTCGGTATATGCCGGTTACGCCTTCCACAATGCCAATGTCTTTTTTTTCGGCCTCCAGAAATGGCATCTGTTCGATATGAAGCTCTAAGAAGAAAGCAATTTCGCCTGGAGGCCGGACGGCTGTGTGGATTTTATCGAGGTCGCCACCTATTGATTTCAGTGCAGATGCAAAATCATTGCCGTGGTCATCCTTCAGGTGTTCGACGTCCGCTTTTTTCAGTTTGCCCACCATACCGCGGCTACCGAAGGTGGAAATGCCAAAGGGATTGGGTTCCTCTGAGCAAAGTACGCACAACTCGAAAGGATGCTCGGTTTGAAGGCCGAGCTGGTCAAGCGCACGAAACGCCTCCAAGGAGGCAAAGACTCCGGCAGGACCGTCGAATTTCCCACCGTTTTTGACGGAATCCAAGTGGCTTCCCGTCATGATGACCGGCCATTTAGGATGGCGCCCTTCGCGCCGGGCAAAGATATTTCCCAAAGCGTCGCTTCGAATCTCCAGGTCGAAATCCCGCTGCAATAATTCGAGAAAGACCTCACGGGCTTGTCGGTCTTCCCGGCTGAAAGCCAAGCGGGTCACACCCCCGTTCGGGTCTTTGCCGATCCGAGCAAAAGATTCGATCTGCTCTTGCATCCGCTGAATATCGAAGCAGCTCTTTAAATCTTCTTTGGAAATTTTCATTGGTCGCCTTCCGGTGGTTACATGAATACTTTTCTCGACTTTACCAACCGTTCAAATTCGCCGGACAAAGCCTCCGATTCCTTCCGGTTGATTCGGCCGACGGCCGTTACTATGATGTTGAAAAGACAAAATGCCGAGCAGTATGAATCGAATATTGTAGTGAATGTAATCGGGATGACTACCGCCATATCGACCAGTTTGGCCAAGGGAGAATCAATTTTATCCGTGATGCCGGCGGTCCGAAGGTTACGATCCCGGCAGTATTCGATTATTTCGATAGTTTCCCTGGGATATCGCGGAAAGGCAATGCACACTACCAAGTCATCCCTGGTAGAATCCAAGAAGTAATCGTATGATTTGGTCGCACCGCAACTAATAGCTGAAACATTTTTTTTTACTTTACCGAGAAAATAGGAAAAGTATTGCGCCAGTGAGGCTGAGCCACGGGTTCCAACAATCACAACTTTGCGGCAGGCGCAGATTCGTTCAACCAGTTTCTCGTAACTTTGCTGTGGAAAATATTTGAGTAATTTTTCAAGAGTCTGCATTTCACGAAGAACAATATCGAACAGCCCGCTTTGATCGGCGTTTTTCTGACCGAGGCTCAACTGTAACCTTTCGTAGGAGGTTAGCTCCGCCTTCAAAAGAGTTTGAAGCTCTTCCAGAAAAAAACTGTAATGTGAAAAACCGAGAAACTGGGAAAAGCGGATCACAGTTGGCTGACTGACGCCGATTTGCTGTGCCAGCTGGGTGGCTGACATAAAGGCAGCTTCTTTGTGATGCGCCATTAGATATGCAGCTATTCTGGCCTGCTGATTGGAAAGTTCTCCCTGCTTGTTTTTGATTAGCTGAAGGATATTGGGATTTTCCATGAATAAGTCTATTCGTTAAATTTTATTTGAAGAAGCATATAATGCACATCTAATAAAATTTATTTACCACTGTCAAATGTTTTTTATGGGATCCTCCTTTATCTGGATAGTCACCTGGATGTTAACTTGCTGATTAAGTGACATATTTCCCGAATGTCAGCGCTCGAAAATGATGCTCCTGTAAAAAGTCCTTTTGTTTAATATTTTGAATTTTCAGAATAAATTACTTTATCTTTTCTTGACAGTCCCCGCACCACTTGGACGATGAACGGTCAGGGCGGTAATTTTTCGGCTTCCAAGTGGCCATCGCGCCGGCAGGCAGGCATTAATAGGGAAAGGGTGTGTAAATTGCCAGCGGTACGGCGTCATCAAGATCCGGGAAACCCGGGTGCGCGGCGAAGAAGGCCGCCCCAAGACGC
>CAYPFH010000115.1:0-11001 GCA_964409825.1 uncultured Desulfobacterales bacterium | reverse complement strand
CTCTGTTCGATTCTACGGCCACTTGGCTCCGAGTTTTTCGCGTCTTCCGGGAAGACACCCCACAGCCCTCATATCAACCTTATATTCGTACATAGGCCCGTTATTTTACTATTTCCAACAACGGCTAAACAATTGCAGCAACCTGTGCCTTCAATGCGTCGGTGATATCCGCCGGGGCCATCTTCAGCATGGTCCCGCGCCGGCCGGCGTTGATCAGGACCCGGTCGCACGCCAGCAGGCTTTCTTCCATCACCGCGGAAAGGCGCTGTTTCACGGCAAAGGGGCTGATGCCGCCTACCAGGTATCCGGTAAGGCGCTCGGCCGTGGCGGTGTCTGCCATGGCGGCCCGCTT
Organism: uncultured Desulfobacterales bacterium; assembly: GCA_964409825.1. Lineage (GTDB taxonomy): Bacteria > Desulfobacterota > Desulfobacteria > Desulfobacterales > CAFBRK01 > JAIPEL01. Next base: position 10,649 of record CAYPFH010000115.1, on the reverse strand, counting down.
CACCCTGCACGCCCGGGCCAGCTTTTTCAGATCGAGCTGTCGGTGGCCGGGGGTCAGCACCAGGACGTGGCGCTTTTCTCCCATATCGACCACCAGGGTCTTGACGATCGCCTCCAGGGCAAACCCTACGGCCTTTGCGGCAAACTCCGCGCCCTTTTCTTCGTGCTCGTAGTTCACGACCTCGAAAGGCACTTTCTTCTGTTTCAGATAGGCGATGGCCCGGGTGGACAAACGCGAGCCCTCCTTTTTTTGTTTTTCACGGAGCGTGAAACTTTTATAAAATCACGACAGTGATTTTATTCCGGTCCGAAGGGGCAGGCAAGCTCCCTTGCGGCATATTCGTGGATCTTTCCGCAAAACGGACACGGTTCTGCCAGCCTGACCCGGGCGTCCAAATACCGGTGTCCCTCGTCGTCCTGCTTGACGCCCCGGTTGTCGACCAGGGAAAACTGCTCGGTTTCAAATGATTTGTTTTGTTCAGGGCAGACGAACAGAAACTTCATCCATTTTCTCCTTGACCGGGCCAACACACGCCGTCGACGCATCCATCCCCTATCCACGCCCATTACGCATGTCAAATCCAATATTCCTATTCGCCGGGCCTAGAAAGATAGAAATCTTCTATAGATATTGCCAAAATTGCGTTTCGTTTCGGGGGGGAGCTGCGCAGCCGGCTCCGAAATCTTGCCTGGCGGTGTGCCGGTGTGATGCGCGAAACCGACGACCTGTCCGAGCGGCTGGTCGAAATCGAACGCCGTTTACCACACCGGCGCATTGGCCGGCGCCGGTGAAGTATACAACGCCGCCTGACCGTCGGCTTGCGCCGACTTACCTCCGGTATAGAACGACGATCGGCGACAAAAAAATCAAATCCCGTTGAGATATCCCGGCCCCAGAAGCCGCATCTGTTCCAGAATCCACCGGGCACGGCTTCGAACGTAGGCCGAGGGGCGGTCTGCGCGCAGTCTTTTCGGGTTCGGAAGCACGGCGGCCAGAACCGGCCGTCGTCCAAAGCAGCCAGAAAAAAACACGTCTGCTCAGACGGAGAAAAAATCGCCCCACCCGTCGGGAATAAGGGCTTTTTTGATTTTTCGGCATCTTTACCTCAACTTTCATAAAACCGGGACCGTCTCACACCCGGTAGATCGACTATCCAATATCCGGCCCCGGATCAAGACAGGAAGCCCCCTTTCCACACACCAATAAATTTTTCCAGTCATATTCAAGCTTTTCGTTGTATCCGGGTTGCTTCTGTGGTAATTCGCGAAGGCGTTTTGCTGAGTTTATCGGACCACCGAGGGAGGGACCATGGGAGCGTTCAAGGATTACCGGAACATCCACGAAATGTTGAAAGAAACCGTCGAGCGGCGCCGGGAGCACGCCGCCTACCGGTGGTTCACGGCCCCGGGACAGACCGATGAAGTCTCCTGGAAAGAATTCTGCGCCCAGTTGAGCCGGGCCGCGCGGGGGCTGATCGCCCTGGGGGTGCAAAAAGGCGACAAGGTTGCGATCCTCAGTTACTCCTGCTACCGCTGGGTGCTCTGCGATATGGCCGCCGCCGTCATCGGCGCCCAGACCGTCGGGATCTACCACAGTCTGCCGGCGCAGGACATCTCCTACATCGTGGACCACAGCGACTCGGTGGTCGCCTTTGCCGAGGATCAGAGCCAGCTCGACAAGCTTTTTAAGATCCGGGAACAGATCCCGGATGTTCGCAAAGTGGTCCTATTTTCCGGTTTGGTGCCCGAAGACGACTGGGTGATCGGTTTTGACGAATTTATGGAAATGGGAGAGCAGGTCTCGGAAGAAAAGGTCGATGAGATGGCGGCGGCAATCTCTTCGGACGATGTGGCCGCCATCGTGTACACCTCCGGGACCACCGGTGTTCCCAAGGGAGCCATGCTCACCCACGACAACATCACCTTCACCGCCCAATCCGTGGCCGGCTCCGTGCTCTGGGATCCGGACGACCAGGTGTTTCTCTTTTTGCCCCTGGCCCACGTCTTTGCCAGGACCTGCGTCTATACCTCTTTATTTGCCGGCACCACCATGACCTTCTGCCGGGGCATCGACTTCATCGCCGAAGACATCAAGGCCGCCCGGCCCCACTGGTTTCCCAGCGTGCCTCGGATCTACGAAAAGGTCCACGCCAAGGTGACGGCAATGGCCGAGGCCAAGGGCGGTGCAGCCCTGAAAATCTTCAACTGGGCCTTTTCCGTCGGGCACGAAGTCGGCGAACTGAAACTGGCCAAAAAGCCGATTCCCTTTTTCCTGGGCCTGAAACACCGGCTTGCCAGCAAACTGGTGCTCTCCAAGATCCAGGAGGCGTTGGGCGGCCGCGTGCGGTGGTGCATCAGCGGAGCGGCACCCTTGAATCCGGATATCGGGAGGTGGTTTCACGCGGCCGGCGTGCTGATCGTGGAAGGGATCGGCATGACCGAAAACACCTCCTTTTCCAACCTGAACCGGTTCGACGACTACCGCTTCGGGTGGGTGGGCCCGCCGGGGCCGGGCATCGAACAAAAAACCGCAGACGACGGGGAGATCCTGTTTCGGGGCAGAAACGTGATGAAGGGCTACTACAAGATGCCCGAAGAAACCGCCGAAGTCATCACCGAAGACGGCTGGCTGAAAACCGGCGACGTCGGCGAGATCGACGAAAACAATTTTCTTCGCATCACCGGAAGAAAAAAAGATATCATCGTCACCTCCGGGGGCAAGAACATCGCCCCGGCCCGCATCGAAGGAATTCTGGCCACCTCCCGGTACATCAGCCAAGTGCTGGTCATCGGAGACGAGCGGAATTATCTGACCGCCCTGGTCACCCTCGATCCGGACAACACCGCCGAATACGCCCGGCAGCAGGGAATTTCGTTTGTCTCCGCCGAAGACCTGGCCGCAAACCCGGCCATTGTCGAGGTGATCCAGCGCGAAGTACAGGAGAAGAACAAGGAACTGGCCTCTTTCGAAACCGTCAAAAAGATTCGGGTGGTTCCTGAGTTCACCATCGACAACGGCATGCTCACCCCCACCATGAAGGTCAAAAAGAAAGTGGCCAGAAAGCGGTACGCCGAGGAAATCGATTCCCTCTACAAATAAATGAAACATCGGCTCGCTGGCGCGATCCGATGTCTCATTTATTAAAGCGGCTGCGCCGCCGGGAAAATCGGATTGCGAATGTGGGAAGCTGTCTTACATTAGCTGACAATGATCAATCGCTGGCCACGCTTTCGAATCGGACGAAAATCGCAAGCATGACTACCCGTTTTTGTCATTCCGTCATTTGAATTTCGGATTTATTTCGAAATTCGAATTTCGTGCTTTGATTGCATAAGATTCAAATTCGCAAGGGGAAGGAACTTATCTGATGGCTTTTGAAAAAAGCGACTACAAGGAAGACATCGACCGGGCGACGGCGGTGTTTGAAACCAATCAGGGCACCTTCGAAGCCGAGCTGTATGCCAAGGAGTGTCCCGAGACGGTGTGGAACTTCATCAACCTGGCCGAGGGCCGGCAGCAGGCCCTGAAAAAGGGGCCGTTCTACGACGGGCTCACGTTTCACCGGGTCATCGAAGGCTTCGTCATCCAGGGGGGCTGCCCAGAAGGAACCGGCACCGGCGGTCCGGGCTACCGCTTCGGAGACGAGTTTCATCCGAACCTGCGGCACGACGGCGCCGGAGTGCTCTCCATGGCCAACGCGGGCCCGGGCACCAACGGCAGCCAGTTTTTCGTCACCCTGGCGCCCACCCCCCACCTGGACGACCGCCATTCGGTGTTCGGCAAAGTGGTCAAGGGACTCGACGTGGTGGAAAATATCGGCAAGGTGGCCACCGGCCCCGGCGACCGCCCGGCGGCGCCCGTGGTCATGGAAAAGGTGACCATCCGCCGGCCGGAATAAACTGCTCGATGTTTATGATGTTGCGGGGTTGAGCCAGCCCACCCGGCTGGCCAGTCCCGGGAATTCCCCCCGCGCGGCGCGCAAATCCGCCAGGTCGATCTCCGTGTTCAGAATCACTTCCTTGTCTCCGCCGACGGCCATGGGAATCCCCCAGGGATCGACCGCCATGCTGTGACCGACGAACTGGATCCCGCGGTTGGTGCCCGTGGCGTTGGCGGAAATCAGGAAGCACTGGTTTTCCAGCGCCCGCACCCGGTTGAGCATGAGCCAGTGCTCCAGGCGGGGATAGGGCCAGGCCGAACAGACCAGGAAGATCTCCGCGCCCGCATCGACCATGGTCCGGAAAAGCTCCGGGAAGCGCAGATCGAAACAGGTGGCCATTCCGATGCTGCCCAGGGGGGTTTCGACCACAGTGACCGCCTCTCCGGGGGTCAGGATGTCGGTCTCCTTGGAGTTGTAGCCGAACAGATGGATTTTCCGGTAGTTGGCCAGCACCTCTCCGTCCGGGGAAATCAGATAGCTGGAGTTGAAACAGCAGTCTTTTTCTTTTTCGACGAAGCTGCCGGCGTGCACGTACGCCCGGATATCCCGGGCCGCTTTGCGCACCGCGCTCAGGGTCGGTCCGGTCCGCGTTTCGGCCTCTGCCAGATAGCGGTCGAAACTCATGAACCCGACATTCCAGATTTCCGGCAGGATCACCAGGTCCGCCCCCTGGCAGAGTCTGATTTTCCTCACAGCCCTATCGATCGCCGCCGTCTTGTCATCTTCCACAACAGACATCTGAATGGATGCAACTCTCAAGGCTATTTTTTTCCTTTCAGGGATTTCTTTCGCTGATGATCCCCGAAACTGATCGGATCATTCCGACGCTGTCACCCCAAGCGGCAGACCAGACATAGCCTATATGACCTGGGATATCCAGCCGCCGAATGCCAGTTTTGTTAAAAATTCACCGATAAACGCGTCTCGCCGAAAGCCACAAATTGACAAATCCCTCCGGATAAAGATAGTCAAGAAGAAATTTTCATTACACAGGATAACCCGTGGCCATGGAAAAGAAGTCGAGCTCGCTCAAACCGGAAGAATCCCAGGACAGCATCTGGAGGGCCTACACCGGCATCCGGAACATGCTGTTTCACAACGAAATCATGCCGGGCCAGAAGATCGCCTACCGGGACCTGGCAGAAAGACTCGGCATGAGCCAGACGCCGGTCATCCAGGCCCTCAAGTGGCTAGAATTTCAGCAGATCGTCAGAAGAGAGCCCAACCGCGGCTATTACACGGAACCCTTGAGCCTGAAGCAGATCGCAGAGATCTATGAGTTCCGGGAATTGATCGAGCTTTCCCTGCTGCCCAAGGCCATGGCGCGCATGGACGCCGCCGGCCTTGCGCGGCTGGAAAAAGCCCTGGCCGCCCACCGGCAGGCCGCCAAAGATCCCTATCTCCATGAACGCCTGATCAAGGACATGGCCCTTCACCTGACCCTGGCCGAGCTCTCGGACTGCGCCGTTCAGGAGCGGGCACTGCGCAACCTCTACGACCTTCTTTATCTCAAATACGGCCTGAACATCCTGTTTTCCGCGCCGGTGGAAACGGCCTGCGACGACCACGCGGCGCTGGTCGACCGGATTGCCGAAGGCGATTGCAGGGCGGCCCGTCAGATCCTCTCCCGCCACATCCGGAAGGTGAAAAAACACGTATTAGCCGGCCTGGAGCGGCGGTTGAAAGCCCAGGAGACCCACTTGATGTGAGCCATGCCCGCGATGTTCGTTGTCCGCAGGGAAATGGTTGACTTCCGCTTTTCGATCCGGTATCGGGGGACTTTGCCAGGCTACATTTAATCAAATATTTGATCAAAAGTTTTTAAAATCGCTAGCGCGATTTTAAAAACAGGTAAAAAAAACTCAAACACCGAAAAAAAATAGATGCCGGCAAAAATCCGATGCTGTGCTGCCGGGAACATCTGCATACTTTGGCGAGCCGCATTAGGCGCGCCTGAGACCGCCGCTTTGAGTGGTCTACAATCCGTGGCTCCGGCGCTGCCGGGGGCATGACTTGGGAGGAAACATGGCCCTGTGTTTTATGGAAGGAAACGAAGCCATCGCCTGGGGGGCGAAAGTTGCCGGCTGCCGGTTTTTTGCCGGCTACCCCATCACCCCGGCCACCACCATCTACAATGCCATGCTCGCTTATCTGCCGCCCGAAGGCGGCGTCTGCCTCCAGGGAGAAGACGAGATCGCATCCATCGGCTTTTGTCTCGGCGCCTCCATGGCGGGAGCAAAGACCATGACCGCTACATCGGGTCCCGGCATCAGCCTATACAGCGAGCACATCTCCTTTGCTATCGCCAGCGAGATCCCCCTCGTCATTGTCGACGTCCAGCGGCTTGGGCCTTCCACCGGCTCGGCCACCCGGGGCGCCGACGGAGACGTCCAGTTCCTTCAATGGGGCAACAGCGGGGGGCAGCCGGTGATCGTGCTGGCCCCCACGGACGTGGCCGACTGCGTGACCCTGACGGTCCACGCCTTCAACCTGGCCGAAATCTTCCGGTGCCCGGTCTTTATCGCGGCCAACAAGGAAATCTCCATGACCAAGGAGAGCCTCGACCTGGAAAAGCTCACCATCCCCGATTCGGTGGAGCGCAAGACCGCACCGGAGGGAGAGGCTTATATCCCCTTTGCCGTGTCCGGAGACAACCGCGTGCCTGATTTTCTGCCCATCGGCGCAGACCGGCTCGTTCGCCAGACCTCTTCCACCCACGGAGAAGACGGCTACCTCACCGTGGATCCTTTAACCATCAAACGGTTTCAGGAGCGGCGACAGGAAAAAATTCTCGCCGCCATCAACGACTTTACCTTTTTCGACGAACTTTCTGCCCCAAACACCGATACGCTCCTGATCACTTACGGGGTGACCGCCAAGGCAGCCAAGACCGCCGTGGCCAAGCTGCAGGCAGCCGGAGAACCGGTCTCCCTTCTGGTGCTCAAGACCCTGTGGCCGGTGCCCGAAGCGCTGATCCGGCAAAAAGCCCAGGGCGCCAAACGCATAGTGGTCGCCGAAATGAACCTCGGCCAGTACCTGCGAGAAATCCAGCGGATCTGCTGCGACCGCCAGGTCGAATTCGTCGGTACCATGGACGGCAACTTGATTCCCCCGGCACGGATCGAGGAGGTGCTTTCAAATGGATAGTCTGTTGAATCCCGAAAGACCGCCTGTGTTCTGCCCCGGCTGCGCCCACGAACAGGTCACCCGGGCCCTGGACAAGGCCCTGACAAACATGAACCTTTCCGGAAATCAGGTGGTGATCGTCAGCGACATCGGCTGCTCCGGCCTGTTCGACACGTTTTTCAACACCCATGCCTTTCACGGCCTTCACGGCCGGGCCCTGACCTATGCCACGGGGCTGAAGATGATGCAGCCTGAGCTTACGGTCATCGTGACCATGGGAGACGGGGGACTTGGCATCGGCGGCGCCCATGTGCTGAGCACCTGCCGGCGCAACATCGACCTGACGCTGCTGGTGCTGAACAACTTCAATTACGGCATGACCGGCGGCCAGTGCTCGTCCACCACACCGCCGGAGGCAACGGTGGGATCCGGGTTCCTGAATCAGATCGAAAAGCCCATGGATATATGCAAAGTGGCCCAGGCCGCGGGTGCGGCCTACGCGGCCCGCTCCTCGGCCTATCGGAAAAACCTCCCCGACGAGATCGAACAGGCGATCCGGTTCGAGGGTTTTTCTCTGGTCGACATCTGGGGAGTCTGTCCGGGCAGATATACGAAGCGAAACAAGTTGACCCCTTCGTCCATCGAAGACTCCATCGCGGCCATGCCTGCTGCTGAAGGACCGATCGCGGAAAACCAGCGACCCGAATACGGGAAAAGTTACCGCGAAAAAGCCGCGGTCCAAAAGATCCCGGCACCGCCCAAAGCCATCGAGGCCGTCTTTTCCCCCCCGAAAACCGGCCGGCAGGAGGTGATGATCCTCGGCAGCGCCGGCCAGCGGATCGTCACCGCCGGAGAACTGCTTTGCCTTGCCGGGCTCACCGCCGGCCTTCAGGCAACGCTGAAAAACGACTATCCCATCACGGTCCTGCGGGGGCATTCGGTTTCCGAAGTGGTTCTGTCCGACGAGGAGATCGGCTACTCCGGCATCGAATCGCCCACGGTCGTATTGGCTCTGGCCCAGGAGGGGGTCAACCGGAAAAAGTCGATGTTCGGCACCCTGGCGGATTCGGCCCGGGTGTTCAAGGCAAAGGAGGTCGACCTGCCCGCTACCGGCGCCGATGTGGTGGAAGTCGATTTCAAGGCGCGCGGCATCCGGCCGCCGGACCGGGCATTGGCGAGCCTGGCCCTGATGGCGGGCGAAAACCGCGTGCTGTCTACCGATATGCTCAAAGAGGCCCTGAAGACCCGATTCAAAGGCGAGGTGCTGGAAAAGGCCCTGGCCCTGGTGGAAAAATAACGGATTTATGCACAAATGTAAGGCCGGTCCGAGGCCTGTGTGGATCTTTCCGGAAGACGCGAAAAACTCGGGGCAACTCACCGGCGGTATGTCGCGGGCCGCCATTGATGCCGCAGTGCATGAAAAGCTGTCTCAAAAAGACGCAGAGGCGGGCAGGTGATTTTTTTTCTGCGGGTTTTGCCCCCGCCGAAACGATTCTCCTGACCGCCTCTTTGCCAAGTGTCAAATATTCAATGATACTTCTATCATTTTTGCCTCCGGCAGGCGGCTCTTGGGAGAAAAAATGCACCGCATTTTTTATCCCTTGGCCTCCTCGATGGCCTCCTGAAGCTCGGGGAGAAACTCGAGGATGTCGGCGACCACACCCACATCGGCCGCCTGAAATATCGGAGCCTTCGGATTTTTGTTGATCGCCACGATAAAGGGCGAACCCTTGAGGCCTCCCAGGTGCTGGAAGCTTCCGGAAATGCCGCAGGCAACGTAGACCTTCGGCTTGACGGTCTGGCCCGAGGTGCCCACCTGCCGGGATTTTTCCAGCCACTTGGCATCGACGATGGGCCGGGAGCAGGAAACGTCCGCGCCCATGGCCTTGGCCAGGTCGAAAGCGATCTCCAGGTTCTCTTCGTCTTCGATGCCGCGGCCCACCGACAAAAGGATTTCGGACTTGGTGATGTCCACTTCGCCGACCTCGGCTGCCACGGTTTCCAGATACCGGCGTTTGAGCGCCGGAGCGGCGCCGGCGTCGGCGGACTTGTCCACCACTTCGCCCGAAGCGGCGGCATTTTCATCGGGAGCAAACGCGCCGGCCCGCACCGTCACCACCGCGCCGCCGGAAAGATCCACGCCCACGTGGGTGCTGACCATCCCGGAAAATTCCTCCCGGACGGCTTTGAGCGTATTGCCTTCCGCGCCTTCGAAATCGATCGCGTCCGGCAGGTAGGCTGCATCCAGTTTGATGGAAAGACCGGGAGCCAGATCCATGCCGAAATGCTCGTGGGGCAACAGCAAAATCGAGCCTTTGGGAATGATGGTCACCAGCATCGGCCGGACCGCCTCGGCGTTCACGTAGGCAAGGGCTTCGCTGTCGATCTTCCATACCGCCGGGTAGATCTTTGCCGCCTCGCCGCAGGCCGAATCCAGTTCGGCTCCGCTTCCTGCGACAATGGCCGTCACCTTCGCGGCCGGATCGATTTTCGCCGCCGCATTGATCAATTCGTAGGCGGTGTCGTCCGCCTTTCCGTCCTTGTGAAGAATATATGCAAAGATCTCCGCCATTACTTGATTCCTCCTTTGGCCTTGAGCAGTTCAATCAGTTTTTCGACGATCTCTTCGGAGCTGCCCTCGAGCATCTCGGCCCCCTCACCCAGTTCGGGCACGAAATAGTCGAGCCGCTTGACTTTGGCTCCGGCCGCTCCCACGGCTCCGGCGTCGACACCCAGATCGGAGGCGCCCTTGACCGGGATCTCCACCGAGGCCACCTTCCGGATCCCCCGGATACCCACATAGCGCGGCTCGTTGATGCCGGTCTGGATCGACAGCACGCAGGGCAGATCGATCTCGTTCATCTCCTGGTTGCCGCCGGCGATCTCCCGGCCCACCTTGATTTTTTTGTCGTCGATGACTTCGATCAGGTTTACCAGCGAGGCAAAGGGGTAATCGAGCATGGCCGCCAGCATCCCGCCGACCTGGCCGGCGCCGTCGTCGGCCTGGGCACCGGTGAGGATCAGGTCATAGTTTCCCTGTTCGACCAGGGCCTTGAGGGTGGTTGCAACCCCTTTTCCGTCGGAGCCCTCGAAGGCGTCGTCCATCAAATGGATGCCGTTGTCGGCTCCCATGGCCATTTCCCGGCGGATGACCTCTTCTGTCTCCTCGTCTCCCGCAGACACCACGGTCACGCTGCCGCCGACCTTGTCCCGGATCTGGATCGCTTCTTCCACGGCATAGTTGTCCCATTCGTTGACCGAATAGACCAGGTCGTCTCTTTCGATGTCCGTCCCGTCGCCCTTGACCTCGATTTCGTTCTCCGAGGAGTCGGGCACACGCTTTACACAAACCAGAATTTCCATACCTCATCCTCCTGAAAAGTTGCTTGTTCGATTCCCGTTCATCCGCCCGGAGGGCGGTTTTTCCCTATTGTTTCCTCGAACCCTGCTTGCCGCGGCGTAGCTCCCAAGGAGCGAAGCCGGAAACCCCGAACCTTTGAACCCTGAAACCCTTGAACCTCTGAACCTTGAACCCTGAACCCTGGTTTATTGTTGTCAATGAAAATTTATAGTTTTTAATAGC
>CAYPFH010000114.1:6718-11044 GCA_964409825.1 uncultured Desulfobacterales bacterium | reverse complement strand
TAGACGATGGTCCGAAGCCCCCGGTAAAGCGCCGCCTTGAGCAGTAAAATCGCCGCCTGCGCCGGGCCCTCTGAGGCGTCCACCAGGGCGGTGTAGCGCCTGCCCCGCTCGGCTCCGCTTTTAACGATGACCTCCGCATCGATGCCGGTGAGCTGTTGGACCAGCTCGGCCGGATTGGCCACCGTGGCGGAGGTGAACACGAAAGTCGGGGCTGCTTCGTATCTGGCGCAGATTCTCAGCAGCCGCCGAAAGACCTGGGCCATATGGGATCCCATCACCCCCCGGTAGGTGTGCACCTCGTCTACCACCACCAAAGAGAGCCTTCGGAAAAACGAAGCCCATTTCCGATGGTGGGCCAGAAACGAAAGATGGAGCATTTCCGGGTTGGTGAGCAGCACCTGGGGGGGAAGCTCACGGATTTTTTTCCGGATCGATCCTTTCGTGTCCCCGTCGTATATCGAGGCGCTGAAGGCCAAATCGGGCACCGATGCGGCCGCCTGGGTAAGTTTTCGCAGCTGATCCTGGGCCAGGGCCTTGAGCGGAGACAGGTAGAGGGCGGCATGACCGGGATGTTCGATCAGCCGCTCAAGCAAAGGCAGGGTGTAGATCAGGCTTTTGCCGCTTGCCGTGGGCGTGCAAACGACCACATGACGACCGCCCCGGATGTTCTCCACGGCCTCGAGCTGATGTCCGTAAAGCCGGGAGATGTTCATCGACGACAGACAGCGTTTCAGGGCCGGCGAAAGACGGCCGTCTTCACCGGCCCAGTCCGCCGGCCGTGCCGGAAGTTCGGAGACGTGGACGACCCTGCCGGCGAAGCGATCCGAGCGCGCCAATCCGCGGATGAAGTCTTCGACGGCGGCCGGTTCCGGCCCCTTGCGCGTTTGTGTCAAAGGTTCTTTCCTTTAGGAATTGCTCCCGTTTTTCCACGATTTTTCTTGAATTTGAGAAATGTTGCGCTATATTTGTCCATTGAACGGCTTTCCGGTGCAGCGTTGAAAGGTTTAAACGCCACGGGATCATTTGCTGACGTAACAGGCTACGTCAGAGAACGCCCCTCATCAAGAGGAACTTGAATAAGTTGGACGATCCAATACCTCCTCCGGCATCGCACGGACACTCTTCCCCGTTATCGTTTCAGGATAAGCAACTTTCTGATGGCGGCCGCCCTCATCCGGCAGCGCCCTGCGCCTTTTTGGCGGAAATGCACCCGGCCCTTTTCGGGGCTTTTTCCCCGATCCGTGCCATTGACAACCCGTTGACATCACTTGAGAGGTTTTGAGCTTCGCAATGACCGAGCAAATTGTGTTCCTTGGGATACTGCTTTTTCTTTCCGGCTTTTTCTCGTCGTCCGAAACCGCCCTGTTTTCCATTAGCCGCAGCCGCGCCCGGCACCTGGCCAAGGAAGGCGGGCGAAACCACAGGCTCATCCTAAAAATGAAGGAAGATCCGCATCGGCTTCTGACCACGATCCTGATCGGAAACAACATCGTCAACGTGGCTGCGGCGTCTCTGGCCACCGCCGTCGCCTTGTCCGCCTTTCCGAATCATGCCGTTGGGATGGCCACCGGGGTCATGACATTTCTCATCGTGGTCTTCGGAGAGGTCATGCCCAAATCGTTTGCCACCCGAAACAACGTGCTGGTGGCAGGACTGGCGATTTATCCGATCTACTGGCTTTCCATTCTTTTATGGCCGGTCATCAAGTTTCTTGAATTCATCCCCCGGATCACCGGAAAGATCAAAAAAACCCCGGTTGTCACCGAACAGGAACTGCTCACCTTTGTCGAAGTGGTGGAAGAAGAAGGAGAGATCAAAGAAGAGGAAAAGGAGCTGATTCACAACATCTTCGAATTCGACGATACGAACACCTCGGAGATCATGACACCCCGAGGCGACATGTTCGTGATCGATATCAACCAGGAGCTGAAGCTCGAAGACCTGCTTCGGTCCGGTTTCACCCGGATCCCTGTGATCGACGGCGATATCGACAATGTGGTCGGCATCCTGAACATCAAGGACCTGTTTTTGCAGATGGCGGCATCGCCTGAAGCCGTCGATATCCGAAAAATCATTCGCAAGCCGTATTTCGTTCCTGAAAACAAGAAGCTCGACAAGCTCATGCAGCAATTCAAGAAGCGGAAGAACCACATGGCGGTCGTGGTGGACGAACACGGCGGGGTGTCGGGGCTGATCACCTTAGAAGACGCCCTGGAAGAAATCGTCGGGGAGATCGCCGACGAAACCGACCGGGACGAACCGCACATCGTTCCGATGAAAAACCAGGAGTGGATCGTACTCGGAAAAACCGACATCGACGACATCAACCACATCATCGGCATGGAGGTCCCCGACTCCCCGGAATACGACACCTTTTCAGGCTTCATTCTGGATTTCATCGGCCGCATTCCGGAGGAAAAAGAGCAGATCGACGTCGGCGACTATGTGGTGACGGTATTGGAAAAGGACGGAAACCGGATCCGGGAATATTCGATCAAACGATCGGAGCCGGAAAATACGGGAGAATCGGCCCAGAATGCAGAACTCAATGTCCGAAAATCAGGATAACATCGCTTCTGCAGCGTTTCGAACCGCCCGGCATCCCCGCTTATGACCCTTTCCCCTCTGGATAAAATCATCCGTGCCCGGCTGTCGGTTCGGGCCTACGACGGCCGGCCGGTGGCTTCAGAAGACATCCGGGCCATCTGCGAGGCCGCCCGGCTGGCGCCGTCTGCCTGCAACAGCCAGACCTGGCGGTTTATCGCCGTTACCCGGCCGGAAACCATTTCCCGGATCTGCAACGAGGCCATGCGACCGGTCATTCCGAACCGCTGGCTGGCCCAGGCACCCCTTCTCATCGTCGGTTGCGCCAAGCTCGATATCGTTGCCAACCGGATCGGAAGCCGGATCACGGGCACCGAATACTTCCAGATCGATCTGGGCATCGCCATGGAGCACATGGTGCTCAAGGCGACGGAGCTGGGCCTGGGCTCCTGCTGGATCGGATGGTTCAAGGAGCGAAGGGTGCGCGAACTGCTGTCCATCCCGGAACGGATCAAGGTCTGCGCTCTTTTGGCGGTCGGATACCCGAAAGAAGCCGAAAAAAAGCAGCGGTCGAGAAAGCCGCTGGAAAAAATCGTCTTTTCCGAATCCTGGGGCCGGCCCTTTGGGGAAGGTGCAGACGAATAGACCTTCCAGCTCGATTCGAAATTCGTCATTTCCGAAAGACGTGGGACAAGAAAATCCCAAGCACCAATTTCCAAAATTCAAACAATATCCAACTTCCAAAAAAACAATTTCCAAACACGAGAGTACTTGGAGAATAGGAATTATAACCCAAAAGTTTGCGCCGTAGATCCGAAAAGAATGGATAGATGACGTCACAGAGGTTTGGATTTTCGGATTTGGTGCTTGGAGTTTGTTTGGAATTTGGTGCTTGTGATTTGGAAATCTTCTGCCCTGACTTTCTTTGCCTTCGGGTGAAAATCGACACATGAAAATGCATTCGGCCGCAGCCGCTGTCTTTCAGTGGAAAGCCATTGTTATCGGCATCGCCCTTTTGTTTCCGACGCTTCTGCCCGCCGCCGAGTCTCTGCCGGTGGGTCTTTTTTCGGCCGAACCGGCCGGCGCCGGCCTCCCTTCGGACTGGGAGCCGCTCACCTTCCCCAAGATTTCGAAGCATACCGAATACACCCTGGTGGCCGAAGACGGACAGACCGTGGTGAAAGCCGTCAGCCGGGGGGGCGCCTCCGGGCTGATCCGGCGGATAAACATCGACCCGGAAGCCTGGCCGGTTCTCTCCTGGCGTTGGAAGGTATCCAACATCTACAAGGCCGGCGATGTGACCCGCAAAGAAGGGGACGACTATCCCGCCAGGATCTATGTCACCTTCCGATACGACCCGGATGAATCCGGGTTTTTCGAAAAGCTTCGCTACGAGACGGCAAAAGCCCTCTACGGCGATTACCCGCCGGCGGCAGCCATCAACTACATCTGGGCGAGCAGTGCGCCTGTGGAAACCCCCGTACCCAATCCGTATTCGGATCGCGCCATGATGATCGCCGTTGAAAGCGGCGGCCAGGCTGCCGGCCGATGGGTGTCGGAGCGCCGGAACATCCTGGAGGATTTCCGCAGGGTGTTCGGAAAATCGCCTCCTCCGATCTCCGGGGTGGCGATCATGACCGACTCGGACAACACCGGCGAATCGGCCACGGCCTGGTACGGGGATATCGTGTTCCACCAACACTGAATGAGTGTTGACCGCGCTGCTAACCGGATCATCTGTTCGCCGGCTGCCGGATCAGATCCTGGATGCTGGATGCTGGG
>CAYPFH010000114.1:0-6618 GCA_964409825.1 uncultured Desulfobacterales bacterium | reverse complement strand
TTCTGGATGCTGGGTTCTGGATGCTGGGTTCTGGATGCTGGGTTCTGGATGCTGGGTTCTGGATGCTGGATGTTGGGTGCTGGATGCTTATGTGAAACTATGCCAAAATGGCACGGTTTCACATTTGATCAAACTGACCGGCCTGGCGGTCAGAGGCGGGGCTCGTATGAAACTTCGTCAAATGCCGGGGTTTTTGTAGGGCACGACCTCCGTGTCGTGCCTGCATGAACGGCACGGAGGCCGTTCACTACATCGGCTGAGGCTTCGGGGGAAGTTTCACCTTTGATCCAACCGGCCGGTTGAGACCAAAAGATTCTTATAAATCTCCCGCCGGAGAATCTTGACTCTTGAATCTGGAATTTTGAATCCCGCCGGTCAGAGGCGGGGCTTATGTGAAACTTCGGTCGGCTGCAGCGTGAAGTTTCATAGGCAACTCCCACGGCCCCTGAGATAATAAAAAGCGCGCAGCGCTTTCAAGTAAATTTTCCTGTGAAAAATTTACTCTTTGACCCGCTCCACGTACTGCCCGGAGCGGGTATCGATTCTCACCTTTTCGCCCTCCTCCACGAACGGAGGCACCTGGACCACATATCCGGTCTCCAGGGTGGCCGGCTTGGTGCTTCCCGATGCGGTATCGCCTTTGACCCAGGGATCGGCTTTGGTGATCCGCAGATCCACGAAGTTGGGGAGGGTCAATCCGATGGGTCTTTCTTCGAAAAACAGAACACTGCAGACGGTGTTTTCCTTCAGCAGGTCTTTTGCGTCTCCCACCTGGTCCGGGGTCAGCAGTTCCTGATTGTAGGTAGAGGTGTTCATGAAGCAGTAGCGTTCGCCGTCGAAGTATAGATATTCCATCTCCAGCTCTTCGAGATTGGCCTCGTTGAATTTTTCTCCGGATCGAAACGTCCTGTCGAACTGGGCGCCGGTAACCATATTCTTCAGGCGGCACTTGTACAGCGCCTGTCCCTTTCCCGGCTTGACGAACTCGAATTGGACAACGACGTAGGGCTCTCCGTCGATTTCCAGCTTGAGCCCCTTTCTCAGATCTCCGCTTTCCAGCATTTTATCTCTCCATAAAATCGCTGACGCGATTTTATTAGCGTTTCGCGTTTCGCGAAACGCTAATAAAATGAGCGAAAAGTAAACGTCACTCCTCCTCCTTGCCACGCAACTGCGCCGCGGCAAGCAACGGACCTTCACTGCAAACCATCGTTGGAGAACTGCGCGTCAGGAGGCCTGCAGCTTTGCTTCGGCGCTTCGGACGGCTTCGACCAATTTTCGGACCCGCTGGGGGTCCTTCCTGAACCGCACCGACCGGCCGTCGGCATCCACGGCGTTGGTTCTCGTGCAGCTGTCCACCCCGGCAGGATTCACCGCGGAAATCCCCCGCGCCGCGTTCTCCGGAGAAATGCCCCCGGCCAGGATCACCGGAATTCCGGAAAAATCGACCAGGGCACGGGCATAGTCCCAGCGGCAGGTTTCACCGGTGATTCCGACAAACCCTTTTACCGGCTGGGCCTCGCCTGTGTCGTTTTCTGCGGCAGGCATGACGGTGTCGGTCAAGAAAAAATCGCTGACCGGCTCGAAGCGCTCGGCAATTGCCAGCATCGCTTCCCGGCTTCCGCTTCCCGGCGGTGGAATCGGGATCGACCGCATGATGTCGATTCCGGCAAAATGCTCGCAAATCCGCAATTGAAGCCGGCAGAGCCTGTCCTGCAGCCCTTTTCCCTCCTGGGAATCCTCAAGCATCTCACAGAAGTGGACAATGTCCGGCCGGTAGTAATCGAGCGCGCGAAAAACGGTCTCTTCATCGTTGAACAGGGGGATCAGGCTGCTTTTTCCCCCGTTCTGCCGGACGGTTCTCACCGTCTCCCTGACCTGCGGAACCCTCCATCTTGCCGGCTCGATAAGAACGCTTCCCACGTGATCGACCCCGAGGCGGATCATCGTTTCGGCCTCAGACGGGGTCTGCACTTCGTAGATCTGCACCAGGATTCGACTCAACGCGGTTTCAGCTCCAACCAGAGGCTGCCTTGAATTTTCGCGCAAAGACGCAGAGGCGCGAAGAAAACAAAGGACTTTTTCAAATAAAATCACGGCAGTGATTTTATTATTGATTGACTTTTGGCGGACGTTTACCATATTTATTTAGTTTTAGCAATTGGCTTATACACCAGGAAAAAGACCATGATTCTGATCGTCGATTTCGGTTCCCAGTATAACCAGCTGATCGCCCGTCGCGTTCGAGAATTTGGTGTCTACTGCCAGATCGAGCCGCCCACCATCTCCGTAGACGCTGTACGAGACCTCAACCCCGAAGGCATTATCCTGTCCGGCGGCCCGGCGAGCATTTACTGGAAAAAAAGCCCCAAGGTCGATCCGGGCCTGTTCGATCTGAACGTTCCGGTGCTGGGCATCTGTTACGGCATGCAGGTCATGATCGGGGCATTGGGCGGGACGGTCGCCCGGGCGGAAAAACGCGAGTACGGCATGGCCGAACTGACCGTTCTTCATCCGGAAGGCCTGTTCAAGGGGGTGGCCAACCAGACCCCCTGCTGGATGAGCCATGGAGACTCGCCGGACCAACTCCCGCCGGGGTTTCACGCGACCGCCTCCACCGAAAACACCCCCATTGCGGCCATGGCCGATCCCGATCGCAAGTTTTACGGCCTTCAGTTTCATCCCGAGGTGGTCCACACGCCCAAGGGCAGAATCATGCTGCGCAACTTCCTGATCGACGTCTGCGGCTGCAGACGAAATTGGACCATGAAATCCTTTGCCGCGGAATCGATCCGGGAGATCAAGGCCGCTGTTGGAAACAGCCGCGTCATCCTCGGTCTCAGCGGAGGAGTGGACTCGTCGGTGGCCGCATTGCTGATTCATCGGGCCATCGGAAAACGGCTGACCTGCATTTTCGTCGACAATGGCCTTCTGCGCAAAGACGAAGGCACAAAGCTGAAATCCGTATTCAAGGAACATCTCGATCTGAACATCCGCTTTGTGAACGCCGGCAGGCGATTTATGTCCGAGCTCAAGGGGATCGTCGACCCGGAGAAAAAGCGAAAGATCATCGGCCGCGTTTTTTTGGAGGTCTTCGAGGCCGAAGCCCTGAAGATTCGAGATGCGGAATTCCTTGCCCAAGGCACCCTGTATCCTGACGTGATCGAATCCCAGTCGGCCTTCGGCGGGCCGACGGCCGTGATCAAGTCCCACCACAATGTGGGGGGACTGCCCAAAAAAATGAAGCTGAAACTCGTAGAGCCGCTTCGGTATCTGTTCAAGGACGAGGTGCGGAAGCTGGGGAAAACCCTGGGGCTTCCCGAAGGCCTGGTATGGCGCCAGCCGTTTCCGGGGCCGGGCCTTGCCGTCCGGATCATCGGCGAGATCACCCAAAGACGGCTGGCCATCTTGAGGGAAGTCGACCACATTCTGATGGAAGAAATCCGCCGGGCCGGCTACTATAAAAAATTATGGCAGTCTTTTGCCGTCCTGCTTCCGATCAAAAGCGTCGGGATCATGGGAGACAAACGGACCTACGAGCACATTGCAGCCATCCGCGCCGTAACCAGCAAGGATGCCATGACGGCAGACTGGGCCAAACTCCCCCACAAGCTTCTGGGGCTGATCTCAAACCGCATCATCAACGAAGTGCGCGGCGTAAACCGGGTCGTCTACGACATCAGTTCGAAACCGCCGAGCACCATTGAATGGGAGTGATGGTAAAAGACCCAGACAAGTTCGACATCCGTTTCGACGACTCCTCCCCTGAGGCCGTCGACGCCCCGGAGCTGGAAAATCGTCGGCTCGACCGCCTCGGCCGCAGGATAACGCTGACAGCGATCCTGATCCCCTGCCTGTTGGGCCTCCTTGTGCTTGCCGCCTATCTGGACCTGAAAAAAAGGGTCGCCCGGCTCGACACCACCGGAACCACGGAAGTGAAAAAGGTTTCCCAGGATTTGGAGTCGACCTTTTCCGCCCTGTCGGTACAGGTGGCCAAGATGGAAGAAGAATTCTCCAGGCGCCTCGACTCCACGGAAAAGGCGCTGTCCTCGGCCACCCGGAAACTGGCCGACCTCGAAATCAGGCTCGGTGAAGCCAAAGCAGCCCGCGGGGAACTGTCGGCCGCATTGAAAAAGCAGGCGGGCAACGCAGCCGCCCTTCAGAAAAAACTCGACGAATTCCAATCCGATCGGGGCCGGTTCGACAAACGTGTCCAAGAGGCGCGTCAGGCTGCCGAAGAAACGCGAAAACGGGTCGAGGACATGAAAACGGAGATCAAGGCCCTGGAAGCAGAGGTCGCCGCCGCCGCCCGCCTCCGGCCTGATTTGAAAGTGCTCGAGCTGGAAGTGAAAGACGACCAAAAAGCGCTGGAACAAAACGTGGACCGCGTGGCAGGCGCACTTGAGGCGCGCATCGAAGAACTTGAAAAGCGGCTGGCGGATCTGAATCGAAAACTGGCCGCCGAAAAGGCAAGACCCCCGGCAGCGCCTCAGCCTTCCGGAAAGCCCCCTGCCCCATCCCCGACTCCGGACTCCGGCGGCATCGTTGAACAGGACATCAAATAAACGCGCCATGCGCGTTTATTTGATGTGGGCGGCTGCGCCGCATAAGAAATTCCCTCTGTGAAAGTCGCTACGCTTTTTCCTGGCGCAGGCGCGCCTCGATGCGGGGGATGTCTTCGGGGAGGTCGACTTCCGGGGAGTCGAATTCGGTGATGACCACCCGGATGCGGTGGCCCCATTCGATGGCGCGAAGCTGCTCGAGCTTTTCCGCTTGTTCGAGCTTTCCTTCCGGCAGCCGGCAAAATACATCCAGAAAATCCCGGCGGTACGCGTAGAGGCCCAAATGTTTGTATATGTCGAAGCTCCGGCCGGGGTCCCGGACAAAGGGAATGGTCGACCGGGAAAAATAAAGGGCAAAACCGGAGCGGTCGACAACGACCTTGACGTCTTTCGGATCGGTGATCTCCCGTTCGTCGACGATTCGAAAGGCCAAGGTCGCCATCCCGACGCCGGCTTCACGATTCACCGGTTGGGCCACCGCTTCTACGTTTCTCGGGTCCAGCAGGGGCTGATCTCCCTGGACGTTGACCACGGTGTCCGCCGCTCCGAGTCCGAGCCGCTGGGCCGCCTCGGCAACCCGGTCGGTGCCCGACTTTGCTTTGCTTGAGGTCATCATCGCGCTTCCTCCGAATGCCCCGACCGCTTGGGCAATGCGGGAATCGTCTGTGGCCACCACCACTTTTTCGATTCCTCGGGCCTCCATGGCTCTGCCATAGACCCGCTCGATCATCGAAACGCCGCAAATCGGATGAAGCGGTTTTCCGGCGAATCGTGAAGACCCGTACCGGCAGGGAATGATGACCACGGTTTTTCGATGGACTCCAGGCATCAATCGGCTTTTTTCAGAAGGAATCCTATATGAATCATGAATTGCTGCTGACGATTTTACAACAGGTGGCCGGCGGAGCCGTCTCCGTAGATCAGGCCGCCCGGGAACTTACGAACATTGCCTTCGAGGATATCGACTACGCCCATATAGACCATCACCGCACCCTGCGCAAGGGCTTTCCGGAAGTGATCTTCGGGCAGGGAAAAACGGCCGAACAGATCATCGGAATCATGGAGCGCATGATTTTCCAGGAAAATGTGGTGCTGGTGACCCGCATCGGTCCCGACAAGGCGGCAGCCGTCAAGAGGCGCTTCCCGGAGGCCGAATATCATCCGGAGCCGAGAATGCTGATCCGGCAGGACGGGCCGGTAAAGGCGATGGGACGCGGGACGATTGCCGTGGTCTCTGCCGGCACCTCCGACATCCCCGTGGCCCTGGAGGCCGCCTTGACCGCCCGCGCCATGGGGCACCTGGTGGAAACGATTTTCGACGTCGGGGTCGCCGGAATTCACCGCCTCCTGGATCACCGGGCGGTTTTGGAGTCGGCCACGGTGCTGGTGGTGGTGGCGGGAATGGAAGGCGCCCTTCCGAGCGTGGTTGCCGGTCTGGTCGGCAGTCCCGTGATCGCCGTTCCCACCAGCGTCGGATACGGCGTCAGCCTCGGCGGTCTGACCGCCCTTTTCGCCATGCTCAACAGCTGCAGCTCCAACGTGGCCGTCGTCAACATCGACAACGGCTTCGGTGCCGGCTATATGGCGGCGATGATCAATGCGCGGTAACTGCGTGCAGCAAAAGGGCCGCTGCACGCAGTTACAAAAGGCGGCTTCGCCGCCGGAATTTAGATAGATGAGACAAAAGGTCGATGAATCTTTGAGGATCAGCTCCTGCGCACAAGGTACAGCAGCACATACTTTCCTCATATGAAACTTCACCCGAAGTCGGGATTTTTGTAGACCACGACCTCCGTGTCGTGCCGACGTGAACGGCACGGAGGCCGTTCACTACATAGGCTGAGACTCCGACAAAAGTTTCACGGTTGACCAAATTGGTCGGCTCAGGCCAAAAAATTCCTATAGAATTCCTTCCGGCAAACCCTGAACCCCGAACCCTGAACGCCGCGCCAGAGGCGGGGCTTATGTGAAACTTCGGTCGAAGCCGGCGGCAAAAACCGGCCTATCCCCGCCTTGGGTTTTGGAGGTTGGAGGGCCACGCTCCGTCGTGGCCGGT
>CAYPFH010000113.1:0-11076 GCA_964409825.1 uncultured Desulfobacterales bacterium | reverse complement strand
GAGTTGATCGCTGCACTTTCCTGATTGGAGGGACGGGCGGATGCGTTATCTCTTCGGCTTGCCGACCGGGATGACGCTTTTCAGTAGGCGGAATCCTCTTCCGGTGATTCTTCCTGGGTCAGGCTGGTGATGCAGACATCCCGCCCCGAGCGGATGTGGTTCTTGATCAGGTCGATGCTTCGGATGATGTCCTTTCGTTTGATATTTTTCAACAATACTTTGTGATGATCGATGGCGATCTCCATGCGTCCGGGAACGATTCGGGAAAAGACGCGAAACCGGAGATTTACATGGTCGAAATTTTCCCTTAGCATCTTTACCAGGCGGGCGTTGCCGCTGATCCTGGCGATTTCGAGGTGAAAATCAGCGTCGATGGAGAATTTTTTCCGGTCGTAGGCGTGTGGCATATACTCCGCATGGATCTTCATCTTTTCTTCTAGGTTTCGGATGTCGGAGGGCTCAGCCTTTTCGATGGCCTGCTCGATCGAGTAGACCTCCAGGGCTTCCCGGACTCCATACAGATCCCAGGCCTCCTGGATATCGATCGGCTTGACGTAAAACCCCCGATAGGCCTCCGAGACAAGATATCCCTCGCGTTCGAGCCGGTACAAGGCGTTGATAATCGGGGTCCTTGACATATTCAAGGCCTCGGACAGATCCCTGTAGACAAGGCGCTGACCCGGGATGACTTTGCGACGCATGATCATTTGCTTGATCTGATGATACGCGTTGTCGATCATCGTCTTGGCTTCGGAATTCTGGTTTTCGGCCTTCTTTGCTTTCATCATGGAATCCAAGAATTCAGCTGAACACCCTTTATCGCGAGGGTTGCTGTCGTTACCAGCGCCACGTGCTCCCGGCCGGCTGGCCGCTGCAGTCGGTTGCTGGATCTGGACGATTAATTAATAACAGACAATTTGCCTACATTCAATAAAGAACTCATAAATACAGGGGCTTTTGCATCCGTACCCCGGTATCGAAAAAGGTGGAGCATTTGAACGCTCATCGTTCACAACATGTCAATTTCGACCCGAGAAAGGGCGCTCATGGTTTTGAAGCCTTTTTCAGGGCGGCCAGAATTTTTTCAGGGGTTATCGGAAGGTCCTTGATTCGAACCCCTATGGCATCGTAAACTGCATTTCCGATGGCAGGAGCCGTGGGCACCAGCCCGGGTTCGCCGACTCCCTTGGCGCCAAAGGGGCCGGTGTTGTCCTGGGTTTCGACGCATTCGACGTGGATTGGAAAGTCCATGTCAAGGGAGGAGAATATCTTATAGTCGACGAAATTGGGGTTGAGGCATCTGCCCTGATCCGTGCGCACTTGTTCGGAAAGCGCATAGCCGAGACCGGTAACGACGCCGCCGTAGATCTGGCCCAGGATTCCCTGCTTGTTGAGGATTTTTCCAACATCGTGGGCAGCGACAAAGTTGAGGATCTTGACCTTGCCCGTCTCCAGATCGACTTCGACCTCAGCCCCCTGCGCCCCGAAAATATAGGTTTCCGAGATGTTGCCTTTGCCGCTTTTCGGATCGAGCATGGCATTGTCAGGATCGTAGAACGCCTCGGTGACCACCATCGTGCCTTGCTGCATAAAATGGGCGGCACGAAGAAGTTCTCCCAGGGTCACCTGCAGGTTTGGATTGTCCGGCGCTTCGATCGGATAGATGATATTGTTTTTCAGTTCGAAGTCTTCGGGTCCGTATATTTTCAGTATTTGCGGTGGGTTGAAGGATGGGTCCTTCTTTTGCTTCTTTTTCCAGGATTTTTGCAGCCGGGGCACGTAATGCTCTGCGGCCAGGGAAAAGATTATTTTTCTGGCCTTTTCCGCGGCGGCAATGGCAGCATTGCACGAGGTAAAGGCCCCCCGGCTGGCATGAGTGCCGACATCCCAGGGACAGGTGGCCGTATCGCCGGAAACCACTGTGACCCTGTCCGGGCTGATGCCGGCGGCTTCAGCGGTTGCAATGGCCAGGGTCTGATCGAATCCTTGCCCCATTTCGACGCCGCCGGTCACCACCGAGACATTTCCGAAATCATCGAATTTCAAAATGATCCCAGTGCCGTCGGATCGATAAATCCTGCAGCCGCCGCCGGTATGGAAGAGCGATGCCATGCCGACCCCGCGGGCCACCTTCCGCTGCTTTCCACGCTTGTTTTTCCATTCGAGTTTTTCGGCGACGACGTCCATACATTCCTGAAGGCCGCAAGACGATATCTTATAGCCGTGGAGAGACACCTCGTCTGGAATGTTGGCGTTGATCGATCGAAATTCGTAGGGATCGATCCCGGCTGCTTCGGCCAGTTGGTCCATGCTGCTTTCAATCGCCCAGTTGGCTTGGGGATTTCCGTATCCTCTCATCGCCTGGCAGTATGTATTGTTGGTGTAGACGATCTGGGTTTTGAAATAATAATTGGGAACCCGGTAGAGGGTTGAAACCGGCATGATCATGACGCTGGGGGTCGTTGCCCCCCAGGAGGTATAGGCGCCATTGTCGAGGGTCATGAAAATTTCCCGGAAGGTCAGTTTCCCTTCCTTGTCGCATCCTTGAATAATGTGGGACCGGCTGGACTGCCGCGGGGAAAGATTGGTGAATTCCTCGTCCCGGGTGAGTACGATTTTTACGGGCTTGCCGGTTTTCCAAGCCAACAGAATACTGATGTACTCGTAGCCATGGGTGTCGAGGCCGGTGCCAAACGAGCCGCCCAGTGTGGGCAAAAGGACCCGTGATTTTTTCCCTTTCAACCCCATGGCGGCCAATGCCTGGTTGAAATCATTCTGGGCCAGGAACGGAATCTGAGTTTTCGTATGGATCGTCAGATTGTTCTGAAGATCGAATTCGGCGATGCAACCGGCCGTTCCCATGCAGGTTTGCTGAATCAATTGGGTCTCGAAACGATCTTCGGCAATAAACGCGGAGGCCTGCTTTGCCTTTTCGACATCGCCGGACACGAATTCCCATGGGACCGGGACGATGTTGTCGGATTTGGGCTTGCCCCGAAGATCGGTTTCGTGAACGATGGGTGCGTCCGGTTTCAGCGCCTCTTCCGGATCAAAGACCGCCGGCATCGGCTCGTACTCGACGCGAATGAGATCGACGGCTTCCTGTGCGATTTCCGGGTCGGTGGCGGCGACAGCCGCCACTTCATCCCGGAACTGGCGAACTTTCCCTTTTTTCAGGGCGAAATTGTCTTTGATAAAGCCGATGCGGATTTCCGGTGTGTTGTCACCGGTTATGACGGCCCGAACACCGGGGAGCTTTTCCGCTTTGGAGGTGTCGATGTGCTTGATTCTGGCATGGGCATGCTCGCTATATTTGATTTTGCCGTAGAGCATGCCTGGCCTGACCAGGTCGTGAATATAAATGGCTTTACCGGCCGCCTTATCGGGCCCGTCCGCACGTTGAACGTCGGTTCCTACGTAATTCAAATCGCTCATGGGATTCCCTCGCAAGTCATTTTTTTATCAATCGCTTCAACAGCTCGTCCGGTTGAAAGTTCCTCTACTTCAATTTGTTCGACGCTTCTCGGATCGAATCGAAGATCTGAACATAGCCGGTGCATCGGCACAGATTGCCGGAAATACCCTCTCGAATCTGTTTTTCATTTGGATTCGGGTGCTCGTCGAGAAGCGCCTTTGCCGAGAGGATCATCCCGGGACTGCAAAAGCCGCACTGAATTCCCCCTTTTTCGACAAATGCTGTCTGGATCGGATGAAGCTGGTTGCCCTCCGAGACGAGCCCTTCTATGGTGACAACCGTCTTTCCGTCGACTTCAAAGGCCGGGTAGAGGCAGGAGTCGACATTGAGACCGTCGACCAACACCGTGCAGGCGCCGCATTCGCCGATTCCGCAGCCTTCCTTGGGGCCTTTGACCTGCAAGGTTTCCCGCAGAACCTCCAGCAGCATTTTATGGGATTCCACCTTTGCGGCAACTTCATCGCCATTGAGCGTGAAACTAATTGTTCTCTTCATCAGTGATGTTCTCCGTTTTCTGACAATACGTCTGTCCCGAAGTTTCAATTCTGCCGCGATTCACTGCAATAGACTAAGTTGGGTTCCTCCGTCTGCGGTCCTCGCCTCATTGCTTTAGGCCGCGCAAACCTTTGAGTCGTTGCTGAGCGCTTCGGATATGGTGCGCTTGACCATGACGCCGGCAACCTGCCTTCGGTACTCCTCCGTTGAGCGGACATCGGTAATCGGCATGACTTCACGGCTGGCGACCTGCTGAACCTCTTTGAGCAGGTCGGGAGTGATTTCCGCCCCTTCGATGATCGCTTCGGTCTTTTTGAGTCTTAGGGGGGTCGGTGCCACCGATCCTGCTGCAAGGCGGCATTTTCGGCATTTTCGCCCGTCCATCTCGAGTGCTGCGGCAGTGTTGACCACTGCGATGTCCGAGGTTAGACGGCCTGTTTTCAGATGCTTCATGACGGTCCCCTTCCGGGGCTTTCCGATGTCGATCCGGGTAAGGATTTCCACCTTGCCGAGGACGGTCTGTCCGGGACCCTGGAAAAAATCAGAGATTGGAACCTGTCGGATGCCGCCTGGCCCTTCGACCGTCAGCATGGCATCTAGGACTATCAATGCCAGAACACTGTCGGCACAGGGAGAAGCGTTGCAGATATTGCCCCCCACGGTGGCGACATTTCGAATCTGCGGGTTAGCCAGCACTGAGACGGCCTCTGCAAGTGCCGGATAGATTTGCGCCACTGCCGATGCCCGTGCGATGCTTCGAAACGGGGTGCTGGCGCCGAGTTGCAGCCCTCCATTGTACTGTATCTCTCGAAGTGCCGCGATGCCGCGCAGGGAGATCAGCGCATCAACGGTAAAGAAGGATTCCCCCGGAAGGCACTTGGCCTGGTGCTTGATCTTGACCAAGAGATCCGTTCCCCCGGCAATGTACATTGCCCGCCCCTTGCATCGTTCCATCAGCCCGAAAGCCTCTTTGAGGGATTCAGGCTGATGGTATTCGTATTTAATCATCGTTTTTCACTCCTCGGCTCGAGTTGCAGAAGACCACCCCCCCCCGCTGCCACCTTGGTGGGCAGCAATTCTTTTTCCAGTTGGGAGAGCGAAAAGCCCGAATAATTAATTTGATATTTAATTCAATAAAGCGCTCTCTGTCAAGAAAAAAATGGATTTGGATCTTTGAATCTATTTTCGAAGAAGATACGCTGCGCCGCTCACCAATTAAAGCGATTTCTGTGCAATGAAGCTGGAACGATGGGAACGAAGCAAGGAAAATTGTCAGGGATTCATTTTCCGCTTGACCGGAGACGAAAAGTCCACTAATAAAAAATTAAAAATTGCATTTTATCGAGCGATAAGGGCATGGTGCAGTTTATTGTAGGGCAGTACAAATCACAGGGAGGAACGATATGATCTACCTATTGGTTACTTTGGACGTGGAGCGGGGAAAGATGAAGGAATGGTGCGACATATACGAGAAGCACATCCTGCCGGCCATGAAAAAACACGGTCAGCGGCTCGTCGGCGCCTGGAAGACGAGTGTGGGGCGCTACGATCAAGTCACGGATCTTTATGCCTTCGAGAGTTTCACCGAATTCGAGCAGATTCGGGAAAAGCTTTTCAACGATCCGGAGATCCAAGAATGGCTGCCGAAAATCTATGAGATTACCGGCCAGGAGGAGTCGAAGATACTCACCCCCCTCGGCTATGGCGAATTGACGTCATAGTCGTCCAGACACGGAATGGCCGTGTTTCCGGACGCTGACAACGCGCGGATACGGAAAGGATCGCCATGCCGTAACAATCCGCCGCATCGAACCGGTCCAAATCGGATAAGGCAAGGAGAAGTGGATGGATTATTTGCGAAATGTCACGGTGCTGTCATTGGAACAGGCGACGGTTCTGCCGTATCTCACCTATCGACTGGCCCATGACGGAATGCAGGTGTATCGGCTCGAGCATCCGGTTTACGGGGATCCGAATCGCCTGGTTGGTGATAACGTCCTGGCAGAGGAGCGGATGAACTCCTACTACCTGTGCATCAACGCGGGGAAAAAGGCCCTAACACTCAACCTGGCGGATCCCAGAGGCCGGGAGATGCTCTACGTATTGCTCAAGGAACTCGATGTCGATATTTTTACAACCAACCAGCTTCCCAAAAGCTATCAGAAGCTTGGCATAGACTACGAGTCAATGCGGGCGGCAAAGCCGGACCTCATTTGGCTGGGGGCTACGGGGTTCGGTCCCGAAAGCAACGAACCGGCTTATGATCCAATTCTTCAGGCCCGATCCGGTCTCATGGATCTCACCGGCGAAAAAACCGGAGATCCGATGGTGTTGGGGATTCCGCTGCCGGATATGGGCACCAGCGAACACTCGTACGGGCAGTTGATGAAAGCCCTATTCAAACGGGCGACCACCGGAGAAGGAAGCTGCATCCATATGTCGATGTACGAATCCTCTCTTTCCTGGGTTACGGTGCCGATAACGTTGACCAAGCTGGGACGCCACATTACTCGGAGGGGGAACACGCACGAGTTTTTCGCACCGCTTTCCGTCTATCAGACGACGGATGGTTTTGTATACGTGGCGGTGGGCAATGACAGACAATGGCAGGCAATGGTGTCAAAAGAATTGTTCCGATCCTTGGATAAGCCGGAATACGCTACCAATGTCGGCCGGATCGCAGACGTCATCAATTTGAACGCAGAAATCAATCGAGTCACCAAACAGCATTCCACCCCCGAGATGCTCGATTTTTTCCGTTCCATCGCCGTGCCGGTCAGCAAGATATACACGATTCAGGACGTGCTCGACGACGAATTTGTACAGAGTCGGCTTCTTCGCGCCGCAGATGAAAAAACCGGGGTTGAAATCACGATGCCACCGTCACCTCGGCTGACATCCTACCTCAGGGAGCAGGAGCGCAAGCTCAGCTTTCCGCCCCGTTTCGGCGAGCACAATGCAGAAGTTTACGAAAAGGTATTCGGATACGACAAAGAAAAGATCGAGCAACTAAAAGAAGACGGTATTATATAAAATCAACCACTCTATTATCTGTGCGATCGAATTGGAGGCATATTTAAAACGGCGGTTGTCGGATTTGACGCTGTCTCAGGGTTCCTCCTCGTTGCAGGATTTGAGAGAACCACACGCAAAGGGGTCGTTTCAATGAAGGAATTGGCGGAGCGGATTTGCCGCCTCATCGAAAGTGGGCAGCCGGCGGTGCTGGCGACGATTCTCAGCCGCAGGGGATCGGCCCCCCGTACCGCAGGCAGCAAGATGGTGGTGGACGACCGGGGTGGTTACGCGGGAACCATCGGGGGAGGGAAGTTCGAAGCCGACGTACTTGCCGAAGCCGCAAGGGTGATGTCCCAAAAGCGGCCGAGCCGAATGTTTTTCGACCTTACCAATGACGATGTTTCGGCCATGGATATGATCTGTGGTGGTAAGATGGAGGTGCTGGTCGACTACCTGGCGCCCGAGAAAAACGTGGCGGAAGTTTTCCGGGTCTGGAAAAGCGCCCTGAGCGATGCGCGGCCCGGCGTTCTGGTGACGGTTATGGCCGGAACCTACACAGCAGTGGAAAAGACCGCCCATTACATGCTTTTCGAAAACGGAGAGGTCGCAGGCGCCTGGCCGCTTTCCGAAGACCTGCGGAAAAGACTGGCCGGGGAGACAAAGGCGTTCGTATCGTCGAAGGTGATCGAGGCGGAAGGCGCCCAGCTTCTAGTGGAGCCGACCTCCGCGCCCAAAACGCTGCTGATTTTTGGCGCCGGACACGTCTCGATGCCCACAGCTTGTCTTGCCGCGGAGGTGGGATTCCGTGTGGTGGTGGTCGACGACCGGCAGGAATTCGCCAACCGGTACCGTTTTCCGGGTGCAGACGACATCCGGGTCCCGGAGGATTTCTCCTCCTCCTTTTCCGGGCTCCCGATCGACGCCGACACGTTCGTTGTTATCGTCACCCGGGGGCACCGGTACGACAAGGAAGTTCTGGCTTGGGCGCTTCACACGCCTGCCGCCTACATCGGAATGATCGGAAGCCGGTCGAAGCGAAACGCCATCTACGCCTCCCTGGAAAACGAGGGGTTTTCAAAAACCGGCCTCGCCCGGGTTCACTGCCCCATCGGTTTGTCCATCGGCGCAGAAACCCCCGAGGAGATCGCCGTGAGCATCGCGGCCGAGTTGATTCAGTGCAGGGCGGGAAAGAGACAGGATTCAGAAGACAGGACTCAGCTCCGCCGCTGTCTGGCGGAATTCCAAATTCAAAATAAATTATAGATTCAAGAATAGCAGGAAGGATTTTCCACCGAGTTTTTCCGTCGATTTCAGCCATTGAAAAATAATGAAAGGTGCGGAAATGAAGGTCCGGAAATGAAAGAGAAAGCGATTGAGACCCATTAACCTATGGGTGTTTCAAAAAGAAAATCACTCTGCAAATATCCCCGGACCTGGGAAACGGCGGCCGGGGAGCCGACCAGCAGGTCCTGATCGATCTGTTGCCCTTCCAGGTATTCGTTCAGAAAAAACTCGGTGCCGTCCATCTTGAAGATTTTGCCGCCGGCCGATTCGATCAGCACCCGGGCTGCGGCAAGATCCTGGTAAGTGACGTTGGACAGGAGCGCTGCTTCCGCCCTTCCCATGGACACGTAGCTCAGGTGGGCCCCGGTGCAGCCGAGGTTCCTGACCTTGCCGGGAAAGGTGGTCCGGTACCGCTGGTGGAAACGGGAAAATGTCAGAAAAAGACTTTCGTCGTTGAGGGTCTCCTGGTCTGAAACCCGGATTTCCATATCGCCGCGGTAGGCCTTTTGCCCTGCGCAGGCGTGGAAGAGGTCGCCGGTTGCCGGCATGTGGAAAATGCCCAGAATGGGCCAGAAGTTTTCCAGCAGGGCCAGGGAGATCCCCCAGATCGGAATGCCCGCCTGAAAATTGGCGACGCCGTCGAGGGGATCGTAGATCCACAGGTAGCGTTTGTCGTCGTGAGTGTAGCCGGTGATTTCCAGATTGTTTTGGAAAACCAGGTGTTCCGGGTATTGCCTGTTGAGCTGTTCGCGCAAAATCTGGGCCAGGTGAAGCTCCGTCTCGGTAACCAGGCTCATGTCGAATTGGAGTCTGCGTTGGCCTTTGCCGTAAAAATCAAGGGCGCGTGTGCCGGCCTGGCGAACCGTTTCAATCGCAAATTCTCTCAGCTGTCGAATTTCTGACACCATTTCCTCCTTTTGACTAAGCTGGGTGATGCCGGACGGGTTGCTCGGCTGAAACCGGCAATAGTCGTTGCTCTATATCTTTACATTCAACCGCCCCGTCCGGCCGATTGCAGGCTGTCATTTGATCGTCGGCGATTCACGACAGAAACGGGAGCGACTTTCCGGTGCGATACCCCAGGGCCTGGCAGGTGGCGATCAATGCACCGTTCGACCCGAAGACGTTGATGTCGTAGCTTGCTGTTTTTTTCGTCCGGCTCTTGATGCGCGCTTCTGCCCGCAGCCTGGCGCCGGCCGGGGGGCTGGCCACATAGGTGACGCTGACGTTCAGGGCCACCTCGATCTCCCCCATACTCTGACTTGCGGCTTCAAACGCCTCGTCGATAAGGGCGAACAGGGCGCCTCCGTGGGCTCTGCCATAGAGGTTGCCCATGGCATCGGGGTCGAAGGTCATCTCTACTGCGGCGTAGCCGGCGTCCAGCTCGACCAGTTCCATGCCCATGCTGCGGGCGAACGGTTCGGTTTTCACCTCGCGGTAAATGGCGGCTCGAACCCTGGAATCGATGGCGGGAAGATCAGGTGCGCTCAAGAACGGAACCTCCTTTAACTGTCTTCTTCGGACAGGGAAGCGATCCAGCGACGCTGGTCGGGGCTCAGGTTTTCGAATCGGACCTCGATTCCGCTGGAACTTCGGCGGGCCACCCGGCCGCCGACCATGATCGAATCCCCGTCTGCAGGGCGGGTGAACGTGAGCCAGAGTTCTTCGCCTTCTGCGATGGCTTCGTTGGTCTGCAAAAAGAGCCCTTCTTCACGAATCTCGGCCACATAGGTTCGATGGGAGGCCTCTTGGGTGTCGTAATCCACGGCAATGCTGGGCCTGTCTTGCAGGATTCCGGGCGATGCTTTTCCCGGAAATTTCTCCGGGGCTTTTCCCGGGTTCAGCGTTTCGATTCGAACGACGATCACCGTGATGTTGTCGTCGCCGCCGCGGTCATTGGCCATCGCCGCCAGGCTTTTGACGGCGCGTCCCGGTCGTTCACGGGACGCCACCGCCAGGATTTCTTCCGGTGCGACCTTGTCGCTCAAACCGTCTGAGCAGATGATCGCCATTTCGCTGCCGGCCAGTCGGATTTCCCTGACGGCCGGTTCGATTCTTTCCTTGAGTCCCATGGCCCGGGTCAGCACATGGCGAAGGTGTCCCCCGACCTTTTTTGCCGCCCCCGGAGCCATCTCGCGGTACTCAGCCATCATCGTATGGGGGGTGGAGATTTCCTCGATGGTGCCGCCGCGGACCAGGTAGATCGGACTGTCTCCAACATTGACGGCGGTCAGCCGGTCGCCGGCGAGAAGAATCGCCGACACCGTGGATCCCATCCCGTGGTAGGAGATTTTTTTTTGCGCCTGGTGGTGCACCGCCTGGTTGGCCAGATGCACCGCGTTGAGCAGGAGATTGGACGCTTTGGAAAGGCTTTCATCGGCGACCGGAAGCTGCTCTGCGCCGGAAGGGTTTGCGGCGAACCGGCGCAGAAAATCCCGCAGGGTATCGACCACGATGCGGCTGGCCACCTCACCGGCCGCGTGACCCCCCATGCCGTCGGCTACGACATAGAAGCCCAGGTCGTCGTCCAGAAAAAAGGAATCCTCGTTACCTTTTCGCTTGCGGCCTACGTCGGTGGTTCCGGCCGCCTCAATCGATGGCATGTCGACTCCTCCACATCAGCCACCGGCTGCCGCTGAACCCGCCGGTACCGGGACCATACCCCGGCGTTCGCGGATCTGTCAACCTCGTGGAGCGGGGCCATGAGGCTCCACCAAAGTCCGCGCAGCGGACGAAGCCGGTAGTATCGACCGTTGGAGGGACGCGCTCTGTCGCGTCCGTCTTTCCGGCCACGACGGAGCGTGGCC
>CAYPFH010000112.1:6675-11091 GCA_964409825.1 uncultured Desulfobacterales bacterium | reverse complement strand
CCATGGAACACGATCAAGCCGCACAAGAGGCCTCCCGCACCCTGATCGGGCTGGCCTGTGCGGTGCCGGCATACCTGATTTGGGGGTTGAGTCCGATCTATTTCAAGACCCTCCAAAGCGTTCCGGCTTTCGAGATCCTCATGCACCGGATGATCTGGTCGTTTGTTTTTCTTTTCCCCGTGGTCGTGGTTCAGGGACGATGGCGCGAGCTTGCCCGGGCCCTGACCCAAAAACGCATCCTGCTGCCGCTTTCGGCCAGCACGCTTCTGGTGGGCTTGAACTGGTTTTTGTTCATCTGGGCCATCAACAGCGATCGCGTACTGCAGACCAGCCTCGGCTACTATATCAACCCCCTGGTCAATGTGCTGCTCGGCGCGGTGTTTCTCCGGGAGCGGCTGCGGCCTCTTCAGCTGGCGGCAGTGCTTCTGGCCGCAGCAGGCGTATTGAATCTGCTTTTATCGTACGGGCGGCTGCCCTGGGTATCTTTGGCGCTGGCGTTCAGCTTCGGATTTTATGCGCTGATCCGCAAGACCGCACCGGTGGGCGCTCTGGTCGGCCTGACGGTGGAAACGATGCTGCTGACGATTCCGGCCGTCGGATACCTGGTCTACCTGGACAGCGTCGGCCGGGGCGCGTTTCTGCACCTCGGCCTTCAAACCGATCTGCTTCTGATGGCCGCAGCCCTGGTGACGGCACTGCCCCTGGTGTTGTTTACGCGGGGCGCCCGGAGGCTTCGGCTGGCCACCATCGGCTTTCTCCAGTACATCGCCCCGACCTGCACCTTTTTGCTGGCGGTATTTTTATGGGGTGAGCCGCTGGCGTCCTCTCAGCTGCTTACCTTCGCCCTGATCTGGACGGCGCTGGCCATCTACTCCGCCGACTCGGTCCGCGCGTACCGACTGCAGCGGGCCCTAAAGACATCATGAGCGAAGAAGAAATCCGCAGACGGCTTCTGTCCTGGTACCGGAAGAATCGGCGCCCGCTGCCGTGGCGGCAGACCGGCGATCCATACCGGATATGGGTATCGGAGGTCATGCTCCAGCAGACCCGGGTCGACACGGTCGTTTCTTATTACGAGCGGTTTCTGAAGGCCTTTCCGGACATGGCAGCCCTGGCCCGGAGCGATCAGCAGGAGGTGCTCCGGGTTTGGGAGGGGCTGGGATACTACGCCCGGGCGCGAAATCTTCACCGGGCCGCGGGCGTCGTCGTCGACCGGTTCGGAAGGTGTCTGCCGGACGATCCCGACGATCTTCGGAGCCTGCCCGGTGTCGGTGCCTACATTGCCGCGGCGGTGCTTTCCATCGCCTTTAAAAAGCCCTTTGCCGTGGTGGACGGCAACGTCAAGCGGGTTCTGGCCCGGTTATTGATGATCGAAACTCCGGTGAACGGGCCCGGCGCCGACAGCGTGTTTCAGCGGCAAGCCCAGCGCCTGCTGTACCGCCCGGACCCGGGATCCTTCAACCAGGCGCTCATGGAGCTCGGCGCCCTGGTTTGCACGCCCCGCAGCCCCGCCTGCGGCCGCTGCCCCCTTGCCGGTTTTTGCGCCGCGCGGAAAAGCGATGCGACGGCGGCGTTTCCCGTGCGGAACAAGAAAAAGCCGGTGCCGGAGGTTGCCATTGCCGTGGGGGTGGTATACAAAAACGGCCGGGTGCTGATTACCAAAAGAAAGCCCGAGGGGCTGCTCGGAGGACTCTGGGAGTTTCCCGGCGGAAAGATCCGCAAGGGAGAATCCGCCGAGGCGGCCTGCCGAAGAGAGATTTCAGAAGAGGTGGGGCTGGCTGTGTCGGTTGAAGAGCACATCGCCCGGGTCCGCCACGCATACACCCATTTTAAGATCGTGATGGACGTCTTTTGCTGCCGGTACGAAAAAGGAAAGGTCTTGCTAAACGGTCCCGTCGATTTTGTCTGGGTGCTTCCCCGCCGGCTCGACGATTATCCCTTCCCGAAGGCCAACCGGAAGTTTATTCCGCTGCTTTTAGGGGACGGCTGCTTTGTTGAATCCGGTTCTTCATAAAGCTCAAGGAAATTCAAGCCGGGGGGCGATGGGGGTCGGCTCGTATGGCGGGCAACTGTCTGAGCCGGTTAGGCTGCGTTAAGACGGCCGCAACGCAGGCAATGGGTTCTTTCCGGCACTTCTCTTTTGTCGATGCTATATTCTGCTATCCGAATCCGCGGCCGTCTTTACGCAGCCTTGCTGGCGAGTTTTGGCCGGCAGGAGAGCCGACCCCCATCGCCCTCCGGCTGCTCGATGCTGGAGGATTTCGGATAAGCGCATTGTTGAAATGCCGTAACAGCCCGATCATTGGACCTTTATGATTTCCGAAACGGAGACCTTGCGATGTGGAAACGCTCGGTTTGTACAAAAGATTGCCCGGATACCTGCGGCTTGCTTGTCCGGGTCCAGGATGGCAGAATCATTGCCGTCAAGGGGGATCCGGAGCATCCCTTTACACGAGGCTTTATCTGTAAAAAGGCGGCCTACTTCCCCGACCATGTCCACAACGCCGAACGGATCCTGACCCCGCTGATCCGAACCGGTCCCAAGGGATCGGGCCGGTTTGCCCCCATTGCCTGGGACGAGGCACTGGATCGGATGGCAGAACAGATGGACAGGGTGAGCGCTTCCTGCGGACCCGAAGCGGTCCTGCCGTACTATTACGCCGGGCACATGGGACTTGTCCATCGTCATGCGGGGCATGCTTTTTTTCACAAGCTCGGCGCCAGCCGGATGATGCCCACTATCTGCGGAGCGGCGGCCACCGCCGGATTCAAGGCCAGCCTGGGCGGCGGTCCATCAACGGCCATTGAAACCGCTGCATCTTCGGATTTTATCGTCATCTGGGGGTCCAATACCCTGACCACCAATGTGCACGCCTGGCCCTTTTTTCAGAAGGCCAGGAAAAACGGTGCCTGCCTGGCGGTCGTCGATCCGTACCGGACAGAGACCGCCAAGCGGGCCGACACCCATTTGATGATTCGTCCGGGCACCGATGCGGCCCTGGCCCTGGGAATGATGAACGTGATGATCGAGGAAAATCTTCTCGATCATGACTTCATTGCCAGGCGAACCGTCGGCTTCGAAGCCCTTAAGGACCGGGCTGTCGATTGCCCGCCGGAAAAGACGGCCGGCATCTGCGGGGTGGCGGCCGAACAGATTCGTGAACTGGCCATAGGATACGGGCGGGCCAAACGCCCTTACATCCGCACCGGTTGGGGCCCGGCGCGGCAGCTCGCCGGGGCCATGGCGCTGCGGACCATTGCCCTGCTGCCGGGGCTGGCGGGCGCGTTTGAACGGCCCGGCGCCGGCATCACCCGATCGCTCGGCGGTGCACCGTCGGATCTTTCCTTTTGGACCCGGCCCGATCTGTGCCCGCCGAAAACCCGTTGGGTCAACATGGTCCAGCTCGGCCAGGCCCTGACCCAACTGGAAAACCCGCCGATCCGGTATCTGCACGTCTACCTGTCCAATCCGGCGGCGGTTGCCCCCCAGTCCAGGCAGGTGATGGCCGGCCTGGCCCGGGAGGATCTTTTCGTCTCGGTTCAGGAGATGTTCATGACCGACACGGCCCGCATGGCCGACATCGTGCTGCCCGGGGCCAGCTTCCTGGAAGTCAAGGACCTGTATCGCGCTTTCGGCCACAACTACCTCCAGTTGGCCGAGCCGGTTATTCCGCCGGTGGGACAGAGCCGATCGACCCTTGCCATTTTTCAGGCCCTGGCGCGGAAGATGGGGTTTGTCGAACCGGTTTTTTCCATGACCGAAGACGAGTGCATCAAAAAACTTCTGGCGGACCCGTCGCCCTATATGGCGGGGCTGGACAAGGCGCGAATTCTTTCCGGCAGGGCCGTTTGCCTGAACATTGCCGACAACCCCTATGCCGAGTCTTTTGCCACCCCGTCGGGCAAAGTCGAATTCTTTTCGCAGACCTGGGCCGATATGGGCCTGGACCCGCTTCCAGACGGACGACCGGTTCGCGACGCTGAAGGGGGCAGCCGATACGAACTGGAATTCATCACCCCGCCGCATCGGCTTTTCCTCAACTCGGCCTTCAACGAAATTGCGGCCCTTCGCCGGGCGGCCGGGCCGCCCGGTGTTCTGATCCACCCCATTACGGCTGCGCAGCGGCGGATTTCAGACGGCAGTCTGGTGCGGGTCTACAACGACCGGGGCGAATGCCGCCTGACGGCCCGTGTGACCGAAGACACCCGACCCGAACTGTTGGTGGCTGAAGGGCTGCGCTGGCCCGGCCTTCACCCGGAAGGCAAGGGGGTCAATCAGCTCACCAGCCAGCGGTTGACCGATGCGGGCGAAACCAGCGCTTTTCATTGCAGCCGGGTCGAGGTGGCGCCGGCCTGAAAGCACGATCGCCTGCTATCCTGGAAATTTCATGAATTCGCCTGTCCGGAATCTTCCAG
>CAYPFH010000112.1:0-6575 GCA_964409825.1 uncultured Desulfobacterales bacterium | reverse complement strand
CTCTTCCGGCACGCCGCGATGTATTCGTCTACCGGGGGGCTGCCGGCAAACGGCTTGAAGCAGTCCAGCGCTTTTCGAAAATCCCCCAGGTTCATGTAGTCGATCCCCAGGCAGGTGTGCAGCGCCTCGCTTTTCGGGAAGTGCTCGAATCCTTCTGACAGCACGCGGATCGATTCGCCAAAGTCGCGGCTGCGCTGGGCCAGGAGCCCCAGGCCCAGGTAGGCCCGGTGGTCGGGGTGGTAGGAAAGGGCTCTGCGGAACAGAGCCTCGGCGGTTTTTTCCTTTTCCGGGATCTCTTCGACGGCGGCATAGTCGCCGTGGGTGAACGTCAGGCCCAGGCGCGAAAGAAAGTCGGCGTGGAGCGGCGCCAACTCCGGGTCTTTAACCAGTTCGACGGACCCGGCGAACCCGGGCAGCTCACGATAGAAGGTGCTGCGAAGTCGTTTGCCGAAGGAGAGCACCTTTTCCCGGCTCAAGTGCGGGTCGGTTTCAAAGTACAGGATGTCTTCGCTGTTTTCGAGCCAGATTTCGTCGCCGATTCCTCGACGGTTTCGGTAGTCCTCGTATAGCGAGGTGCCCGGAAACAGGGCCAGCAGATAGAAGATCGCACTCAGCGGACGGATTTTTCGGATCAGCCCGATGGTCTGATCTACCGTACGGTCGGTTTCGCCCGGACAGCCGTAGATGAAGTAGGCCCTGGCCATGATACCGTAGCCGGTGGTCAGGGCAAATGCCCGGCGAATCTGCTCGTCGGTGAAGTGCTTGCCTAAACTGCGCCGGATCTTCGGCGATCCGTGCTCGACGCCATAGCTGATCCGGATGCATCCCGCCTTTCGCATCCAGAAAAGCATCTCCTCGTCGATCCGGTCCACCCGGGAGATGGCGGCCCAGGAGACGTTCAGGCCCCGGTCCAGCATCCTGCGGCAGATGTCGATGACCCGCTTGGGTTTCAGGGTGAACGTGTCGTCGGAGACGAAAAAAAAGCCGATGCCCTTTTCGTGCAGCCGTTCGAGCTGATCGACGAAGTAGGCCGGACTGTAAAAACGCACCCTGCGCTGCCAGAACCGCGGAGAACCGCAGAACCGGCAGTTTCCGGGGCATCCACGGCTCGACACCACGTGGGAGAATGTAAAATAGCGGGCCGGGTCGGCAAGGGCGTCCAGATTGTCGATCGGCGGCGCCGGCGGGTTGCAAACCGCTCTGCCGTTGTCACGGCGGGCGATGCCCGGCACGGTCGCCGCCTCCTTTGCACCTGGCTCTTCCAGCCGGCGAAGCAGCTCGGTGACGGTGCGCTCCCCTTCGCCTACCACGACGTAATCGATTTGAGTAAAATGCTCCAGGAGCAGCTTCCAGAGAAAAGTGGCCCCGACACCGCCCATCACCACCGTTGTCTGCGGGTCGATCCGCTTGACGATCCGTGCGATTTCGATGCCCCCTGACCGGTTGGCATTGAGAATCGAGATGCCGACCAGCTCCGGTTTTTGCCCGGCGACACTCCGCCGGATGTCTTCCGTCCTTCCCTTTTTGTCGTGGAAATTGGCCAGGACCACATCGTGGCCTGCTTCGATCAGGGCCGCCGCCACGTTGTACAGGCCGATGGGAGGCACCCGGACGTCTTCTTCGTGGATCCGCTCTTCCAGGCAGTAGGGGTAGACAAGGAGAATCTTCATTGGAGATCGTTTGGCTTTTCAAATTCGAAATCCGAATGTTTCGTGCTTCGAATTTCGTATTTTTCGTCTTTACTTACCATCCCCATACCGAATACGCTCTTGACGCTTCAGTACCACTGTATTTTCGCAAACGTACTACCGCTTCCGGGCCGAAACCATCCCGATGGTTTCGCCGACAAACTTCCAGGTTCTTTCGATCTCCAAACCGAAACCGGCCAGCAGGGCTTCGATGCCGCCGTCGCGGAGAAAGGCCCGCCCGTTTTTAAAATGCGTCGGGCCGGCCGCGAATTCCACGGCGGTCAGGGCGATATTGGCCGCGGTAAAACCGGGGGAAGGAAGAAAATCGACGGCCAGGATGGAGGCGCCGCTTGCGGCCACCCGGATGATTTCTCCCATGGCCGCTGCCCGGACCGGGCCGTCCATCTCATGGAGTCCGAGCTGGACAACGACCGCGTCGAACACGCCTTCGGCAAAAGGCAGGGCGGTTGCGTCGGCCCGGGTCGGAAAAAAATCGCCATCGGCGAGGTGCCGGCGTTTGTGCGCCGCCTGCAGCAGCATGGGCAGCGATTTGTCCACGACGGTCGGACGAAATCCACCCTCGGCAATCCGCAGTGCCTGATTGCCGGTGCCGCAGGCCACTTCCAGGATTCGGAAAGCGGAATCCCGGCGGGCCTGCTCCATGATCAGCGCCGCGGTTTTTCGACGAATGGAGGACAGAAACGGCTCGATGAGACGGTCGTAGAACCGCGCCCCGTAACTGTATGGATCATTGCCCATGATGTGTTCTTTTGGCAGCACAGCCGGCGGCCCAAAAATCGGAAACATTCGGCTCATGGACTGCCAGAAACCGCCGGTATTGACAAATTCTGCCGGGCGAGTTCGGAAAGATCGTCCTCGCCATTCTCAGGGGCCGCGTTCTCACAAAAAAGGTTCTGCGCTTATCCGGAATCCTCCAGCTTGGGGCCGCCGGAGGCCGATGGGTGTGGGCTTGGAGGGCCACGCTCCGTCGTGGCCGGCATTTGGTCGTTACCGGCAGCACGGACTAGACTGCGCGCGTCCCTCCACCGGCAGAGGCTTCGACAGTTTCAGCATCGATCAAACTGGGCGGCTCCATCCAGCCGATGGTCGGTGACTATCCCAGTTTTGTCTAAATAATGCGGCGCAGCCGCATCTCATAAATGCGCGGCAGCGCATTTATTTTTCTGCTTCTCCGGTCATCGGAACGAACCGGACATTGATGATCTTCCGGGTCTGTGTGGTGCTTCCGGTGCGGGTGACCACCTCCAGGGTCTGAATGCCCCGGGGGTCGCCCTTGGGCAGGACGAGCCGGCCGCCGTCTTTGAGCTGTTCGACCAGGGCCGGAGGGGGATGGTCCACCGCCGCGGTGATCAGAATGCCGTCGAAAGGGGCTGCCTCCGGCCATCCCTTGTAGCCGTCTCCGAGCCGGCAGTGGACGTTGTCGTAGCCAAGGGTTTCCAGCTGCCGGGAGGCTTTTTCGTAAAGCGGCGCCACGATTTCGATCGTGTAGACTTCGTCGACGATTTGGGCCAGCACCGCTGCCTGGTAGCCGGATCCGGTCCCGATCTCCAGGATCCGGTGGTTTGGTTCCGGTTCGAGAAGCTCGGTCATCAGCGCAACGATGTACGGCTGCGATATGGTCTGCCCTTCGTCGATGGGAAGCGGATGATCGGCATAGGCCTGATTCCTGTGCGAAGGCGGAACGAAAAGATGCCGCCTGACACGGGTCATGGCAGACAGCACGAGGGGATCGGAGATGCCCCGGGCCATGATCTGGTTTGCCACCATGGCTTCCCGGGCCTTTCGAAATACTCCGTTGTCGAGCGGCTCCGCCGCTGCCGGCCCCGCAGCCGCTGCAACCAACACGATAATGAGGGCGATGATTCGTTTCATCTCAATCGCTGCCGTTTCCCGGGCATATCGCCGCCCGACCCAGACAAATCAAATCCCAAATTCCAAACACCAAATTCCAAACACCAAACACCAAACACCACACGCCAATCCACTGTTTCATCTATCTCTTGGACATCGTTTCCTTCATGAACAGCCCCGAAACGGCGGCGATCACCGCACAGAAAAACAGCACCAGCATCGCCTGCCGGTAGCCTGCCAGAGTGAAGCTTTGCTCCACCGTCCCGTGGCGTTCAAGCACCCATCCGAGCACCGGCTGAAATACGGCCCCGCCGGCAAAGGGAAACAGGTTGATCAGGCCGGTGGCAGTGCCGGCCATGCGAACGGGAAACAGTTCTTTTGCCGCGGTAAATCCGATCACCACCACGGCGCTGCCAAAGATGCCGAGCAGCAGACAGATCACGTAGAGGGCAGGCGCTGGAATCGATGCGGTGCGAAACGCCAGGGCCGCCGTCAGAAAAAGAACGATGCAGCTTGAAAGCACGATGACCGGCTTGCGGCTCTTGAACACCCTGTTCGAGAGGAAGCTTTGCAGCGGGCTTCCGAAGATCATTCCCACGGCCAGCATGGAGAGGATTCCCCCGGTCTGGGCCTTGCTCATGCCGTATACCTGGATCAGAAAGGGCCCTCCCCAAAGGCCGCCGAAGCTGAAGAAAATGGCAAAGGTGAAGAAGAACCACATGGCCAGGGGCCAGAAGTGGGGCGTCGACAGCACCGTACCGACCCCCTGAAGCAGTCCGGCCCCGGGCACGGCCGGCGCGTCGGGCGTTTCAGGGGCGGGCCATCCGAAATCGGCCGGCCGGTCCCGGACGAATGCCCACACCAGGATTCCGAGAACCAGGGTTGTCCCTCCGACGGCGGCAAAGGAATGGCGCCACCCCAGCCAGGAGCTGAGCCAGACCAGCGGCGTGGCGGCACTTAGCGAGCCGATGCCGCCCATGGCCATGAGGATGCCGGTCATATAAGCGAATTCCCGCGGGTGAAACCACTCGGCCAGTACCTTCATGGTGGGAACAAAGAGCATGGCCACGCCCAGCCCCACCAGGGTTCTTCCGGTGATGGCCCAGGCAGCGGTGGGCGCATAGCCGAGGATCAGGGAACCGGCAAAAGCGATCCCGAAAAACAGGGTGATCGTGTTTCTCGGTCCCCAGGAATCGGACAGGAGGCCGGCCGGAAGCTGCATAATCGCGTAAGGATAGAAATAGGCCGCTGCCAGCAGGCCGGTCAGGGCGCCTCCGGATTTCAGGTCCTGCATCATGTCCACGGCCACCACTGCAGGGCACAGCCGGTGAAAGTAGACAAGGATGTAGCAGAAGGCCAGGATCCAGAAAATCACCCAGCGGTATTTGAGGGTTTTCTCAAGAAGAGCGGATGCGGTTTCCTGTCCGGAACGGGCAAGCTGCTCAGCCAATGTTTCCTCTCCTTGAGCTTTATAGAGAACCGGAATTTCGAATTTCGTATTTATGTAAGTACTTAACTCAACTTTCGGGATTCATCATGCCGCGAAATGAATAATTTGCTGCCGGTATACGAACTCGCTCCAAAGGATACCTAACATCAGCGCAGGCCAAAGCTCAACCAAAACGGCGAGAAGTCTGGATGGCAGGAACTTTCGAAAACGGCTCAGTCAAGCGCTGATGCAAGGTATCCTAAGGAGCTCAGACAGCGTATACCGTCATCAAATCAACCATTTCGCTCTATGAGCGCCGAAACCATAAAGTTGAATACTTAACTAATAAAATCGCGCGCGCGATTTTATTGCGGCAGCGATTTTATTACAACTCAAGCTCGAAATCCTGGGTGAGGGCAAAACACTCGATGTCGACGTTTCTGGTTTCGAGAAACTCCCTGCAGTCGCGTACGATGTCATCCTGCTCTTCGTCGGTCCGGTCCTGGTTGTGATGAAACAGCCCAAAGCGCTTTACCTCGGCGGCAATTGCCAGGCTCGAAGCGTCCAGATAGGTGGAATGGCCCCAGCTTTTCGTGAAACGGTATTGTTCAGGCGTGTATTCTCCGTCGTGGATCAGCAGGTCTGCGCCCCGGGAAAACTCGGCGTATTCTTCGAAGGAGCGGCCCCCCCGGTGGGTGTAGGCCAGTTCGTTGTCGGTGAGAAAGACGAAACTCTTTCCGTCTTCTACGAACTTGTAGCCGGAGCCCAGATTCGGATGGCTCAGATTGATGCTGGAAATTTCAATGCTGTCGATGGCCGCCCCGGGCCGGCACTCGGGGGTGTAGTCTATGCTGGCCTTCAAGTCCTGCAGGGTTAAAGGAAAGAACGGGGCACTCATCGATTTTTCGATCAGCTTATAGATATCTCCCTGGGCCAAAGGACATCCCACCAGGTGGATCAGGGTCCGCTCGTCGTAAAGGGGTTTGAAAAAGGGAAAGCCGAGAATATGATCCCAGTGGGAATGGGTCATCAGAAAGTGAAATTCAAACCGCCCCTCGTCCTTGAGGCGATTGCCGAGCCGCCGGATGCCCGAACCGGCGTCCACGACGATGATCTCGTCGTTTTTCGTGCGGATCTCCAGGCAGGTGGTATCGCCGCCGTACTTGAGGAACTGTCTTCCGGAGACCGGAATAGAACCCCGCGCACCATAACAGCGAATGAGCATATTTGTCTCCTGTAGGCCGCATGCTGGAATGGGAAGGCGGCATGGAATCGGATCCTCTTGTGGCGAAGACCCCGGTGATAATAGGATAAACACATCAAAATCTCAACATTTTTTTGCCTTCCCTTCCCGCGCGGGAGACCTCTGCAGTTGTCATTCGTGGGGCAATGGGCTATACTACCGCTTATCTTAAACACCATGTGTCGGCACCGGAAAGGCGGAGGCCAAGGGAATTTTCTCTGCGCAATGCCGGGCCATTTCAGGCAACCGTTTTTCGAACATAAGCCCCGCCGCTGACCGCGAGGCGATCAGTTTGATCAATAGTGAAACTTCCCACGAAGCCTCTGCCGGTGGAGGGACGCGC
>CAYPFH010000111.1:0-11148 GCA_964409825.1 uncultured Desulfobacterales bacterium | reverse complement strand
ATCGTCCCTACGTTTACGTGCGGCTTCTTCCGCTCAAACTTCGCCTTCGCCATCTCGTCAACCTCCCTTACGTCCGGGATGATTTGTTGGATTGTTCCGGCCGGAAACCGGCGCTACCACCTGTAGTGGGCGAAGGCCTTGTTGGCCTCTGCCATTCGGTGGGTGTCCTCTTTCTTTTTGACCGCCGCTCCGCGGCCGTTGGCCGCATCGAACAATTCTCCTGCCAGCTTCGGCACCATGCCTTTTTCAGATCTCCCTCGGGCATAACTGATCAGCCATCGGATGGCCAAAGCGGTGCGCCGCTGGGGCCGGATCTCGGTGGGCACCTGATAGGTGGAGCCCCCCACACGACGGGACTTGACCTCAACCATGGGCCGAACATTTTCAACGGCAGCCTCGAAAATCTTCAGCGGAGA
This sequence comes from uncultured Desulfobacterales bacterium, assembly GCA_964409825.1. Lineage (GTDB taxonomy): Bacteria > Desulfobacterota > Desulfobacteria > Desulfobacterales > CAFBRK01 > JAIPEL01. The sequence continues at coordinate 10,732 of CAYPFH010000111.1, read as the reverse complement.
CTCCTTGGCCTTTTGCTCGATCTGGTCAAACGCACCGTAAAGAATACCTTCGGCGGTATTCTTTTTCCCGTCATGCATCAACGAATTGATAAATTTGGCAACCAGTTTGCTGTTGTGCCGCGAATCGGGAACCACGATCCGAACCGGCACCTCTCTTCTTCTCGGCATCTGCTACCCCTGCTCCAATGGATGAATGTCCATACGCAAAATGCATGAACGAAAACAGGCTTCATGCATTTTTACAATCCGTCGCGGATCTATTTCGGTCTCTTGGCTCCGTATTTGGACCGCCCCTGTCTCCGGTCCTGCACCCCGAGGGTGTCCAGCGTTCCGCGGACGATGTGATAGCGGACCCCGGGCAGGTCTTTGACCCGGCCTCCGCGCACCAGAACCACAGAGTGCTCGTGCAGATTATGGCCGATACCCGGGATATAGGCGGTCACCTCGATCCCGGTGGTCAGCCGGACACGGGCAACCTTGCGGAGCGCAGAATTGGGTTTTTTCGGCGTCGATGTATAGACGCGCGTGCACACTCCCCGCTTTTGGGGAGCCCCCTTCAACGCCGGGGTGCTCTTCTTTTTCTTGACCTGCTCCCGGCCCTTGCGGATTAACTGGTTGATTGTGGGCATCTTTTTTCCTTCGCTCCCCGTTCGATCACCAACTGCAAAATCAAATTTTGACAAAAGCAATCTTGTATATCGCAATGCATGCTCTGTCAAGATCTTTTCGTCACTTTAGACCATCTCCACATCGACTTTCCGGTATTGCGGCAGTCCGGTGCCGGCCGGAATGAGCCGGCCCATGATGACGTTCTCCTTCAGGCCCCTCAGGTGATCGACGGCGCCGGCGATGCTCGCATCGGTGAGCACCTTGGTCGTTTCCTGGAAGGAAGCCGCGGAGATGAAGCTGTCCGTTGACAGGGAAGCCTTGGTGATGCCGAGGATCAAGGGCTCGGCCACCGCCGGCCGGCCGCCGTTGGCCACCACCTCCTGGTTGATATGCTCGAAGTGGGAGCGATCTACCTGTTCCTCTAAAATCAGCTCGGTGTCGCCGACGTTGACCACCTTTACCCGGCGCATCATCTGCCGGACGATCACCTCGATGTGCTTGTCGTTGATCCGCACCCCCTGCAGGCGGTACACTTCCTGGACCTCGTCGACCAGATATCGGGCCAGAGCCACTTCCCCCTTGATGTTCAAGATGTCCTGGGGAATGGCCGATCCACCGACGAGCTGCTCTCCGGCCCTGACAAAATCCCCTTCGTATACATTGATGTGCTTGCCCCGCGGAACCAGGTATTCCTTCTTTTCACCGACATCCACCGGAGTCACGGTTATTTTTTGCTTTCCCTTGCGGGTGCCCTTGGCAATGGAGACGTAGCCGTCGATTTCGCTGAGCACCGCCGCCTCCTTGGGCTTGCGCACTTCAAACAGCTCGGCCACCCGGGGCAGACCGCCGGTGATGTCCTTGGTCTTGGTCGTGGCCCGCGGCAGCTTGGCCAGAATGTCTCCGGCCTTGACCGGATCGCCTTCTTCGACCATGAGCACGGCCTCGACCGGCAGCACATAGCGGGCCGCCCCCGAAGTCCGGGGGAGCTTGGCGGTCTTTCCATCGATATCCTTGATCGATACCCGCGGCCGCACCTCGGAAGACTTGGCTTCGATGATGGTCCGGCTCGATTTTCCGGTGACCGGGTCGACTTTTTCCTGCATGGTCTTTCCGGGGAGGATGTCCCCGAACTTGACCGTACCGTCGACCTCCGTGATGATCGGCGTGGTAAACGGATCCCAGGTGGCCAGAAGCTCGCCGGCCTGAGCCTCCTGGCCGTCGCTCACCAGCAGGTGGGCGCCGTAGATCACAGGGTAGCGCTCCCGCTCCCTGCCGGTTTGGCTCATGATGGCAAACTCGCCGCCGCGCCGGTTCATCACCACATGGTGGTTGTCGGCGCGATGAACCACGTTCAAATCGATGAACTTGACGGTTCCGTCGACCCGGGCCCGGATATCGGCCTGCTCCACCCGCTGGCTGGCGGTGCCGCCGATGTGAAAGGTCCGCATGGTCAGCTGGGTACCGGGCTCGCCGATGGACTGGGCCGCCAAGATCCCGACCGACTGGCCCATCTCCACAGGGCCGCCGTGGGCCAGATCGCGGCCGTAACACTTGGCACAGACCCCGTAACCGCTCTTGCAGGTGAGCACCGATCGGATCTTGACCCGGGGGGTGCCGGCATCTTCGATCCGATCCACTGCATTTTCGTCGACATCCCCTCCGGCCGGAATCAGCACTTCGTCGGTAAACGGATCGAGGATGTCTTCGGCGGCGACGCGCCCCAGGATCCGCTCGCCGAGGCGCTGGATCACTTCGCCCCCTTCGGTCAGCGGCTCGACTTCAACTCCCATGGTGGTGCCGCAGTCGTCTTCGATGATGGTGCAGTCCTGGGCGACATCGGCCAGCCGCCGGGTCAGATACCCCGAGTTGGCGGTCTTTAATGCAGTGTCGGCCAGGCCCTTTCGCGCGCCGTGTGTGGAGATAAAGTACTGGAGCACGGACAGACCTTCCCGGAAGTTGGCCTGGATCGGCGTTTCGATGATCTCCCCGGAAGGTTTGGCCATCAGGCCGCGCATGCCGGCCAGCTGCCGCATCTGGTCCTTGCTGCCACGGGCACCGGAGTCGGCCATCATATAGATCGGGTTGAAGCTCTCTTCGATGATCTCGTTGCCCTTTTCGTCGGTGACCAGATTGCCATCTGCATCCCGAACAGGGGCCATTTTCATGACCTCCATCATTTCATTGGCCACGTCGTCCGTCGCCTTGGCCCAGATGTCGACGACCTTGTTGTACTTCTCGCCCTGGGTAATCAACCCTTCCGTGTACTGCCGGTTGATCTCCTGTACCTGGCGATCGGCGGCCTGAAGAATGCCCCATTTGGCTTCGGGAATGATCATGGCGTCGATGGAAATCGACAGTCCGCCGGTGGTGCTGTATGCGTATCCGAGGTCTTTTAGCCGGTCCGACAGAATCACGGTGGCCTTGGGGCCGATGTTTCGATAGGCGTAGTCGATCAACTCCCGGAGAGATTTCTTCTCCTGGACCTTGTTGACCAGCTCGAAGGGAATTTCCGGCCTTCTTTCGATGACCTGAAATATATGGTAGGTCCCTTCGGCGTCGATCACGTCGGTGGTTTGGCCGACCTCCAGCGAAAAGATGGCTTCTGCGACATCTTCGGACACGCGGAACACCCGGGCGAATTCGTCTTTTCGGAGCAGCCCTACCAGGCCGTCGTTTTCCCGGTCGGCGGCAGTGGAATATTTTCGAACCATCTCGACAAAATCTGCGCCGCCGGCAAGCTCCAGATAGGCGGCGTCGGCGTCGGATTTTTCCTCACAGGCGATCTGCCGAATTCGGAAAATGCTCTCCTTGGGAATAATCTCCCAGAGCAGAATGCGCCCCACGGTGGTATCGACCATCTTGCCGTCCATCCGGACCCGGATTTTGGTGTGGAGATCTACGGCGTCGGCATCGTACGCACACCGGACTTCTTCGGGATTGGCAAAGGTCATTCCGTGGCCTTTGGTTCCGGTCACGCTCCGGGTCATATAGTAGATGCCCAGCACGATGTCCTGGGTCGGAACGATGATCGGGCTGCCGTTGGCCGGCGAAAGAATGTTGTTGCTCGACAGCATCAAGACCCGCGCTTCGATCTGGGACTCCACCGACAGCGGAACATGCACGGCCATCTGATCGCCGTCGAAGTCCGCGTTAAACGCCGTGCAAACCAGCGGATGAAGCTGGATGGCCTTTCCCTCGATCAGCAGCGGTTCAAACGCCTGCAGGCCGAGGCGGTGAAGGGTAGGCGCCCGGTTGAGCATGACCGGATATTCCTTGACCACCTCGTCTAAGGTGTCCCACACCTCCGGCACCTCACGCTCGACCATTTTCTTGGCGCTTTTTACGGTGGAGACGAACCCTTTTTGTTCGAGCCGGTAGTAGACGAACGGCTTGAACAGCTCAAGGGCCATCTTCTTGGGAAGCCCGCATTGGTGAAGGCGCAGATTCGGCCCGATGGTGATCACGGTGCGGCCGGAGTAGTCGACCCGCTTTCCGAGCAGGTTCTGCCGGAAGCGCCCCTGCTTGCCCTTGAGGGTGTCGCTCAGGGACTTGAGCGGCCGTTTGTTGGTTCCGGTAATCACCCTTCCGTGGCGGCCGTTGTCGAACAAAACGTCCACCGACTCCTGCAGCATCCGTTTTTCGTTGCGAACGATGATCTCAGGGGCCCTTAATTCGATCAGGCGCTTTAAGCGGTTGTTGCGGTTGATGACCCGGCGGTACAGATCGTTCAGATCTGAGGTGGCAAACCTTCCCCCCTCCAGAGGGACCAGGGGCCGCAGGTCCGGGGGAAGCACCGGGATCACCTCCATGATCATCCAGACCGGATCGACGCCGCTTTTTCTGAAGGCGTCGACGATCTTCAGCCGCTTGGCCAGCTTCTTTCGCTTTGCGTCGGATCCTGTGCTGCGCACCTCCTCCTTGAGCTCTTTGTAAAGGGCGTCCAGGTCCAAGCCCTGTACCAACGTCCTGACCGCTTCGGCGCCGATACCGGCCTCGAACTTGCCGGGTCCGAAAGTTTCCAAAGCCTCGATGTACTTCTCGTCGCTGAGCAGCTGGCACCGCTGCAGGGAAGTTTCCTTCGGATCGATGACGATGTAACTGTCAAAGTAGAGGACCTTTTCCATGTTCTTGAGCGTGATATCGAGAAGATTTCCGATCTTGCTCGGCAGGCTCTTGAGAAACCAGATATGGGAAACCGGCGTAGCAAGCTCGATATGGGCCATGCGTTCACGGCGCACCTTGGACTGGATGACTTCCACACCGCATTTTTCACAGATCACCCCGCGGTGCTTCATACGCTTGTATTTGCCGCAGTTGCACTCGTAGTCTTTAGTGGGGCCGAAGATCTTGGCGCAGAACAGCCCGTCCCGCTCCGGCTTGAAGGTCCGGTAATTGATCGTTTCCGGCTTTTTGATTTCGCCGTGGGACCACTCCCGGATCTGTTCGGGAGATGCCAGCGCAAGGCGTACACCGGTATATTGCCGCGGATCGGTGGGTTTGGCGAAAAAATCGTACAATGTCTCCATAATCATATCCTGTCCGGATTTGGGGAGGCAGGCGCCGATAAGCTGCCGCCTCCGATGGATGATCACCGCCGGACCGGCTGTAAAGCCGCCGGGCGGTCTTTCCGGTTCTATTCCTCGAGCAGGCCGACATCGAGTCCCAAAGCCTGCAGCTCTTTCATCAGCACCTTGAACGATTCGGGCAGACCGGGCTCCAGGACATTCTGCCCCTTGACGATTTTTTCGTACATCCGGGTCCGGCCGGCCATGTCGTCGGACTTGACCGTGAGAAACTCCTGCAGCGCATGGGCTGCGCCGTAAGCTTCCATGGCCCATACCTCCATTTCTCCCAGGCGCTGGCCGCCGAACTGGGCTTTTCCGCCGAGCGGCTGCTGGGTGACCAGGGAATACGGTCCAATGGAGCGGGCGTGGATCTTGTCATCGACCAGGTGGTGGAGCTTCATCATATACATGGTACCCACCGTGATCTTTTCGCTGAACGGTTCCCCGGTTCGGCCGTCGTACAACACCGTCTGACCGGAGATTTCCACGCCGGCCTCCTCCAGCAGCGCCTTGACCTCGCCCTCCTTGGCACCGTCAAAAACCGGCGTCCCCATTTGCACGCCGTTTTTGTAAAAATGGGCCAGCGCCATGATTCCGTCGTCATTCAAACCGGCAACGGCCTTTTTCTCCTCCGAACCGGTGAAGATTTTTTTGATTTTCTGCCGGATCGCCTTGAGGTTGTTTTCCTCGATCATGGCGTTGATCTGGTTTCCGAGGCCCTTGGCCGCTCGTCCCAGATGAATTTCCAGGATCTGGCCGACATTCATCCGCGACGGCACCCCCAAAGGATTCAAGACCATATCCACGGCCGTTCCGTCGGAAAAATACGGCATGTCCTCCTGGGGTAGAATTCGGGATACCACGCCCTTGTTTCCGTGCCGGCCGGCCATTTTGTCTCCCACAGCCAGCTTTCGCTTCATGGCGACGTAGACCTTGACCATCTTGATCACGCCCGGAGGCAGATCGTCGCCCTTCTCGTAGCGGCTGGCCTGCTGCTCGAATGCAATTCGGCAAAGCTCGCATTGATCCCGGTAACGCTCCAGAATCTCGTGGACCTGCTCGGTCAATTTGGCGTCCTTGAAAACGATCCCTTCCAGGTGTGCCAGTGGAATCGCAGAAAGGGTCTTGGCGTCGATCTTGGCCCCCTTTCCGATGAGCGTTTTTTTGCCGCGCTTGAGCGGCGCTGAAGGCTTTTTGCCGGCCAGCAGGCTTTCCATCTGCCTGCGGGCGATCTCCTCGGTGATCTTCAGCTCGTCGTCCCGGTCCTTTTCCAGCTGGGCGATTTCCTCGTTTTCGATCTCGTTCATCCGGTCGTCTTTGGCCACGCCTCGACGGGAAAACACCTTGGCGTCGATGACAATCCCTTCTACGCCCGGCGGAACCCGAAGCGAGGTGTCCTTCACATCGCCTGCCTTCTCACCGAAGATGGCCCGCAGCAGCTTTTCTTCCGGCGACAGCTGGGTTTCTCCCTTGGGCGTGATCTTTCCCACCAGAACGTCGCCGGGATTGACCTCGGCACCGAGCCGAATGATGCCGCTTTCATCCAGATCCTTCAGGGCTTCTTCTCCCACATTGGGGATATCCCGGGTGATCTCTTCCTTGCCCAGCTTGGTGTCTCTGGCGATGACTTCGAACTCTTCGATATGAACCGAAGTATAGACCCCGTCTCTGACCAGCCGTTCGCTGACCAGGATCGAGTCCTCGAAATTGTATCCTCCCCAAGGCATGAAGGCGACCATCACATTTTTGCCCAGCGCCAATTCGCCCTGATCGGTGGCGGGACCGTCTGCGATGATCTGTCCGGCCTTGATCGCCTGTCCCTTCTTGACGATGGGCCTGTGGTTGAAGCAGGTGTTTTGGTTCGACCGGACGAACTTGGACAAATTGTAGATGGTCACCGGCTTTTCGAAGCGCCCGCCGTCGGGTTCATGGGAGAGGACGATCCGCGAGGCGTCTACATCCACCACCGTTCCATCTCTCTGGGCAACGATGGTCACCCCGGAATCCTTTGCCACCACGCCCTCGATGCCGGTGCCGACCAGTGGCGCTTCGCTGACGATCAGCGGCACGGCCTGGCGCTGCATGTTGGATCCCATCAATGCACGGTTGGCGTCGTCGTTTTCCAGAAATGGTATCAAGGAGGCCGAGACGCTGACCAACTGATCCGGGGAGATGTCCATCAACTGGATATCCTCCCGGTTGACCATCATGAATTCGCCTTCGACCCGCGAAGTCACCAGCGGGTTGACGTATTCTCCTTTTTCGTCTACCGGCGCGTTGGCCTGTGCAATGGGATGGTCCTTTTCCTCGAATGCGCTCAGAAATTTGACCTCATCGGTGAGCGTCGAATTTTCCACCACCCGGTAAGGCGTCTCGATAAAGCCGTAATCATTGACCCGGGCGTATGTGCTCAGCGAGACGATCAGCCCGATGTTGGGTCCTTCCGGCGTCTCGATCGGGCATATCCTTCCGTAATGGGACGGATGAACGTCGCGCACCTCAAAGCCGGCCCGCTCACGGGTCAATCCTCCGGGCCCCAAGGCCGAAAGCCGCCGCTTGTGGGTCGTCTCCGAAAGCGGGTTCGTCTGATCCATGAACTGGGAAAGCTGACTGGTGCCGAAAAATTCCTTGACCACCGCCGATACCGGCTTCGCGTTGACCAGATCGTGGGGCATCAGCGCGTCGACCTCCTGGAGGCTCATCCGCTCCTTGATCGCCCGCTCCATTCGCACCAGGCCGATTCGATACTGGTTTTCCAGCAGCTCGCCCACGGCCCGCACCCGCCGGTTTCCAAGATGATCGATATCGTCGACGACCCCCTGGGTGTCCCGAAGCTTGATCAAGGTCTTGGCGGTCAGCAGGATGTCTTCCTTTCGAAGGGTTCGCACCGAGATGGGGGTGCCGATGCCCAGCCGGAGATTGATCTTCATCCGTCCGACGCCGGACAGATCGTAGTAGGCGGATTTGAAAAACAGGTGGTCGATAAATTCCTGGGCGACCTCCGGCGTTGCCGGGTTGCCGGGCCTGAGGCGCCGGTAGATCTCGACCAGGGCCTCTTCCTTGGTCTCGACCTTGTCGAGCAAAAGCGTCTTTCGAATCGAGTCGCTTCCGGCGACCGGATCGATGAACAGCAGTTCGAATTCGTCGATTCCCGCCGCCGAAAGCTTTTCGAGGGTTTCTTCGTCGATGGTCTCGTTGGCCAGTACGACGGGAGAGCCTTGCTTCGGATCCAGAATGGTGTAGGGAAAGGCCCGGCCGACAAGCTCCTCTGCGGCAATTGGGATCTCTCCGATACCGGCCTGGCGCATCTGTTTCAGGGCGCGCTGGGTGTAAAGACGCCCTTTTTTCACCAGAATTTCGCCCGATTCGGGGTCTTTTACATCCCGGCTGGCCCGCTGGGCCCGTAAAAACTCCTCTTTGAACTCCCGAAACAGCCGTTTGCCGCGGACGATGATCCTCTCGGTCGGGTAAAAATACGTGAGCAGATCCTCCGTTGAATACCCGAACGCCTTGAAAAGCAGGGTCACCGGAAACTTTCTCCTGCGGTCGATGCGGATAAAGACGATGTCCTTCGGATCGATCTCCATGTCGATCCAGGAGCCCCGCACCGGAATGATTCGCGAGGTGTAGATCACCTTGCCGCTGGAGTGGGTTTTGCCCTTGTCGTGGTCGAAGAAGACACCCGAAGACCGGTGAAGCTGGCTGACAACTACCCGCTCGGTTCCGTTGATTATGAAGGTCCCCTTGTCGGTCATCAGCGGGATGGTGCCAAAGTAGATCTCCTGCTCTTTGATGTCCCGAATGTTGGAGGTGCCCGTCTCCTTGTCCACGTCATAGACCACAAGCCGCACCGTGATGCGGATGGGCAGCTCGTGGGTCATCCCACGGTGGATGCATTCGTCGACCGAGTGCTTCACCTCTCCGAAGCTGTAAGAGACAAATTCCAACGAAGCGCTGCCCGTAAAGTCTTTAATGGGAAAAACCGACTGGAACACCGCCTGAAGTCCGATCTCCTCCCGCTTCTCGGGCGGGACGTTGATCTGCAAAAACCGCTGATAGGACTCTCGCTGCATCCCGATCAGATCCGGGATGTCGACGATCTTCTGGATCTTCCCGAAATTTTTCCTGATACGCTTGACTGCCGAAAGCCTTTCCGACATGGCATCTCCAAAAATTGCTGATTTGGGTTCCTCGGCGGGGTTTTCCGCCGGTGGCGGGGGGGCGGCGTTTCACCGCCCTCCCCCCGATGGACCGGACCGGTCCCGGACGTTTCGGCACGGCGGTCCAGGCGCCTTACTTGAGCTCTACCTGGGCGCCTGCACCTTCGAGTTGTTCCTTCATCTTCTCGGCGTCTTCCTTGGGCATGCCTTCCTTGACCGGTTTTGGGGCTTCGTCGACCAATGCCTTGGCATCTTTGAGCCCCAGCCCGGTGATCGCCCGAACCTCCTTGATGACCTGAATCTTCTTGTCCCCGGCCGCAACCAGGATCACATCGAACTCGGTCTTTTCTTCTTCGGCAGCACCGCCGCCGGCCTCGGCGCCGGGCACTGCTGCGGCCATGGCAACAGGTGCGGCCGCCGAAACGCCGAATTTTTCCTCCATCTCCTTGACCAGTTCCGAAAGCTCCAGCACCGTCATATTGGAAATGAATTCGATCACATCTTCTTTGCTGATATCTGCCATTTTGATCTACCTCCAGTTTGAAAATCGCACGAATTTGTTCGCGAAGGTTAAAAACACGCTGTTTCTACACGGCTTCTTTTTGGTCTCGGACAGCCGCAAGCACCCGGACGAATTGGGCCGGAATCTCGTTGAGCACGGTCACCATACCGGTCGGCACGGCGACCAGGACCGACAGCAGCTTGGCAAGCAAGACCTCCCGCGATGGAAGGGCCGCCAGCGCCTTGATCGATGCCGCATCGAGGAACTTGCCCTCCATCACCCCGGCCTTGATTTCCAGCTTATCATTGGCCTTGGCAAATTCGGTCAGCACCTTGGCCGGGGCCACCGGATCATCCAGACTCAGGGCGATGGCGCTTGGGCCGGTAAAGCTGTCGATGAGCGCGGCCGCATCCGTTTCCTGAGCGGCCCGCCGCAGCAGCGTGTTCTTGACGACCTGGTAGTCGATGCCGGCCTCTCTGAGCTTGGCCCGCAGATCGTTCATGGCCGCCACGTTCAACCCCTTGTAATCGGTCAGAACGACCAGTTTTGCCTGGGCGAACCTGTCCTTGAGCTGCGTGACAATCTGTTTTTTATTTTCCAGCTTCACGACGTTTTTCACACCTCCTTTCCGTTCAAGCAAAAACCGGAGGTAGCAGGCGATAATCGCCGGAGAGTCGATGGGCGGGCAGGGCGCTCAAATGGTCATCCCCTGCCGTTTCAGGCCCGATGGATCTCCGGGGTCTTCATCGTCTTCTGTCTCGGTAGGCCGGCGTCGCCGATTAGACATATTCTCTCCTCGACACGGAACATGTACCTACGGTCTTTGACAGGGATGTATGGATCCTTACAAAATCCAAGGGTATACGGCGGCAGACCGCCGTCTGGCGGTCTGCCGC
>CAYPFH010000110.1:0-11184 GCA_964409825.1 uncultured Desulfobacterales bacterium | reverse complement strand
CGAGCTTTTTCAAAAAGTGGTCGCCGGCGCCGCCCAGGACGCCGGCCGGCACGTTCAGATTCTGGCCCGCTTAAACCAGCCAGCCGATCATCCCGTGGCGCTGAACTTTCCCGAAGGGCGCTACCTGAAAGGACTGCTGTGCCGGGTGTGGTAGGAACTGAAATGCGTGCTTCCAAACCTCCTCAACAAAGAATTTCTTTCGGCAAGGGCTTTACCTTCTTCCAGCCGCTGGATGTAGTCTCGGCATGCCACAGATCGTAATTTGTCTGCAAATTGAGCCACAGATCCGGAGTCGTGCCGAAGGCTCGGGCCAGCCGCAAAGCCATATCGGGCGTTATGGCTCCACGTTCGTTGATAATTTTCGACAGCGTTTTTCGGGACACCCCTAGCTTTTCAGCCATATCCGTGATGGTGATGGACAAAGGCAGGAGATAGTCTTCTTTTATGATCTCTCCCGGATGCGTTGGAGACCTTGTCATTTTGTTCATAATTTCAAACCCTTAATGATAATCACCATAATCAACAACGTATGCGTCGCCGGCTGTAAATTCAAAGAATAATCTCCAGTTGCCCGACACTCTTACCGAATGTTGGCCCTCTTTATCTCCGCCTAATCGGTGCAGAAAGGAGCCCGGGTAATTCATATCCTTTATTTCTTTTGCAGCATTCAGCCGGTCAAGTATTCGGGCCAGTTTTTTGGCGTGATCAGGCTTGATCCCCTTTTTCGATCCAGTATAAAAAAACCTCTCCAAACCTTTATGTCCGAAAGATTTTATCATGGCATAGACAGCGTAACCTAAAAGGTTACACCTGTCAATGTGAGTCTCCTGCTGGCGACGGTTCTGCCCCTGTGTTATGGTTCTTATTATCGATTGATCATTTGACGCTGGACGTTCGATCCAGGGCGAGTTCACACTCCATCCATTACGGACCGGCTATGGAAACCTACCTCAAAGCACTGGAAAAGATTTTCCGGGCCGGGGTTGCCCGCGTCGATCCGGAGGCACTGATCCACGACTGTCTGCATCTGGAAGGCGACGCCCTGACGGTGGACACCGGCCAGGACCGCTTCCAATGCGACCTTTCCCGGTTCGACCGGATCCTCGTCATCGGCTTTGGCAAGGCCACGGCCAGGATGGCCAAGGCGGTGGAGGGTATTTTAGGAAATCGTGTCGAAGAAGGCCTCATTGCGGTCAAATACGGCCACACCGAAAAACTCTCCCGCATCCGGACCATCGAAGCCAGCCACCCGATCCCGGACGAAAACGGCATGGAGGCGGCCCGGCAGATCGCGGACCTTGCCCGGCAGGCCGATGAGGCCACCCTGGTCTTCACCCTCATTTCCGGGGGAGGCTCGGCCCTGATCCCCTGCCCCTGGTCCGGCAGTGTCGGCCAAAGCCATGCAGCCCTGACCCTGGAGCAAAAACAAGCGGCCACCGAAGTGCTTCTCCGCTGCGGGGCGGCCATCAACGAAATCAACTGCCTGCGCAAACACCTCTCCCAGATCAAGGGCGGGCGGCTGGCGCAGATGATCCACCCGGCTGCGTCGCTCAATCTCATTTTGTCGGACGTGGTCGGAGACCGGCTCGACGCCATCGCTTCGGGTCCCACCACCTGGGATGACACCACTTTCGACGACGCGCTTCGGATCGTGGAAAAATACGAAATCGAGACAGACCTGCCGGAAGCGGCTCGGCGGATTCTTTCTTTGGGAGCAAAGGGAGCGATCCCCGAAACCCCGAAAAAAGACGATCCTGTCTTCGGGAGGGTCGACAACCTGGTGGTGGGAACCAACTACCACAGTCTTGAAGCAGCCGCCGAAGCGGCGAAAACGCTTGGGTTTTCCCCGGTTTTGCTTTCCTCCCAGATCGTCGGAGAGGCCCGGGAAGTGGCCAAGGTCTATTGCGGGATCGGTAAAGACGCGCGCCGAAAGGGGCTGTTCGGGCCACGGCCCCTTTGCCTGATCGGCGGCGGGGAGACCACGGTCACCGTCAAAGGATCAGGAAAGGGGGGCCGAAACCAGGAAATGGCCCTGGCATTTTTAGCGGAGATCGAGCAGGACCCGGCCGCCGCAGAAGGGCTGTATTTTCTGGCCGCCTCCACCGACGGCAACGACGGGCCCACCGATGCGGCCGGCGCCTTTGCCTGCAGGGAAATCATGGAGGCCGCGATCCGCAAGGATCTTCACCTTGCCGACTACCTGAAGAACAACGACGCCTATTCTTTTTTCGAAGCGGTCGGCCGGCTGCTGAAAACCGGCCCCACCAACACCAACGTCTGCGACATCCAGCTGATGATCGTCACCTAAAGGGGTAACGATGCCTCACCGCTTTTTTTCAAGACTATCTATTTTTTCAGGGATCACGCTGATACTTTGCTCCATCCTGTCAGCGTGTGACTACTCCGTTCCTCCGGTCAGGCATCCTGCTATAAGCATCGACAGGTCGGTTATTGGACTGTGGGAAAGAACCGTTGCGGAGAAGCAAACCGAGCAAAAGACATCGGTTCTACGGCCGAGCTGGCCCGTGCCGTCGAAAACAACTGGCACATGCCAAACTTCTTTAGGGATGCGAGGACGTTTTCTATAGTGAAAAACTGACCACTCGCGGCGTTCTGCGCCGATTCAAGGAGGCAAAAACGCAAATGCAATACACCGAAGCCAAACCCGGCAGGATATTCGTCCTCCGGCTCGAACATGGAGAAATCGTCCACGAAGAGATCGAGCGCTTCGCCCGGACAAAGAACATCTTTGCCGCGGCCCTGGTCGCCGTGGGAGGCGCCGGCGCCGGCAGCCGCCTCGTGGTGGGACCCGAAGACGGCGACGCCCGCCCCATCGATCCGATGATGCACGTGCTTTCAAACGTTCACGAGATCGTGGGCGCCGGCACGATTTTCACCGACGAAGAAGGCGGCCCCCTTCTACACATGCACCTGGCCTGCGGCCGGGACAAAGACGCGGTGGCCGGCTGCATCCGCAGCGGCGTGACGGTCTGGCAGATCATGGAAGTGATCGTTTTCGAACTCGTCGACGCGGCGGCCGGCCGGGCCGTCGACCCGGATCTCGGCTTCAAGCTGCTCATGATCCGGGAATAAACTATAGAGACGATTCGGTGAACAGCCGAGCCACTCGACCGTTGCCGTCCGGCAACGGATGGATCCACACCAACCGGTGATGCGAGGCTGCAGCCGCAAGATACCGACTGGTTCTCTTAAAGGCGCTCGTAGAAAAGCCCTACGAAAACCTGCCCATTTTGTTCTGCATTTATCCTCGGTAGGATCTGTGGTATCAAACAGGCACCTTGATCTCTTGTACCAGCGGTAGCCGACACCAATTCCTGTACTCCCAGCAAGGGTTTTCGTATCCGATGATCGAACGAACTTTCGATATTCCCTTTATCGCCAGACTCGCGCTTCGCGAAAAGCAGATTCAGCAGAACTATCGGCCGATTATTGCGGTTCACAAGTGGTTTGCTCGTCGGCCTGGCACCCTATTCCGCGGTTTGCTGTTGTCGGAATTCGTCGAAAAACCGCTTCAAAAATCGTTTTATGAATCCAATTCCCTCCCTGGCATACGGGTGGCCGACCCATTCATGGGGGGCGGAACGCCGCTTCTGGAGGCCAATCGCATCGGATGCGACGTTGTCGGCTGCGATATCAATCCCATGGCCTACTGGATCGTAAAGCAGGAGCTGGAGCATCTAGATTTAGACAAATACAGCGATTCAGCATGGGAACTTCGTGCTGAAATCGAACGCCGCATCGGTCCTTTGTACCGAACAAAATGCGCAATCTGCGGCAACGGTGAGGCCCATGTAAAATATTTTTTGTGGGTCAAGATCCTTCCGTGTGAAAAATGCAGCAAATCCATAGACTTGTTTCCAGGTTATCTGATCTCCAAGGACCGTCGCCACCCTAAAAACGTGTTGGTCTGCGGAAAATGTGGAGCCTTGTCGGAAACCGATAACCGGGAATCTCCCGGGACCTGCTCTGCCTGTGGGCAAGAGTTTAGGATTTCCGGTCCTGCAACGCGAAATCATTGCGCCTGCCCTTATTGCAAAACGCTCAACCGGTATCCACGCCCGGAAAAGGGTCCTCTCGACCACCGGCTTTTTGCCTTAGAATACTACTGTCCCTCATGCAAGCCTGGGCATAAAGGGAGATTTTTCAAATCGCCCGACAAGGAGGATCGTGGCAAGGTTCAGGAAGCAGCCAGAGATTGGCAAAAAATGGACCCAAGTTCGATTCCGGGCGATCGCATTCTTGCAGGCGATGAATCGGACAGACTTTTCCGTTGGGGATATACCCACTATCATGAAATGTTCAACGACCGCCAGAAGATAGCACTTGAACTAAGCTGCCGACTGATCCTTTCGCAGACAAATGGGAGGGTGCGAAACGCGCTGGCCACGAATCTGTCGGACCTTCTTAGATACCAGAATCTGTTGTGCCGTTACGATACCATGGCCCTAAAATCTTTGGACATTTTTTCCGTTCACGGCTTTCCGGTCGGACTCATCCAGTGTGAATCCAACTTTCTGGGCATTCGGGATGAAAAGCGAAATGTCAGTATCGGTTCAGGAGGGTGGTCCAACATCATAGACAAATTCACCAAGGCCAAAGAATACTGCGACACACCGTTTGAAATTGTTCACCACAGCGGCAAAAAAATAAGGCAGGATATCACCGGCGAATGGATCGGCGACCACGACAACGGTTTGGGCCGGCCGAAACGAAGCGTGGACATCGCGTGCATCGACGCAGCTGAAAAAGAGATTGAGGGTGGTTCGTTGGATGCGGTCTTTACCGATCCTCCATATTTTGGAAACGTCCAATACGCGGAACTGATGGATTTTTGCTATATCTGGCTCCGTAAGCTTTTAGGCCGCACTGTGCCTGCCTTCGAACCTCAGTCCACGCGCAACGCCAAAGAATTGACCGGCAACGAGAATATGAAGCGCGACATCGTCCATTTCGCCGAAGGACTTTCGTCGGTTTATCGAAAAATGGCAGATGCACTGAAGCCGGGCGCGCCGTTTGTCTTTACCTATCACCATAATGCACAACAAGCCTACTATCCGGTGGCGGTAGCTTTATTAGACGCCGGGTTGACCTGCTCAGCTTCTTTCCCCTGTCCGGCGGAGATGGGGGCCTCGATTCACATCAGCCACACTAAATCTTCCATTGTGGATACAGTATTTGTTTCGAGAACAACCGGCAGAATCAGCAGAAAATTGATTCCCGATTCTCCTCAAGGGCTTGCGGATATCGTTTCGGAAGACCTGGAATGCCTTAGGGAGAGCGGTTTAAATGCGACAAAAGGAGATGCCCGCTGCATTATCTTCGGGCATCTAGCGCGTCTTGCCGTATGGTCGCTTCGAAGCGACTGGAACGAGCGTTTGAATACCTTCGACCGATTAAAACGGGTAGAAAACTGGATCGAGCAGTTCGGCGGCATCCAGGGGGTTGAAGCTTTTTTCGAAGGAGGCTCGAAAATACTTCCTCCTATACAGAAAGTTCTCATTGCGGAAGATCGGAGCCCATATGGTGAAGATGAAGACCAAGTATCCTTTTGAAGCGACCTTCGAGGAGATTGAAGCAGACCCAGGGGCATTTGCAGAGTCGGTTTTCGCATGCCTCGAATCCGATTTTTTGCAAATGCCCAAGGGTGCTGGATTTGTGGAGTATCCAGTTTTCGAGCGCGGATATGAAACATTGAAACAGGCAACTGGAGGCTTTGAAGACCTTTCGCCGGACAAGATTTTACCTGTCACGTTTTCAGAGCCGATTTCGGTCATCGTTTTAAGGGCCATGTTAGGATTCACGCCTCCCGAGTGGGCCTATGTCGCAACCCAACGCACATGAGTCGAAGTTACTCAAGGCTTTGTCCGATCACTGGATAGAAAGATCAGGATGGCCCCGGAAGCGCCGCTAAAAAATGGGGGTGTGATGCCTGCCCGGATGACAGCCCTCGTGCAAACAGCCTGTGACCTTCTCCGTGAGGGAGCACCAAAGGTCAAAAAAGATAAGCTGCACCGGCTCAATAAGGCGGATTCACTTCAGGGAACGATCTCCCTGCGAGCGCTTGCCGACATCGGGGTTCCTTATGCCATGTGCTGTATGAACGATTTCTTGGAAGACCATTTGCCGGGCACCGTGATTCGGTGAGTGAACTGGTTGGCGATCTTCTTGAGTCTGCTATTGAAAATGTACTTGCAAAATCCGGCATCAGCTTCCGGAAAACCAAACGCGCCGAGCGAGTCCCCGGTTTTGATCAAGCCCCGGAGTTTATCATACCCAGCGAATTCAATCCGCAGGTAATAATCGAAGCGAAACTGACCGAGGATGACGGGACAGCTCGCGACAAGGTGACACGGATTCAGCACCTTGGTCAATTGAGCATGGCTGGACGGAAGAAAGATCGGCCCAAGTACGAGGTAATTGCCTGTATTGGCGGTCGCGGCTTCGGCGTTCGGAAAGGAGATATGGAAAAAATGCTTCTTGCGACCCGGGGCAAAGTTTTTACCCTGAAAACAATAGACCGCCTGGTGGAATGTACAAGGCTGAAGGAGTTTCAATCCAAAGTTTGATGTTAGAACCCTTGTCTCAGGCGAGGATCGAGGCGAAGCCGTCGGGGTTGTCCGATTTTGATTTTTTCAAAGTCCGGATGATTCGGATTGATCAGGTAGTTGTTTTCTTCGGGGATGACCGCGCTGGGCACCTGCAGGATCGCCGAGCGGGCTTCGACAAACCATGCGTTTCCAATATCTTTCGACGCCGGCCCGGCCGGCACGGCGATCCATCCTAGAGAATCCATTTTCGCTTGATATTCCAGAGGCTCGCCGCGAAAAGCAGCAGGCAAAAGCCGCCCATAAGGCCGAAATCGAGCAGCAGGGGCAGCAAATTGTCGCCATTCACCGCCCAGTGAAGCACATCCACCCCGTAGGTGAGCGGCAGCAAAAACGACAGCGGCTTTAAAAAGACCGGCAGCTTTTCGATGGGGAAAAAGAGCCCGCAAAGAAAGATCATCGGGAATCGGAAAAAATTCGAAAATGTCTGGGCCTCGAACACCTCGCTGACCGCCACCGCGATGAAAAGCCCCAGAAATGTCGAGGCCACGGCGATCAGGAAAACGGCCGGGATAAACGCCCCCCAGGCTACCTGGGACAGATCCGTGAAAAATACGGCCATGACCACCGGAACGAAAGCATTGGCCGTGCCGAACAGGATCGCGCCGCTGGTCTTGGCCAGCATCAAAAGTTCGAAGGGAACCGGGGCAAGAAGCAGCCGCTCGAAGGACCGGTTCTTTTTTTCTAAAGTCACCGTTACGGCCAGCATCGAGGCGGCCCCAAACAGAATGGAGATCGCCACCACTCCGGGAATCAGCGTGATGATGTTCTCCATGCCCAATCCGGATTTGATGAAGAACATGCTGGTCCAGGCCAGGGGAAAAATCAGCCCCCAGCTGATATTGGGCGGCTTCAGGTAATAGGTCCGCATGTCCTTGACAAGAATATTCCAGAAGGCGATCCAATGCTTCACTGCCCGCCCCCCTTCTTTTCTTTTTCTTTTCGCATCGCCGTTGCTTCGATGCCGGTGATCCGGACGAAGATGTCCTCCAGGGAAGGCCGCAGCCTCCGTGCTTCGGAAACCTCCGCACCGCAGTCTTCTAAAAAGCGAACCAGCGGCCCGACCGGCACCGGATTGTCCGATTCTACCCGGACGCTTCCCTGCCCCAGACCTTCGAAGTCTAAATCGGGGAAGGATTCGGAAAGCTGCCCCGGCAGATCGTCCTGAACCCCTTCGTATGAGATCCGGACCACGTGCTTGTCTTTTAGGGGTTGGACCAGGTTTTGGACCGAATCGATCCGAACGATGCGCCCGGAAACGATGAAGGCGATCCGCCCGCAGAGTCTTTCCGCCTCTTCGATGTAGTGGGTGGTCAAAAAAATCGTGGTCCCGGTTCGATGAAGACCGGCGACCCTCTGGCGCAGGTTCCGGGCGCTGGCCACATCGATGCCCGTGGTCGGTTCGTCCAGAAACAGGATCGACGGCCGGTGGATGATGCCGGCGGCAATGGTGAGCTTGCGCTTCATTCCCTTGGAGTAGCCGCCGAACTTTCGTTTGGCTGCATCTGTCAGGTCAAAGGCATCCAGCAGCTCCCGGGCCCGGGCCTGCCTTTCGGCTTTGCCCATCCCGTATAGCGCCGCACAGAAACAGAGGTTGTCAAAGCCGGTAAGCTCCGGATACAGGTTGCTTTCGTCCGGCACCACGCCGACCAGGTGCTGGGCCGCACGGGGATTTTTCGCACAGTCGATGCCGCCGATCCGGATCGTCCCTGCGTCCGGGCGGGCCAGGCCGGTGAGCATATTGATGGTCGTGGTCTTGCCCGCCCCGTTGGGGCCGAGAAAACCGAACAGCTCCCCGGAACGGACCTCGAATTCGACCTGCGCAACCGCTTGCACATCGTCGAATTTCTTTGTCAGGCTGCTTACCGCTATAGCCGCGGCGTTGTCCTTATTCATTCATCCTCCACTTCAGGGCGTTTTGCCCGCGGTGATCACATACAAACATGGCATCAGAATCAATGCAACCATCATTTCCAGAATAAGCCCCCCGATGGCCGCTACCGCCATGGGCTGGAGCATGGCGCCGCCTTCACCCAGGTTGAGCGCCAGGGGCAAAAACCCCATCATGGTGGTGGTGGTGGTCATCACCCGCGGGCGGAGCCGGATCTTTGCCGCCTGCACAATAGATTCAAATTTCCCCAGCCCTTGATTCTCCTGGATCTCCCCGGCGAAGGTCAGCAGCAGCACACCGTCGTTGACGGTGGTCGCGATGACCACCAGGATGCCGATGATGACCGTCGCGCCCAGAAGCATTCCGCTCAAGTAGAGAAGATAAATCGCACCCGCGAGGCAAACAGGGACGCAGCTCAGGATCATGGCCGGCAGCTTCAGGCTGTCGAACTGAACGGTGAGTATTATAAAGGAGAAAAACAGGGCAAAAACCAGAACGGCCAGCACCGTGTCCTTCATCTCGGACATCAGCTCCGCCTGTCCGCCGAAGTTGAATTCATAGCCCGCGGGCCGGTCCATGTCGGCCAGTGAATTGCGTACCCGGCTGACCGCATCCGCCAGATCTCCGCCGCTCATATCGGCTTCCACGGTCACCTGCTTGGCCTGATCCTCTCTGATAATCTCCACCGGTCCGGTTGCCGGCACCACGCTGGCCACATCCCGCAGTCGAAGGGTCTTGCCCCGCTCGGTTCTTAAGGGCAGGTCGGCCACGGCCTCGCGGCTGCCGAGCTTCACCTCCGGAACCAGAACCCGGATATCGAAGTATTCCGATCCTTCCCGGTAGCGCGTGGGGACCGTGCCGGTAATCAGGGTTTGCAGGGAGTCGGCCACTTCGGCCACCGAGACGCCCAGTTCGGCGGCTTTGGTGCGGTCGATCCGCACCTGGTATTCCGGCCGGGAAAGGTCCATGGATACGTAAACATTGGTAAGCCCTTCCACCTCCCGCATGATATCGGCTGTGCGGTCGGCCAGTCTTGAAAGCTCCCCGGTGTCCTGCCCGCTGATCTCGACCACGATATCCGAGGCCTGGCCTCCCTTAATGCCCGTGATTGGGCTTTGTTTGGCCATGGCCTTGACTCCGGGCAGGGGGATTTCACGCACTTTTTTGCGCAGGCTTTGCACGTACTCCGCCGTGCTCACCTCCCGCTTGGCCCTGGGAACGAGCTGGATGTCAAGCTGTCCCTCGTTGGATATCTCGTAGGTGTAGAGCCCGCGGACCTGCCCGCCGCTGAGACGAAAAATGCTTTCTATCCTGGGATCGTCGCTGATTCGTTCTTCTATCCTGGCCAGGGCGTGGTTGGTTTCCTCCACCGAAGCCCCCACCGGCAAATTGACTTTGACCATAAGCTGCCCGTCGTCCATCAGCGGCAGAAACTCGGTCCCCACCCGCCCGAACAGCAGGGCCGCACCGACAAGGATCCCCAGAAATGCCGCCATAACCGCCCATCGAACCCGCAGGACCTTGCCCAGGGCCCAGCCATAGGCTTGGGTGACCCTGTCGAAAAACCGTTCAAAGCGCGTCTTTTGGCGGGGAACTCGGCGTCCGTCCAGTAGGGTGGCCGCCAGCATGGGCGTAACGGTGACGGCAACGGCGAGGCTGATCACCACGATACCCGCCATTACCAGAATGAGTTCCCGGAACAGCAGGCTGATCAGTCCCGGTACAAAAAGAAAGGGTACGAAAAGGGCCAGAAAGGACAGTGTCGCCGCGACGATGGCCGGCCCCACCTGGTCGGTGGCAGCCTCTGACTGCCGGATGATATCCTCCTTGGGATGCTCGCGGCGCAGACGGCTGATGTTCTCCAGCACCACGATGGAGTTGTCCAGAATCATCCCGATAGCCACCACCAGTCCGCCAAGGGAGAAGATGTTCAGCGAGAAGCCGGCCAGTTTCATCAGGCCGAAGTTCAAGATCATGGTCAAAGGGAGGGCCACGCCCATCACGAGAACCTGTCGGATGCTGCCGAGAAACAGATACACGACGATGATGAGCAGTACTGCAGCCCCGATGGCAGCGTTTCGCACGCCGTTAATGGATTGCTGTACGTAGGTGGCCTGATTCTCCACGTAGCTGATCTGCAGCTCTTGGGGAAAGGCAGGCTTCAGCTCCGAGATCCTTTGCGCCACAGCCCGGGCCACCTCCACAGTGTTGGCTTCGGCCTCCTTGAGGACCGACAGCTTCACGCAGTCCTCGCCGTTAAACCGGGTGATGACCCGCACGTCCTCGTGTGCATCGCGGACTTCGGCGATGTCTCCGAGGTATATCTTGTTCTGCTGGGTCCGGGCAATCAGGACGGACCGGATGTCATCGAGTGAGTCAAACTTCCCCGTGGTTCTGGCAATGATCTCCTGGCGGCCGACGGTGACCCGTCCCCCTGTTTTTTCAACGTTTTCCTCGCGGAGTTTCTCCAGGATGGTCGTCAGGCCGAGCTTGTATTTCTCGATAGCGGCAGCATCCAGCAGGATGCGTATCTCTCTTTTAAGTCCCCCGACGATTTCTGTTCCCGCCACACCCCTGGTGGCCAGGATACGATCCTGGAGCCAGTTATCGACCCATTCCCGCACCCTGACCGGTCCCCAGTGCTCGGAGTTTATCGCCACCTGGATC
>CAYPFH010000109.1:0-11227 GCA_964409825.1 uncultured Desulfobacterales bacterium | reverse complement strand
GCTGCGCGGAGTCGTCCATATTGGCTGTTTTTGGATGTTGCGACAGGGCAACGTACAGGTCGGTTCAAAGGAAGAACTTCAGAATCTTAGGCGCCATCGTCTCGATGGCTTCAGCCAGGAACAGCCGGCATTGAACGAACCGACCTTCTCTATGTGCAGTCCTGTCGCTTTTATAGTGCAACCCCACCCACCACACCTCCGGCGTCGGAGCAATAGCTGGCCGGCGTCGATCTGCCTGATCCATTTGAGATCCTACAATTATTGGGAATGTTGGCCTGCCGGGGGCAACGGAATTTCGCCTCTGGCATGGTTATTGATGCAGAAAACCACTACCCGGCGAAGCCCCGCGGGCTCGAAGGGCAGGCAGAGAGAAAGAATAGGCGGCACCACTTTCCATTGGAGGAACGAAACATGAAAATACTCATCAAGGCGCTCGGCGTATGCATGTGGATTTTGCTGATCTCCTCTTTTGCCTTCTCTCAGGAATCTGCGTCGGAAGGAACGACCAAAAAAGGCGTATTCGGCTGCAAGACCCAAGCCGTCATGGCCGAAGCGCATTCCGCGCTGCAGGCAATGGAGTTCGATCACGTAAGGTCTTTTTACCAGGCGGGGGATTGCTGGCATGTGGATCCGGGCAAAAAAGCGATGATCGTTACAGAAGGGGAATGGGGAAGCCCCATTCAGGTGAGATTAGAAGGCCGAACCTTCTGGCTCATGCAGCACATGCTCAGGTACTCTTCGGAAAAGGAAAATGAAAACGACCTGTGCAAAGTGCTGTTTGCCGCCGGGGTCGGAGCTGAGTGCGGCTGGGCTCCGAAAAAAAACATCGCGGCAAAACTGATGGATGTGAGCAATTTCGCGGTCAGGGAATTGGGGGTTTCTTCCGATCGTCTGGTAGAACTTCAAACCCTGCACATTCCCGCCGGAAAGAGCTTCGTGGCAGAGCATGGCTGCAGCCACCCCTACATAAGAATGATGAAGGGCCAATTCGGGAAGTTCTTTTCAGCCCAGCAAAAACAGTAGCCTCACCTCCGGCAGGGAGCAAACTCCTCGCAAGCCTTGCTTTCTTGATAAGCCAGTTGGGGACGTAAGCCAGTTGGGGACATTCTATTTCTTTATAACTTTCTTGCTTAAACGCATCCTTTTTTTACGAAGGGTCGATAGAAAGTTATAAAAGAATAGACGTCCCCAAAATTCTACTGCCGAAAACCTTGCGCTTTTCAGCGAAGAGATTAGGATCTGCCTTGTTACAGGAGGTCTCATGCCCTACCGACGCATCGTCATCAAACAATATGGACCGCCCGATGTGCTGGAAGTCGTCGAAGAGCCGTATCTTCCCGAACCGGCGCCCGGACAGGTGCGGGTAAAGATGCTGGCCGCCAGCGCCTCGTATACCGACACGATGATCCGCAAGGGCGCCTATCCGGAAATCAGAAAAAAACCGCCCTTTTCATTGGGATACGACCTGGTGGGGGTGGTAGACAAGCTCGGCGAGGGCGCCCGCAGATTCAGGCCGGGTGAGCGGGTCTGCGACCTGACCGTGGTCGGGGCCTACAGCGAGTATCTGTGCGCGGATGAAGACCGCCTCGTGCCGTTGCCGGACGACCTCGATCCGGGCGAAGCGGTGAGCCTGGTGCTGTCCTTTATGACGGCCTACCAGATGCTCCACCGCACGGCGAAGGTGCAGCCGGGGCAGTCCATTCTGGTGCACGGGGCCGCCGGTGCGGTTGGAATCGCCCTTCTAGCCTTGGCCCGCCTCCACGATGTGAACGTCTACGGAACCGCCTCCGGAGAAAAGCAGGACCTGCTGGAAGCTTACGGCGCCACGCCCATCGACTATCGCCGGGAAAATTTTGTCGAGCGGCTTTCCCGGGAGGCCCCCAAAGGGGTGGATGCCGCCTTCGACGCCCTGGGGTTGAGGAGCTTCAAACGGTCGCTGAAAACGGTGAAGCCGGGAGGAACGCTGGTCGCCTACGGCTTTTCAAGCACCGTCGACCGGGGAAAAGGCGCCGTTTTACGCGATTTTCTCGGGTTCAAGCTCCTGGCCCTGATCCCGAATTCCCGCAAAAAAGAGTTTTATTCGATCACCGCCATGAGAAAGCAGCATCCTGACTGGTTTGTTCAGGACCTGACCGCGCTTTTCGACCTGCTGTCCAGGGGAAAGATCAAGCCCGTCATCTGGAAGCGGCTTCCGCTTTCCGAGGCAAGGCAGGCCCACGAACTCATCGAGCGGTCTGAACCGAAAGGCAAAATCATCCTGGATGGAAAATGCTTGTGAATGCGTTCAAATCTTGTAGGATCGACAGGAGGTTTTTTCCATGCTCCCAAACCTTTATGAAGGCCGCATACGCCGGAGAAACGACCGAAAAACCCCGCCGGGCGACTACGTCCTTTACTGGATGCAGCAGTCCCAGCGGGCGGAAGACAACCACGCCCTGGAATACGCCGTCGCCCGGGCCAACGAGCACAAAAAACCCCTCGCCGTCGTGTTCGGGCTGACCGACGACTACCCGGAGGCGAACCGGCGCCACTATCGCTTCATGCTCGAAGGGCTGGCCGAAACCTGCAACTCCTTAGGCAAACGGGGCATACCCCTGTCGATCCGATACGGCCCCCCAGCCAAAATCGCCCTGGAATCGGCGAAAAATGCCTGCGCCCTGGTCTTGGACCGGGGATATCTTCGCCACCAGCGCGCCTGGCGCCGGCAGGTGGCTGAAAAAGCGCCGTGTCCGGTGTTCGAGGTCGAAACCGACGTCGTGGTGCCGGTAAATACCATTTCGGACAAGACCGAATACGCCGCCAGGACGATCCGGCCCAAAATCCACAGGCATCTGGACCGGTTCCTGCGGGCGGTTCCAACAACGGAGCTGCAAACAGACAGCAGCGGGATTTTTCCACGAGGCATCGACCTTTCCTCCATCGACGGGGTTTTAGCGCAGATGAAGTTCGATACAGGCGCTTCCCCCGTGACAAAATTTTTCAGAGGCGGCACCACCGAGGCAAAAAACCGTTTCAAAGACTTTTTGGCGCACCGGCTCGACCGGTACGCCGACAACAGCAATCAGCCCCAGACCGACGATGTGTCGGGCATGAGCCCCTACCTGCATTTCGGCCAGGTCTCACCGCTTTATCTGGCGTTGGAGATTCAAAAAAAGAAATCGGCGGATCGCAAGTCGGCAGATGCCTTCCTCGAAGAACTCATCGTCCGCCGGGAGCTGGCCGTCAACTTCGTCTATTACGACGACCGGTACGACCGATACGACTGCCTGCCGCAGTGGGCGCAAAAGACCCTCTCCGAGCACCGGAAAGACACACGCAAAAAACTCTACGACCGCAGCGCGCTCGAGGCGGCAAACACCCACGATCCTTACTGGAATGCCGCCATGAAGGAGATGAAGCACACCGGCTTCATGCACAACTACATGCGGATGTACTGGGGAAAGAAAATACTAGAGTGGAGCCGAACCCCGGAGGAGGGTTTCGCCGCCACCCTGGCCATCAACAACCGATATTTTCTGGATGGCCGCGATGCAAACTCGTTTGCCGGCGCGGCCTGGGTTTACGGCCTCCACGACCGGGCCTGGGCGGAAAGGGAGATCTTCGGCAAAGTACGGTACATGGCCGCCTCGGGTCTGGAAAGAAAATGCGACATCAAGGCGTATGTGGAAAAAATTGAAGACAGAATCCGTTCGGTGAAATAAATGAGAATCGGTCTATGACAATACCCGCACCAAGCGGCGGCCCGCTATCGAGCCGCTGCCGATCTTTTGGGCAACCGCCGTCGCCCGCTGTTTGAAACACGGGTCTTCGGACACGTTCTTAATCCGGTCGGAAATCTCCCGGACGCGGAACCTTCCCCGGTCCATGGACGGCGGGCCAAGGCCCAGGTCTTCGATGCGCCGGGCCCAGTAAAACTGGTCGAGCACGTGGGGGACCAGGACCTGGGGCACGCCGGCCCGGGCGGCGGTGGTGGTCGTACCGGCGCCGCCGTGGTGGATCACCATGGCCGTCCGGGGAAACAACTGTTCGTGGTCCACCGGACCGATGAGAAAGCAGTCGTCACCGATCCTTTCCTCCCTTCCCCAGGAGACGACCACCCTCATGTTGACGCGCTTTGCCGCCGCCCGAATGCGGAAGAGCGTTTCCTGACGGCCCGCAAAGGGCATGCTGCCGAATCCGAAATACACGGGCGGGGCCCCCTCGCCAAGAAAGGCGGTAAGGGAGCTTCCAAGCCGACCGTCTCCGGCAAGATGCGGGTATCCGATTCTCACCGGCCGGATTTTGACCTCCGCCGGAAGCGGGGCCAGGATCTTTTCCGCCGCCAGCAGTGGCCCATCTCCCAGCAGGTGTTCGAGCGTGCTTGTCGCAAGCGGGGACAGCCCCTGCTTTTTCCGGCCGCGGTCGAGCACCGGCCGAAAGAAAAGCCGATCGGCCGTTTCATCGATTTTCCAGCTCAGCCGGTTGATCACCGTCGGCATCCGGTGGTTGCGCACGAAAAGAGACGGATAATCGTCGGACCGGAACACCTGGGGGCAAAAGACGATGTAGCGGTGCGGCACAACGGCCGCTTCGGCCACCGACGGCAGGGCAAAAACAAGAGAACACCCCAGCACCAGATCCGCCCCCCCGACGATCCTCGGCAGCTGTTCGAACTGCCGGCGGGCCTGGGCCCGGAGAAATCCGAGAAAAGGCGCTGCGGCAAGGGGGTTGTACACATCCGGATGCCGTTCGGCAAAGGCCATAAACGGATCGCCGAGACCGGCAAAGGGCAGCCCGCAGGACAGAACCCACTCCCGATTTTCCGGTGGGGCGGCCAGAAGCAGATCGTGGCCGGCCGACTGCAGCGACAGGCACAGCGAAATGATCGGCTGGACATCCCCGCGGGACCCGTATGTGGCGGCGACAATTTTCATGCATCGCATCCGGCCTCGAACGGGGCCGATCAGAACGGCATACCCTGGATATCCAGATTTGTCAGGCCACGCTGCCGGGCATGGCCGACCACCGCACGGTATTCCTCCCGGGTGATTCTTCGGTTGATCTCGGGAAATTCCTTGGCCCGGCAAACCGGCCGATACTGTGACATGATTCGATGAACACGCTTCATGATGCCTCCTGATGGAAGCGGACGGCTCATTCATGGGGCGGTCGGGAAGATACCCCCCTTCACGGCCATATCGACCTTAGATATGTGCATAAACCCGAAGATCTTCCCTGTTTTGCTTCTTAGCAAAATCCGGCGTATTTGACAAAATATATGGATCCGTTCTTGCAGGATTCTACCGGTATATGGTACGCAGCTTTCTTTGCCGATTCCAACGTTTCGGAAGCCGCATCCATGGTCTACCTGAAGCTGTTTTTGACCGCCTTTTTCTGGGGCGGCACCTTCATTGCCGGCCGCAGTCTCGCCGGCACGGTCGGACCGTTTTCCGCCGCGTTTCTTCGTTTTGCCGTTGCCGCCTCCCTGCTGGCGCTGCTGACCTGGCGGATGGAGGGCCGATTTCCCAGAATCAAACCCAACATGATGCCGGGCGTCCTGCTGCTGGGGATGACCGGCGTTTTTTCCTATAATGTCTTTTTTTTCAAGGGACTTTCCCTCATCGAGGCGGGAAGGGCCGCCATCATCATCGCAAACAACCCCGTATTGATCACCCTTTTTTCCGCCCTGCTCTTCGGCGAACGGCTCACGCCCCTAAAGGGCTTCGGGGTTATCCTCTCGGTGACCGGGGCGGTGGTGGTCATCACCCGGGGGGAGCTTGCCGGGATCATCGGCGGCGGCATCGGTACGGGGGAGCTTTTCATTTTCGGCTGCGTGGCAAGCTGGGTGGCCTATTCGCTGATCGGCAAACAGGTGATGTCGGAGCTGTCGCCTCTTTCAGCGGTGGCCTGTTCTGCTGTGATCGGGGCCGCCGCCCTGCTTCCCCCCGCCCTGTGGGAAGGGCTGGCCGTTGACGTCCGGGCATACCGCTTCATGGACTGGGCGGCGATTTTTTATCTGGGTTTTTTCGGGACCGTTGTCGGATTCGTCTGGTATTATCAGGGAATCCAGCGGATCGGGCCGGCCCGGGCAAGCCTGTTTATCAACTTCGTACCGATCAGCGCCGTGGTTCTCGCCTTTTTTATTCTCGGCGAACCGTTGACCTTTTCTCTTGCGGCAGGAACGCTGCTGGTCTGCACGGGCGTTTATCTCACCAACCGGAAGGCAAGACCCCCGGTGCCGGTAGCCGTGCCGGCTGCCGCCGGCACGGAAATCAGAAACACGAAATCCGAAATTCGAAACAATACTGAATTTCCAAAATCCCAATGACCAAAACAACTTCTATACCCATTTCCCTCAGCAGGAATATCGGCGCTGTTTCGGATTTTATCCCGTTCAAAAATAAGTACAGACGCGATAGCACAAAAACCCCTTGCCTCTTTTGATCCGAAACGATATAGACGATGCCGTTCTTTCTGGTGCCGCCCGGCGGGCGGTGAAAAGGGAATGCGGTGAAAATCCGCAGCGTTGGACCGGCGCTGTAAGCGGAAACCGAAGCCGCTGAAAGCCACTGCTCCTTTTCCAAAGGGGCGGGAAGGCGCGGCCGAGGGCCTGATCCGCGAGCCAGAAGACCTGCCAGTAAGACAAAAAACGGTTAGGCCGTCCACTGTAGCCGTGTTGCAAGGGCCATGGGTCCTTGCAGCACGGCTTTTTTATTGGCCCCATTTTCTCATGAGCGGGGGCCTCTTACCGCAAGGCGGTCAGTTGGATCAAGGAGAAAACTTCGATTTTACGGTTACGTCATTCCGGGCTTGACCCGGAATCCAGTCTTTTGCTGAATCCCGGCTCGAAGTTTATCCCGCACCCCGGATATAGTCCGGGGCAGGCTTTGATTCGGGACTTCGCTCCGGCCGGTCGCAGATCCCGCGATCCTGGCGGGGGATGACGGACTGGAAATAACGGAGTTTCATACGAAAAACGAAAGGAAATGCAGAAATGAAACTACTTCAGCGGACCGTTGAGCGGATCACTTCTCCCGATTCTGAAACCTACGAGCGCGCCTTGCAGCAGCTTGGCAACCAGGCCCGGCCGGCCGGCAGCCTCGGCCGGCTGGAGGAGGTGTCCGCGCGGCTGGCAGCCATCTTCGGCAAACTCGACGTCCGGCTGGATGAAAAGGTGGTGGTCGTCTGTGCGGGCGACCACGGTATATGCTGCGAGGGGGTGAGCCTGTTTCCCCAGGACGTGACGCCCCAGATGGTCTACAATTTCGTTGCCGGCGGGGCATCGATCAATGTTCTGGCCCGTCATGCCGGAGCCCGGGTGGTGGTCGCCGATCTGGGCGTCGCTGCGGATTTTCCTGCGGCGCTGCCGGTCTTCCACAAAAAAATCCGGAAAGGAACCGATAACTTCGCCCGGGGGCCGGCCATGTCCCGAAGCGAGGCGGTGAAAAGCGTAGAGGCCGGCATCGACATCGTCGAAGCCCTGCTGGGGCAAGGGCCGGTACACCTGCTGGGAACCGGTGACATGGGCATCGGAAACACCACGCCTTCTGCAGCCATCGCCGCCGTCTATTCGGAAAAGCGCGTTGCCGAAGTGGTCGGCCGCGGCACCGGGATCGACGACGAGGGCCTTGGCCGAAAAATTTCGGCCATCGAGAGGGGCCTTTCCGTCAACCAGCCGGATCCCCGCGATCCTGTGGACGTGCTGGCCAAGGTGGGGGGATTTGAGATCGGCGGGTTGGCCGGGCTGGTCATCGGGGCTGCGGCCCGACGGATTCCGGTGGTCTGCGACGGATTGATCTCCACCGCCGGCGCCCTGATCGCCTGCAAAATCGCCCCCGAAGCAAGGGCCTATCTGTTTGCCAGCCATTGCTCGGTCGAGGCCGGCCATGCGCCGATGCTGAAACATCTGGCCCTTTTTCCGCTGTTCGACCTCGGCCTCCGGCTCGGAGAAGGAACCGGCGCGGCGCTGGCCATGTCGCTTTTGGATGCCGCCACCCGGATCCTGGCCGAGATCCGGACCTTCGAAGAAGCCGCAGTGGGGC
The DNA here is from genome assembly GCA_964409825.1 of uncultured Desulfobacterales bacterium. GTDB lineage: Bacteria > Desulfobacterota > Desulfobacteria > Desulfobacterales > CAFBRK01 > JAIPEL01. The sequence goes on along the minus strand of CAYPFH010000109.1, from coordinate 3,206 downwards.
GATCAAACGGTTCCGTTTAAACGCGCCACTGCCGCTTGAGCCCAAACAGATCGATCGTAGCGCCCCGGCTCGATTCAGCGCCTTTGTTCGGGTTGTCATTTCGTTTTATTTTGACAGCGCCGGCTGCCGCCGGATAAGATCCCGATAGAAGCAATTCCTGCCGGGCAGCTTTTGCCCGGCACGCGAAGCAATCGTCAAATCGCAGGGGGATTCGACAAGGGAAGGGCTCCGATGAAGCGAAAAATTCTTGTGGCGGTGGACGGCTCTTTTCACTCCAAGCGCTGCATCCGCTACCTGGCAAACATGGCAGGCGTTCTGCCTTCGCTGAACTTCACGCTGGTAAACGTCCAGCCGGGCATATCCCAATTTCTGATCGACGATGCCAAGCGGGACATGAAGGCCAAGGCGGAGTTAAAAAAAATCCAGAAAAGAAATCGGGAGGCGGCCGAAGCGCTTCTGGCCGGCATCCGGACCCAGATGGCCACAAGCGGAATCGACGCCGGCCGGATTCAGACCCGAACCATGGCAAAGAGCCTCGGCGTTGCCAAAGACATCATCGAAATAGCCCAGGAGGGGCGCTACGACGCCGTCGCCGCCGGCCGACGAGGACTGACCGGGGTGCAGGAATTGTTTTTGGGAAGCCTGACGGCCAAGCTCGTGGAGCACTCCGCCGTAATTCCGGTGTGGATCATCGATGGCGAAGTACCGAATCCCCGGATCCTGCTGGCCGTCGACGGCTCCGAAAGCGCCTTCCGGGCCCTGGATCACGTCTGCTTCATGATCGGAGACAATCCGGAAGCCAGGCTCACCCTGTTTCACGTGGTTCCCCGGCTGGGGGAGTACTGCAGCATCGACTTTTCCCAACCGGATCGGGAAACGGAAAGTTTTATCATCGAAGGAGACAAACGCTGCCTTGCCGACTTTTACGCCCATGCGATGAACACCTGCCGAAGTGCCGGAATCGAAAAGGAACGGATCGAAGTAAAGGAAAGCAAGCGGAAGGTGGGCGTGGGAAAAGTGATCGTGGAAGAAGCCCGCAAGGGCGGCTATGGAACGGTGGTCATCGGCCGGCGCGGTTCGGGAAGGGCCTTTTTCATGGGAAGCGTATCCCGGTACGTGCTGGGCAAATCTTCCAACCGGGCCGTCTGGCTTATCCCCTGATCCATAACCGGGCTCTGGATGCAGCAACCGGCCGACCGGCTGCCGGCTAGACGATACGGTTGAACACCGCCACGAAAATGACGTTGAGAATCACGGCCTCCGGGCCCCGCACCGGCCAAACCCCGGATTCTCCCTCCCGGGCCTTGCTCGGCCGATCCAGGGCCATGAACAGGGGGCCGAAGAGGCCGGCAAACATACTCACCGCCGACCCCCTGCTGGGATAATCCTTTTTGACTCCGGCTACGATAGCGCCGGCGATCATCGCCACCAGAGTATAGGCGACGGTGATGTACATGCCCAGATATTCCGTAGTGCCTGATCCCATCTTTCCTCCGTTTCGCTTCATTTCCTCCGGCAAATACGAGAAATACAAAACCTCGCCGGCGCTTTTATGAACGGCCAACCATGCTGAGCACAACCCTTAGGGCGGTATCGAGATCGAGGCGGCTCATGTTCAGCACCAGGTGGTACAGTCCGGGGTGGTCGTAGTTCTCCTTGCCGATCCGGCGGTAGAGATTGAGCCGGCGGTGGTCTTCAGTTCGAACCAGGTTTTCGGCTTTATTCCGGGGAAGATCATAGTGGTTCATGATGAATCGAACCCGGTTTTCGTATTCGTCGATGAGCAGAATATGATAGGCATCCGGAAGGTCGTTGAGAATGTACTGGCTGCCCCGGCCCAGGATGACCACATCACCCTCTTCGCCGACCTGGGAGATAATGACCACCAGATAGTCAAGATAGATCTTCTCGTCGATATATCCGCGCTCGTCCTTGAGCACCCGGTCCACCAGGTTTCTGGCCACGAGCCGGTTGATGGCTCGGGAAAGGCGCGTACCGGCCTCCTTTTCCACAGATTCGACCCACATGGGAGAGACGTTGGCCGCCTCGGCGATCATCTCGATCACTTCGTTGTCGGCAAACGTGTATTGGAGCTTATCGGCGATCATGCGCCCCAGGGTTCGCCCCCCGGCGCCGAACTGCCTGGAAATGGTGATCACCGCCATCAGTGCCTCCTGTTCTGTGACCCGGCCCGAAGGCCGGGGTGATTTGAGAATTACGCTTTTTCCGGCGGTACCAGCATGGTGGGATACATCGATTTTTCCGCAATGGCGCGGGGAACGCTGCCGATCCATCGCTCGGTCCAGGCCGCCTTGGCCGAAGACCCTGCTACGATCAACGTCGCTTTGCAGTCCCTGGCGGCCCGTTCGATCTCCTCGAAAGGCTGCCCGACGTAGACGTGGGCCCGGCTTCGGATTCCGGCGGATTCGAACTCTTCGCAGATCTGTTCGAGTCTTTGGCGGGCCTCCTTCCTGGATTTCTGGATGCTCATGGAAGAGTCGCCGATGAGCGCTTTTTCCTCGACCACGTTCAGCAGGTGGATTTCTTCAAGCGCTGCGGATATGCCCTTGAGATACTGAACGGCCCGAAGGCTGCCCGCCGAGTTGTCCGTGGCCAGCAGCGGACGCTCGAAGGGGTGTTCCAGGGCGGTGTTGTTTTCCGGCGTCGGCTTGTAGACCAGCACCGGAATCGACGCCCTTCGGATGATCTCCGTGACATCGGAGGCGGAATAAAACTGCTCGAGCTTCGGCTTGTTGCTTTTTCCGATCACGATCAGATCGGCCTCCTCTTTTTGGGCCGCTTCGATGACCTGGGACACCAGGGTACCGACCACGATGTACACGCCGACTTCCATCCCCTGTTCAAAAAGGGTTTCAGCCCAGTCGATGAACCGGATGTTGGCCCGCTCCCGAAGCCGGATCTCTTCAGTCTTCTGGTAGCCGGTCCCCCGGCGCATCGCCACCTTGTCCCTTTCGATCACATTGACAAAGACGACGTGGTTCAGGGCCGCCTTTCGCAGGCTCAACAAAGACTGCAGGGCATCGAAACCGAGCCCTTCGAACTTGGTAACGAACAGCAACTTTTGAATTTCCATCGCTTTTTGCATGCTCCTCACTGCTCGATGGTATCATTTCGGTGACGTATCTCAGATCAAAGAGAACTCACCGCCGAGGCGCAGAGCCCGCAGAGAAACTGCAGAGAAGATG
>CAYPFH010000108.1:0-11260 GCA_964409825.1 uncultured Desulfobacterales bacterium | reverse complement strand
TTAGACTGCGCGTGGCCCTCCAACCTCCAAAACCCAAGGCGGAGGCAGGTCGGTTATTGCCGCCGGCCTCGGTCGAGGTTTCATGCGAGCAAATTGAATTTTTGGTTTTTCTTTCGGACTTCTGACATCGGACATCCGACATCTGGATCTTTATCGGAGAAACAACACATGTCAAAATCAGCAATGCATCACAGCTCGAAGACATCGGAGAGGATCCCCGCCGCAGGGAAACGGGAGCACCCCGCCCTGCGGCGCATCCTCTTTTAAACGCTTTGCAGACCGACGCGCCGTGGGAAACCGCTCGATCTTCTCCGTGCGGCAGATCATGAATGTGTTTTCCATCTTCTGGATCTTGAATCGATTCTTTTATTTTGCATTTTCACGGAATGTGAGAAATGCGGGACGTGAAAATTTTATAAAATCGCGCAAGCGATTTTATCCGAAAGGGATAATCCATGACAGAACGCGTAATCATATTCGATACCACGCTCCGGGACGGGGAACAGTCCCCGGGGGCAAGCATGAATACACCGGAAAAGCTGCGGCTGGCGATTCAGCTCGAAAAGCTCGGAATCGACGTGATCGAAGCCGGCTTTCCGGCCGCCTCCGAGGGAGACTTCGAGGCGGTGTCGAGAATCGCCGGTAAACTGGAGAAAACGGAGGTCGCCGCCCTGGCGCGCACGAGAAAAGAGGACATCGACCGGGCATGGGCCGCCATCAAGGACGCCGCTCTTCCCCGAATCCATACCTTCATCGCCACCTCCGACATCCATATGCAATACAAGCTGAACATGGGGCGGGACGAGGTGGTGGCGTCCGCGGTGGATGCGGTCCGATATGCCAAGACCCTTTGCGACCAGGTGGAATTTTCGGCCGAAGACGGCTCCCGCAGCGACCCGGATTTCTTGTGCAAGGTATTCGAGGCGGCCATCGAGGCCGGCGCCACCACCGTCAACCTCCCGGACACGGTCGGATACGCGATTCCGGAAGAATTTGCCGAGATGATCCGCTACATCCGCTCCAACACGTCCAACATCCACCGCGCGGTGCTCAGCGTCCACTGCCACAACGACCTGGGCCTGGCCACGGCCAACACCATCGCCGCGATCCAGGCCGGCGCGCGCCAGGCGGAAGTGACCGTCAACGGCATCGGCGAACGGGCGGGCAACACCTCCCTGGAGGAAGTGGTGATGACGCTTCACACCCGCCAGAACCTGATCCCGGTGGAGACCGGCATCGTTACCGAACAGATTCACCCCACCAGCCGGCTGGTCAGCATGATCACCGGCATCATGGTGCAGCCCAACAAGGCGGTGGTGGGCGCCAACGCCTTTGCCCACGAGGCGGGCATCCACCAGGACGGCATGCTGAAAAACCCGATGACCTACGAGATCATGCGCCCGGAAACCGTCGGGCTTTCCCGGACCCAAATGGTGCTGGGAAAGCATTCCGGCCGCCATGCGCTCCGGAGCCACCTCAAAGAAATGGGCTACGATCTGTCCGACGAGGAGCTCAACCTGGTGTTCACCCGGTTCAAGGATCTGGCCGACAAGAAAAAGCAGGTGGTGGACGAGGACCTGGAAGTCATCATCACAGAAGGGATCCTGCAAACCGCGGAAGTCTTCCGGTTGGAGTACATCAACGTAACCGCCGGCAACACAGTCTACCCGATGGCCAGCGTCAAAATGCTGATCAACGGCCGGTCGGTGCAGGGCGCCCGCTACGGAAACGGCCCCATCGATGCGGCCTACAACACCATCGCAGAGCTCACCGGAACCCGGTCCGAGCTTTTGCGGTTTTCCATCAGCGCCCTGACCGGCGGCACCGACGCCCAGGGCGAAGTGACCGTCCGGCTGCGGGAAAACGGCCTGGTGGCCCTGGGCCGGGGCGCCGATCCGGACATCATCACCGCCAGCGTCAAGGCATACATCAACGGGCTGAACCGGATCGAATACCTCAAGGAAAACCCGGTGGTGGCCACGGTGTGAACAGGGCAAATCGATCACTCGGGCCGGGCTCCCACTTGAGCCGGCCCGTTTCTTTTTTGAATCAAAAACGGGGGCCAGGCAGCACTGCCTGGCCCCCGTTTTTGATTTCATGGTGCGCCCGGCAGGATTCGAACCTGCGACCTACGGATTCGTAGTCCGGCGCTCTATCCGGGCTGAGCTACGGGCGCAAATATACAGTTACCTTTCAGGTCGGAATCGCTTCTATATACAATTTTTCACCCGTTTTCAAGAGAATATAAAAGGGCAGCAGTAGTTCTCGGCCGACCTTCGGATACCCTGTAAACAAGGCTTTCGAAGGTTTCGCGTATTTATTTTTCTCGAAGTTTTAATCGGCGGAGGGACGCTCGCAGTATCGTCCGCGTTGCCGGTAAAGACCAAATCCCGGAGGCGGTGGAGGGACGCGCGCAGTCTAGTCCGACCGCAGGCGGCCACGACGGAGCGTGGCCCTCCAAGCCCAAACCCTTCGGCCTCCGGCTCAAGTGGCCCTCCAAGCCCAAACCCCACGGCCTCCGGCTCAAGCCTCCTTGAGCTTCATAGATAGCCGGATTTACCAATACGGGGCAATCCCGTAAAAACTTCTTGGCCCACCAACTGTCTGCACCTGATTGACACATAGATTGTTTTACCATATCGAACAATACAGCGAGAAATCGTCCGCCGTTCGCGTCTCGTGGATCAATTTGGGCGAAGTCTTCTATACGATCGCCAGAAAAAAAGGCAAGGTGATTCGCTTGTCCCGAAAGCGCTGACATGCGAAAAAAAGTGGGATTTTTGCTTCGATAGAACCATGACAGAAACTGACGAAAAACTCATGATTCTTGCTCTGGCAGAGGCGCGGGCAGCGGGTTCAGCCGGCGAGGTGCCGGTCGGGGCGGTGCTGACCTCTCCTGAAGGGCAAATCCTGGCCTGGGCCCGGAACCGGACCATCGCATTTTCAGACCCCACGGCCCATGCAGAGATCCTGACCCTGCGCCAGGCCGCCAAGGAAGCGGATAACTATCGATTGACCGGGACCGTCCTGGTTTCCACCATCGAACCGTGTATGATGTGTATGGGCGCCCTGGTCCACGCCCGTATCGGCCGACTCGTATACGGCGCAGCCGACGAGAAATGGGGCGCGGCCGGCTCCCTGTACGACTTTTCCGACGATCCCCGCCTGAACCACCGAATCGAGGTCGTCTCCGGGGTGATGGCCGAGGAGTGCCGCAGCCTGATTCGCAATTTTTTCCAGGACCGCCGCAAAACCTCTTGATCTGTCCGCCGCGATTCAATAGGGTCCATTCTTGCGCGCAATCGACGGCCTCCGGAACTGCCGGAGGCCAACCATCGCCATGATAAAAATATCTCATGTGAAACTTCGGTCGAAGTCGGCGTTTTTGTAGGGCACAACCTGCGCCTGTCCGGGCGTAGCCTTAATGAACGGCACGGAGGCCGTTCACTACAGCGGCAGAGACTCCGACAAAAGTTTCACCCTTGATCAAACTGACCGGCCGCGCCGGCCAGAGGCGGGGCTTATGTGAAACTTCGGTCGAAGCAGGCGGTAAAAACTGCCTCCGCCTTGGGTTTTGGCGGTTGGAGGGCCACGCGCAGTCTAAGCCGGCTTTTGTTCATTACCGGCAACACGGACTAGACTGCGCGCGTCCCTCCACCGGCAGGGACTTCGACATCAGTTTCATTCTTGATCAAATCCCGTTCGAGAACGGGACGACGCGGCTAAATAGGCCCGCTGCACCCGAAAATCCAAGTAAACCCGCGGAAACGATTTTATGAGGAGTTTATCGTGGCAAACATCATCGTCGTAGGAACCCAGTGGGGAGATGAAGGAAAGGGCAAGGTCGTCGATCTTCTGGCCGAGCATGCAGACGTGGTCATCCGGTTTCAGGGGGGCAACAATGCCGGCCACACCATGGTCGTAGACGGCGAGCAGTTCATCAGCCACCTGGTGCCGTCGGGCATTCTCCAGGGCAAGACCTGCGTGATCGGAAACGGCCTGGTAGTCGACCCGGAAGTGCTGCTGGAAGAGATCGACTACCTGACCGAAAAAGGGATCGACGCCGGCCCGGCAAAGATCCGGATCAGCGAAAGAGCCCACCTGATCATGCCCTATCACAAGGCGGTCGATCTTGCCCGGGAAAAGATGAAAGGCGACAAGAAGATCGGGACCACCGGCCGAGGCATCGGCCCCTGCTACGAAGACAAGGCCACCCGCCGGGGGATCCGCTTTTCCGAACTTCTCGACCGGGCGACGTTCCTGGAGCGGATCGAACCGATCTTAGACGACAAAAACTTCTACCTGAAAAACTACCTGTCGGCCGAACCGCTGGAAAAAGAGCCGATCGTCGAACAGTACGCCGTATTCGCCGAGCAGCTGGCGCCATATATAGGCAATGTGTCCGTCGAAATCGACCGGGCCGTGCGGGACGGAAAGCAGCTCCTGTTCGAGGGCGCCCAGGGAACGCATTTAGACATCGATCACGGCACCTACCCCTTTGTCACCTCCTCCAGCACCGTGGCCGGAAACGCCTGCTGCGGCGCCGGCATCGGGCCCCGGGCCATCGACGGGGTGATCGGCATCGTCAAGGCCTACACCACAAGGGTAGGGGCCGGACCGTTTCCGTCCGAGCTCTTCGACGAGGTCGGCGACCGTATCCAGCAAACAGGCGCCGAATTCGGCGCCACCACCGGCCGGCGGCGGCGCTGCGGTTGGCTCGACACGGTGCTGCTGGAAAACGCTGCCCGGCTAAACGGCTTAAGCTCCCTGGCCATCACCAAACTCGACGTGCTCGACGGAATCGAAAAGCTCAAGATCTGCACCGCCTACCAGCATAAAGGAAAGCTGATCGAGCACTTTTCGGCCGACCTGAAGGTCCTGGCCGAATGCACCCCGGTATACGAGAACCTGCCCGGCTGGGAAGAAGACATTTCCGGAATCCGCAGCTACGAAGACCTGCCCGAAAACACGAAAAACTATCTGCGGCGCATCGAGGAGCTGACCGAAACCCGTATCGGCATCGTTTCGGTGGGGCCGGGCCGGGAGCAGACCATGGTGCTGGAGAATCCGTTTGCGTAGCGGCGCAGAGGGCAAAGGACAGATATCAGAGGTCAGATGTCAGGGGTCAGATGTCAGAAGGACAAAAAAATCACAAGCACCAAGCACCAATTCTCAAATCCCAAACAAAATAAAAGCCACACTGCCCAGAGATGAACATCTACAAAGGGCTTTAAATTCCCTTGTTTGAAAATTGGGATTTGGAATTTGGAATTTGTTTGGTCATTGTGATTTGAGATTTGATCCTTTTTTCCTTTGGCCTTGAACCTGGAACCTGGAATTTTGAATCTCGCCGGTCAGCGGCGGGGCTGACACCGGACTTCTGACATCGGGCCCTTACTTTCTGACCTCTGACCTCGGATCGTTCCATCCGGCCCTTTCTGTCATCTGTCGTCTGTCCTCTGGCCCTTTTGCGGTTGACATCCGCCGCCTGTCTGGTCTATAGAGTCCGCTTGCGTCGGGAAGTGGCTCAGTCTGGTAGAGCACAGCGTTCGGGACGCTGGGGTCGCTGGTTCAAATCCAGTCTTCCCGACCACTTGAAAAAACCGAAGGCCGCGGAATCGCTTCCGCGGCCTTTTTTGTTCCCCAGGAATCACGGCCCGCTGCATCCCGGCTGTTCCTCGGAATGCAACCCCAGTGCCGGGACAGGGAAGACCGGCCACGACGGAGCGTGGCCCTCCAAAAAAACAACTCGCGGCCACGACGGAGCGTGGCCCTCCAGGGGGCACCTTCCGCGGCCACGACGGAGCGTGGCCCTCCACAAAGGAAATCTCCCGGTTTTCTGGAGGGACGCGCTTTGTCGCGTCCGCGCGATTGGCTAAGCAGTGAGAACAGCTCAAACCAACACGATTGTCAAGAAAGGGCGCTATCAGCAGGATTTTTCTGCAGGAAATCACGGCAAATGATCTAAATCTTCTAAATCTTTGTGTCTTTTGGCTGCTGCCTTATTCGCTTTGAGGTCTTCGAGTGAGATAAAATTTACCTGAATACCTTCAATTTCGATGACATCACGTTTCGAATAACAATCGCCAAATTCAACTCCGGAGGCGCTTGTAATCACTTCAAGCCTCACAGGCGGCATTCCCATTCTGATGACTTTGTTTTTTTCCAGGAAAAGAGCCTCTGATATCCCCTCCTCAGGCATCCCAAAATCACGGAAGGCCGCAGCAGTTCTTTTGGAATTTTCTTCGCTCACCTCAATCCATATGTCCATATCGCCGGTTGCCCTCGGATAACCGTGGTAGCCGACAGCATATCCTCCAACAAGCAGATACTTGACACTATGGGTGTTCAGAAGTCTCAAGAAATCTTTGAAGTCTGGATGTAGCTCGATTCTGGCCATAGACCATCCTTCGGTTGATCTCCAGTGCCTCAAGCCTTTCAAGGGCGCTTTTGGAAAACCAGTAATCTTTTTCTTCCTCGATATCGTCCAAGGAAGTTATCTTCAGAACGCTTTTATTTAGACGTGGAAGGTTCTCCATATCCCGAACCTTTCAGAATGCCGGTAAGCTCATACAAACTCGGCCTCTTTCTCGATTCTTTCTTTGAGCTCTTGTGGGCAAGCCACACAACCACATTCACCGGTCTCCCCGGCAATTTTTCAAGAACTTAACGATAACCTGTAAGGCTCAAATTCTCAAGGATTTCATTTGTCTAAGGTCTTGGGCTTTCCTTACCCCGCATAACACAACCTTGTGTGTCGAACGCAACTGCTACGAACCCAGGCTCGGGGCGCCGTTTAGCGACATGTTCATCGGTTATCATGATCTTGTGCCCAAACAGAATTTGCAACCGTGAAGATGAGCGATCGATGGTGACATCCGACCGGAAGAACTGGCTGCCGGGGATGATGGCCCGCTGCAATCCGCCTGTTCCTCGGGATGCAACCCCCAATGCCAGGACAGGGAAGACCGGCCACGATGGATTTGCGGCCACGACGGAGCGTGGCCCTCCAAACACCTGACCCCTGCCCGCCGGCCACCCTGGAGGGACGCGCTCTGTCGCGTCCGCGTTTTCCCGGTTACAACGGATCTCCGGCTCCAAAAAAACAACCCCTTGCCCGAAGCCCCCCCGTGGAGGGACGCGCTCTGTCGCGTCCGTGTCTTTCCGGCCGCGATGAAACGCGGCCCTCCAGAAATACATCCATCAGCCACGATGAAACGCGGCCCTCCAACACCTGACCCCGCGGCTTAGAACAACTCCTCGATTTTAATCTCGACGGGTTCCTTTTCTGAAGCTCCGGACGAGAACCGGGCCGTTTCCTTTGCCGCGTACTGTTCTTCCAGCCGGCTCAGCACATCCAGCGCTTCTCTGGGATTTGCCCGCCCGTTTCCCCCAAACGGAAGAAACTGGACGCCGGTCATTTTGGGCTGGTTCGGTCCGAGGCCCGACGCCTGCCAGCGGACATTTCCACGCAAATGGAGCATGGGTTTGCCGGGGACATGAAGCTGAACCAAAACTTTCTGGTCCATTTTCAAAACGCTGTCCGATTCGAATCCGACGCCGCCCTTGCTCAGATTCACCAGCTCCAGCGGCTCGGAAAACCCGGAAAACAAGCCGAAGATGCCCGCCTTTTTGACGCTGACCTCCGCGCCGGGAATTGCAAACCGGATACACTGCCTTTTTTCGATTTTTTCATGGGACATGGTGTCCGACCTCCCAAGGATTGTCATAATTCTGTTCCGTTTCGGCTGACGCGACTCGCTCTTTGATTTCCTATCCGTTTTCAGACCTCAGGCACCGCCAGAGCTGCCCGATGTCCAGCACCAGAGAGACATCGCCGTTTTCCAGGATGCCGATTCCGGAATAAAGGCCCACCTTTGAAAGCGGCTCTGTAATGGGCATCACCATCAAGGGCCGGTTGCCGACGATGCCGCCGGCCAGAATTCCGCCGGGCACGGTGCCGCCTTCGGCCATCAGTGCACCCGTTTTCAGTTCGATGACATGAGACCCGGGTTTGGCAGGGATCTTTGTCCGAGCCATGAAGCCGGCCAGATCCACCAGTTCTTTTCCGTTTTCCTGAACCATCTCGTCCGCCCTTTTGATCGAAGCAACCTCTGAAGTCGGAACCGAAAACGTAAACGGTCCGCTCTGAAAGGTGATGGCATGAATCATGGAAAGGGAAAGCGGCAGAACAATTTCGAACGTCGTCCCTTTTCCAGGCTCGGACCGGATGTTCAAGCTGCCGCCCAGGTGCTCGATGGCCTGGGATACCACGCTCATGCCGACGCCTCTTCCGGCAATGTCCGTGGCCTCCTTCATGGTGGTGTAGTCCGGACGCAAAATCGTTCGAAGAAGGTCGTCTTCGGTCAATCCGGCGATTTTCTGTTCGTCCATTTTCCGCATATCCTCGAGAAAGCGCCGGATCGGCTCCGGTTCGATTCCTCTGCCGTCGTCGCTGATCTTCAGGTGAAGCCTCTCCTTGAAGGCGGCAGCTTCGACGAGGATGCTTCCCTCCTCGGGTTTTCCCGCCGCCCTTCGCTCTTCGGGTCCTTCGATGCCGTGGGCGATGCAGTTTCTCAACAGGTGCAGAAAGGGCTCCCGAAGACGCTCCAAAAGCGTGACATCGGCCTGGACCTCTCCGCCTACGACCTCCATTTTGGTCTTTTTGCCGGCCTCTTCCGAAAGCCGGTGCAGGGCATGGGAGAACATATCCATAAAGTCTTCGACCGGCATGAGGCGAAGCTGCGACAGCCGAAAGAAAAAATTTTTCATCAGCCCCATGGCCTGGTCGATCCAATTTTGAACTTCGACCATGGTCTCATCGATAGGAAGGAAGGACCTGTTCTTTTCCAGCATCTGAATTTCCTGGCCGAGACCTAGCAGCTCTTCGATGAGCGTGTACTTGACCCGGACCTCGTCGATCGGCTTGACCGCCGCCGGTCTGGGCGATGCCCCTTTGGGCCCCTTGCCTTCCGGGGCTGCGGCCGGCCCGGGGCCGGCCTCCAGCAGCTCTGTAAGCCGGCTGTACCATTGGCGGGTTTCGGCCGTGTCCACCTCTCCCCGGCGGGCCACGAGCAGTTTGAGCAGTTCCACCGCCTCTTCGACAGTGCCGAGGTGTTGTCCCGGGCCCGGTTCCGCGCCGCCTTGGAACTGCTTGCACCAGCTTTCCACCCGGTGGCAGAGCGCCGAAACCGGCTCCATGCTCAAGGCCCGCGCCATCCCCTTGATGGAGTGAACCTTGCCGTGGACCTCAGCCCAGAGGCCGCTCTCTGAAGGGGTCGCCTTGAGCCGGATCAGAAGATCGTCCAATTCAGCCAGGTACCGTCCCGACTCCCGGTGAAATATTTCCTCATACTTGGCCAGGTCCATAAGGCTGCCCCATCAATTTTTTCCAGATACGGTCCGGAGCAAGAATCCGAACCGGCCTGCCATCTTCGGTGTAGCAGACGTCGTTTTGTCCGTTGTCCGGAAGCCACAAAAGCCCGGCGATGCTTCCCACGGCGATGGCCATCTTCCGGCTCGACCACCGTATCAGGACAAAGCGCTTCTTTTCTTCGGCATCCGGCTCGTCTTTTTCCAGGAGGCCGGCAAGGTCGACCACATCGAAGAGCTCTCCTCTGTAATACACCAGTCCCATGTAGCCGGAAGGTGCAAAGCAGACGGGAGTGACGCAAAGCCCCTCCAGGACGCGGTGGACATAGCGGGCTTCCAGCCCCAGCAGCTCTTCTCCGATTTCAAAAGCAAACAGTTTCACTGCACCATCTCCGGAAGCCGGAAAATTTTCTGCGTTTCCATCATGTCTTCCGAGAGACCGGACAGCCCTTTGACCGCCTCGACGATCTTTCCAACGTCTCTTTTCTGGTTCTGCAGTACCACGGTTGTCTTTTGCGTGGAGACAAAATTCTGCTTGGCAATTTTGTACAGCTTCTGAAAGTGCTCGGTGATCCCCTTCATCCGCTCCAGCTGAAGGCCGTTGGCCTCTTCCATTTCCTTAACCCCCTCGAATATCTCCTTGACGCCGGAAAGCATTTCTTCGAAGGTCTTGACAATCCCGTGAATAATCCGGGTGCCCTCGTTGATATCCTGCTGGTTGCTGCCGATCCGTTGGGAGACGTCCTGGTTTTCTTCCAGGATCTCTTCGACCAGCCTCGATATATGGGCAGAGGATTTTTTGGAAGAGTCGGCCATTGCCCGGATTTCGTCGGCCACCAGCGCGAACCCTTTGCCGCTTTCTCCGGCCCGCGTGGCCTCGATGGAGGCATTGAGCGCAAGAAGATCCGTCTTCTGGGCGATGTTTTCCATCATCCCGACGATTCCTCGAATCTTTTCGACTTTCCCGGTCAGCCGGGATACCGGTTCCTGGTATCTGCGCATCTGCTCCAGCACGGCTTCCAGATGTTTCAGGGTTTCCTGGGCGTTTACGCCCCCTTCCTGGGTCTTGGCGATGGTCTCCCGGATTTTGGCCATGGTTTCGCCGGACTGCATGGCAACCCGGTTCATGGCCTTGACGTTGACGTTGACCGTCACCGAGGTTTCCTGCACGATCATCGTCTGGGCTTCTGAGCCTTCGGCGATTTCACGGGAAACCTTGTCGATTTCCCGGCTGTTTTCGATCATCCGCCGGCTCATGTCCGCCAAGGTCCTGCCGGACTCCCGAATCTGCTCGGAAACCTTCCGGATATCGATCAGCACCCTTCTCAGGTGATGAAACATATCCGCGAATATTTCTTCCAGATCCCTGATCTCGTCCCTGGACACCACATCGATCTTTCGGGTCAGATCCCCTTTGCTGACCTTGCGGGCGGCGTCGCTCAACTGGTTGAGCCGCCGGGTGATGGAACGGGAAAACAGGCTTCCGAAGGCCGCCCCGGCCGCCAGGGCCAGGGCCGTGCAGACCGCCTGGGCAAGCAGAAAGTCCGCGGTGGCAAGATTTACCGCCGCCACGACCCCCATCACCACCAGGATCAACCCCAGAAAGCACAAGATAAGCTTGTTTTTGATGCTGGTTCGATTCATATCGTCGATTCCTCTGCGGCAATGACCCAACCAACCCGCTTTCCTTCCACACGGAGCACGGAGACGGTCAACTTCACCTCGCCATCTTTTCCGGCCACCGAACAGGAAAGCCCTTGCAGCGCCGGGTCCTCCACAACCCTTCTCATCGTGCCGACAAGGCGCCGCTGACCGCCGGCAGGCAGAATCGAAGGTACCGGATGGTTGAAAATCCCCTCCGGCCGGCAGTTGAAAATCCTCAACGCCA
>CAYPFH010000107.1:7965-11356 GCA_964409825.1 uncultured Desulfobacterales bacterium | reverse complement strand
GTTGAGACCAAAAGATTCGTATAAATCTCCCGCCGGAGAATCTTGAATCTTGAATCTGGAATTTTGAATCACGCCGCGGTCAGAGGCTCCGAACAATTGTTTCAAGCCTGATTGATGATTGAACAAACACCGCAGCCGTTTCCAATACAATCGCGCAGCGAATTTATTTTGGCTATTGGTGCGATCCTGTATTTTTCTGAAATGCCCGCAGTACCTGTCCCACGATAAACGGCACCAGGCTCGATGCGAGAATCACCAGCCATCCCGCCGGGGTCGGATAGGCGGTCTTGAGCAGGTTAGAAAGACCGGGCAAATAGGCCGCTGCCAGCAGCAAAAGGATGCAAAGCAGGATCGATCCGGCCACGTAAGGATTTTTGACTACGGCGTTGTCGAAAAATGCACTGCCCGAACTGCGAAGGTTGAAGACGAACCACAGTTTTCCAAAGGCAAGGGTCAGAAAGGAAATCGTCACAGCATGTCTTTGGTCAAAACCGAGTCCGTAAAAGGCAATGGAAAGGCTTGCCAAGACGCACGCTGCCATAAGGGCAGCCCAGCCGCCGATGGCGGACCAGTGGGTTTTGGTGAGCACCGGCTCGTTGCTTGGCCTCGGAGGCTGCTCCATGATGTCTGCTTCGCCTTTTCCCATCCCCAGGGCCAGGGCCGGAAACACATCGGTGATCACGTTCAGATAGAGGATCTGCAAGGGGAGCAGCGGAATCGGCAGCGTGGAAAAGCCGCCGGCTGCGGCGGCCACGGCCACGGCGATGACTTCGGCCACGTTGGTGCAAAGCATGAACATCACCGATTGGCGGATGTTTCCGAAGATAACCCGGCCCTGTCGGACGGCGGCCACGATGGAGGAAAAGGCATCGTCTCTGAGCACCATGTCCGCCGCCTGTCGGGCCACGTCCGTACCGTGCCGGCCCATGGCCACCCCGATGTCGGCCTTTTTCAAGGCCGGGGCATCGTTGACGCCGTCGCCGGTCATCGCCACGGTCTGCCCCTTTTTCTGCATCAGCTTGATCAGGTGAAGCTTCTGCGCAGGACTGACCCGGGCGAAAATGACGGTATCGGCCACGGTTTGCCGCTGTTCATCGGACATTTCGTCCGGGTCGGTCAGTTCGGAGCCATGAACGACCTTCGGTTCCTTTTCGTCGACAAGTCCGGTTTTTCCCGCAATGGCGGCGGCCGTGGCCGGCTTGTCTCCGGTGACCATCACCACCCGGATGCCAGCCGCGCGGCATTCCCGGACGGCATTTCGCACCTTTTCCCGGGGCGGATCTTCCAGGGCCACCAGCCCGAGAAATCGAAGATCCTCGTAAGGCTCTTCTTCGACGCTTTCGGCCCTCCGGTCAGCGACGGCCAGCAGCCGAAGCCCTTCTGCAGCCAGCGATTCCCCCCGCTCGATCCACTGCTCCTGTTCGCCGTCTTCCATGGGCCGCTCATCCTCCGGTCCGTCCGCGGCAATCCGACTGCACACCTTCAGTACGGCTTCAGGGGCTCCCTTTACGGCGACTTCGAGCCCGTTTGGTCCGCTGTGATAGGTGGCCATCATCATTCGATCGGGGTCGAAGGCCACCTCCCGTTCCTCGGGCTTTTCTTCGAGAAGCATTCTCCGGTCGATATCGAACCACAAACCGGCCCGCAGCAGGGCGATTTCGGTGGGATCGCCCTGTTCTTCTTCCGGAACCCGGTCATTGTCTTCATCGATAAGGTAGGCGTTGTTGCACAGCACACCGGCTTCGACGACCCGCCGCAGCAGTGGATGGTCGTTTTCATTTTTTCGGCCGCTTCCCTTCTGTCCTTCGTCGATGTCGAACTCTCCGGCGGGGGTAATCACCCGCTGCAGGGTCATCCGGTTCAAGGTCAGGGTGCCGGTTTTGTCGGTGAAGATGGTCTGGGTGGCGCCAAGGGTCTCCACCGCCGGCAGCCGCTTGATGAGCACGTTGCGTCTTGCCATCAGATGCATCCCCCGGGCCAGGGCGATGGTCGCCACGATGGGAAGGCCCTCCGGGATCGCCGCAACCCCCAGTGCGATGGCGGTTTCGATCATCTTCAAGGTTTCCTGGCCGGCCAGCAGCCCCACACCGGCAATCAACGCAGCGATGGTCAGGGTGATCCAGGCGAGGCGGCGGCCCAAACGGTCCAACCGCCGCTGAAGCGGAGTCGCCTCTTTTTCGGCGCTTTCGGCCAGCTCTGAAATCCGGCCCAGTTCGGTTTCCATCCCCGTGCCCACCGCCACCCCATGTCCGGAGCCTTCGGCAATGGTGGTTCCTTTGTAAAGGAGGCAGGTTCTTTCAGCCAGCGGTGCATCCTCTTTTACCGGTTCGGCGGTTTTCCGTACCGGCACCGATTCGCCGGTCAGGGCCGCTTCGCTCACCCTCAGGTTGTTTGCCTCGATGAGCCGGACGTCGGCCGGGACGATGTCTCCGGCCTCTACGACGACGATATCTCCCGGCACCAGTTTTTCAGCATCGATTTCCTTTTCCTGGCCGCTGCGCCGAACTCGGATGAAATCGCCCTCCATCTCCCGAAGCGCTTCCATGGAGCGCAGGGCCTTCCATTCCGTCACGAATCCCAGCGCGGCATTGACAAACAGCACGGCGGCAATGGCAATTGCCTCCGGCCACTGCCCAAAGAGGACGGCCACGAAGCCGGCCACCACCAGCACGAGAATGACAACGCTTTTGAACTGATCCAGCAAAATGCGCCATGGGCTGCGGCGTTTTGCTTCGCGCAGCTTGTTGCGGCCGTACCGCGCCAGCCTGCGACGGACCTCCTCTTCGGAAAGCCCCTGCTCCGGTGAAACATCCATCGCGTCGAGCACATCTTCGACGGAACGGCTGTGATAGGTTTCGGTTTTCATCGATATCCTATTGGCCTCTTAAAACTGCAGAGGGCATAGCGCATAGAGCATAGGGTAAAAGAAAAAAACGAATCACATCTATTTTTCCTAACAATTTGCATAAAACTCCTATCGATGAACCTTGATGAAATCGTAAAAAGTCTCCGAAACCTTCGTCGCGCTTGATCTGTCCTTTATAAGTATCAGAAATTACTGGATTCCCGCCTGCGCGGGAATGACGAAAAAGGAATATTCGGCCTTTTTACGAGACCATCAACCTTGAATCTTGAACCTGGTTCCGCTCGGCCAGCGGTAGAGCTGTCATCCATCCTTAGTTATCTGCCGCCTGTCCTCTGTTCCCCATCCTCTGTCACCCGTCCTCTGTGTTCTTCCCTATGCTCCATGCCCTCTGCCCCATGCTCCATGCCCTTTGCTCCATGCCCTCTGCCCCATGCTCCATGCCCTTTGCTCCATGCCCTATGCCCCATGCCCTATGCCCCATGCTCCATGCCCTATGCCCCATGCTCCATGCCCTATGCCCCATGC
>CAYPFH010000107.1:0-7865 GCA_964409825.1 uncultured Desulfobacterales bacterium | reverse complement strand
GCCCTATCCGCTGCTGCCCGCCGGCGCCCTCCCGTAATTGCGGGTCATCTGTGCAAACCGGTCTTCGGCCTCTTCGGGGAGAAATTCTTCGGGCGCCCGCCAGCGCCAGTTTCCGCCTTTGCCGGCCGGCCGGTTCATCCGGGCGGTTTCTCTAAGTCCCAGCAGGTCCTGCAGCGGGATGACCGCCGTGTCCGCGACCGAGCCCATGGCCAGCCGGATCATTTCCCAGTGGAGTTGCCCGGGCTCCGGCTCCCGTCCCAGATACCGAAAAAGGTTTTTTCGCTCGCGCTCGCCGGCTTCGGAGGCAAACCAACCGCAGACGGTGTTGTTGTCGTGGGTTCCGGTGTAGGCCACACAGTTTCGGACATAATTGTGAGGCAAAAACGCACCGTTGGGAAAGTCTCCGCCAAAGGCGAATTGAAGGACCCGCATGCCGGGAAGATCGAACCGGGACATGGTTTCCCGAACGTCGGCCGTGATCGTGCCCAGGTCCTCGGCAATCAGCGGGAGGCAGGAAAATCGGCGAAACAGGGCATCGAGCAGCCGGTCGCCGGGGACCGGAATCCATCTGCCGTTCACCGCCGTCTCCTCGCCGGCCGGGACTTCCCAGCAGGCGACCCAGCCCCGGAAATGGTCGATGCGCAGCCGATCGAACAGATCCAGGTTGTGGGCGATTCTTTCAATCCACCAATCAAAACCGGACTGCAACAGTGCATCCCAATCATACACCGGATGCCCCCAGAGCTGTCCGGTTCTGCTGAAATAGTCCGGGGGAACCCCCGAAACCACTGAAGGCGTGCGGTCCGAAGCCAGCTTGTAGAGGTGCGGGCGGCTCCAGACCTCTGCGCTGTGAAACGGCAGATAGATCGGCATATCGCCGATCAGCTGAACCCCTCGGCGGTTGCAGTATTCTTTCAATTTCCGCCACTGCTCGAAAAAAAGGCACTGGAAAAAAACTTCCCGTCGAAGCTCGGCGGCAAATCGCCGACCGGCCTCTTTCAAGGCGGCCTTCTCGCGGTTACGGAGCGGCTGCGGCCACTCGGACCACGGACCAGCGTATTGGCGGGTCAACACCCGGAAAAGGGCCGCATCGGAAAGCCACCGGGTTTGCCGGGCAAAGTTTGCGACCGCATCCCTTTTCCAGCCGTTTTCGAATCGGGCGAACGCCTTTTCCAGCATCGGGTTCTTCACGTCCCGCACTTTTTCAAATTCGACCCGGTCGGTTGGAACGTCCGGTGTTTCTGCAAGGTCAGAGCTCTTCAGCCATCCATTTTTTACGAGCAGCTCCGGGCTGATCCACAGCGGATCTCCGGCAAAAGCCGAAACGCCGTGGTAGGGTGAGTGGTCGTGGGCCGGGTCAGTGGGGGTCACCGGCAATATCTGCCAGTACTGCTGCCCGGCTGCCGAAAGCAGATCGGCGAAGCGATATGCGCCGGGGCCCATATCGCCGATACCGTAGCGGCTCGGCAGGCTGGTCGGGTGAAGCAGGATTCCGCTGCTTCGAATGCTCATATTTTCACCTCCCCGGTCAGCAGCGCCGCCGGAAATCGTCCGAAAATCTGTTCAAGCGGCAGGGTTTCTACGGCATTGTATCTTTCTCCGGAGACTGCGTTCGTCCAGGTCGTCGGAAAACCGTGGTCGAGGGTCAACGCCGTGTCTTGCCAGACATCGCCCAAAGGCTCCCGGCCGTCGGGCACAACCGTTGTCAGCCAGCGGGGCACGGCCGTGAGGCTGTATTGTCCGCCGTGGATCCGGGCAAATGCCACGACATGGGCGGCAAACCGCCCGGCGGCGTATACAGGCTCAAATCTTCCATCCCGAAAGAGAGCCGGCCGATGTTTGCGGGTCTGCAGGCCGGCGTAGACCAGGTAAAGCTTCATGCGATCGTAGTCCCCTTTTTCTCGGCCCCTTTGTGCTTTCTCGGGCGGACCGGGCAGCTGCCGGCCGAGAATTTCTTTCAGCAGCTTTTTGCGATGGACAAAGTCAACCGCCCGGCGGTTGTCCGGATCCACCAGAGAAAAATCGAACAATTCCGTTCCCTGATAAAAGTCGGGGACTCCCGGTGCAGTGATTTTGATCAGGGTCTGGGAAAGCGAATTGTAGACACCGAAGCGCGAGACCATTTTTGCAAAGGCCAGAAAATCGGCCATGAAAGGATCGTCTTTTTCAGGAGGAAAAAGGAGGCGGTCGATGAAACGGCACAGCGCCTCTTCATAGGCGGTATCGGCAGCCAGCCAGGAAGTGTGCTCCTTGGCCTCCCGCACCGCCTTGACCATGTAATTGCAAATTCGTCCTCCGTAGTCCTCCCGGTCCTCCGGATCAAAGGGAAAGCTACCGGCAAGGGTCTGATAAAGCAGATATTCGGTGTTGGCTCCCGGCACGGCGGTGCCGTTGCTCAACTCCTTTTTCGTCCGGTTTGCCTCCTTCCAGGCTTCGCATCGAAGGCGCCACTCCTCCGGGATTTCGGAAAGCACGTTGATCCGGGCACGCACGTCTTCCGAGCGCTTCGTGTCGTGGGTGGAAAGCGTATTGACGGCATGAGGCCAGTTTTCGGCGCGATCGATGAGAAATGAGTGGAACGACGAACGGGAAATGCCGATCCGAGAAGGGTCTCCGCCGACTTCGTTCAATGAGCACAGCCGATGATATCGGTACAAGGCGGTATCCTCCACCCCCTTTGCCGCCAACGGCGCACAAAGCTGCTGAAACCGGGCTGCGACCTCGCCCCGCGCCGAAGCTTCGATCCCCGGCAAGCTTCCGGTTTCATCTTCCGCCAGAAGGATGCCGCATAAAAGACCCAGCGCCTGTCCAAGTGAAGGCGCTTCGGCAGCGGCTTCTTTGGCGACATCCCGAACCAACGCCGCATCGCCGCCGGCCGCTCCGGCTTCGCCGGCGTAGGTTCGGTAAATCGGAAAGCGGACCAGCAGCTCGGTTACAGCATCGATCAAAACGTCTTTTTCCGCAGCCGCCCTCTCTCCGGCCTCTTTTGCCGCCGCAAATAGCAGATCGACGAAATTGGCCAGGTCTCCGGCAAACGCCTCTTGAAGCATCTGCCGTTTGGCCGACCGGCAGATTTCGGCAAACGGCTCTTTGCGCCCGGAGAAATCATGATATACGGCGCTGATCTTCTGCTGCCGGTCGCGAGGGCAAAAAAGCCGGGTCGCCTTGTCGGCAAACTCGTAGCCGGTGGCCCCCTCCACAGGCCAGGAACGGGGCAGCGGCTCTTCCGGGCCGAGAATCTTTTCCACCGCAATGTAAACGTCTCCGCAGGTCTGCCGCAGCCGGCGAAGGTATCCGCCCGGATCCCGCATCCCGTCGATGTGATCGATGCGGACCCCATCGACCTGTCCCCGGGCCACAAGACGATCGAGAAGCCGGTGGGTCCGGTCAAAAACCGCCGGAAGCTCCTGCCGCAGGCAGATCAGTTCGTTGATGTCGAAAAACCTTCGGTAGTTGATTTCCTTTGTTGCGGTCCGCCAATACCGGAGCCGGAAAAGCTGGTCGGAAAGAAGCCGTTTCAACGAGGCAACTGCCTCCGGACCGCCTTTTTTCGGATCGAAGCTTTCCAGCCGCCGCTCGATGAACCGGCGCAGCGCCGGATGACCATCGACCAGCCGCTGGAGCGATTCCTTTTGCTCCAGAATGAGGCCGTCTCTATCCGGAGAGGGCGGCTCTTCGGCGGCGAGAACCAGTTTGCGAACCGCATTCAAAAAGCCGGTGCCGGCATCCTCGGCAAGACGAACACCGGCACCTGGAATCTCCGGGTCCAAAATCGCATAAGAAAAAAGCTGAAGCGGGAAAAAATGTTCATAGTAGGCCGCACCAAGTGTTCCCTCCCGAAGGGCCAGACGGACCTCTCCTCTTTCGAGGCAAGCCGCCAAACGGTCCCCTAAAAAGGGGGCCGAAACTTTTCCTGAAAGTCGTTCGGATGGATGGTCCCAGAGGATATCGAAAAAGTCGGCAAACGCGGAGTTCTCCCCCAGGGCGAACAAATCCGCTATCATCGGGTTTTCGCCGGTGTATGCCAGGTGATTTGGAACAACGTCCTGGAGCCATCCCATTTCGTGTTGGTGCAGCGCTGCAACCACCTCGTCAAATTCGGCCTCGGTGCCCAGTTCCGGGTTGAGCCGATTCGGATTCACGGCATCGTAGCCGTGAAGGCTTCCCTTTCGGGCCTCGAATATCGGAGAGGCGTACAGCCAAAATCCGCCGAGATCGGCCAGATAATCGACGATCGCCAAAGCGTCTTTGAACCCGAAAGAGGGGGTGAACTGAATACGGTATGTGGCGTGGGGGATTTTCATTGTATTTCGCTATTGTTGTTTTTGATTTCTATCATGCTTTTATCGTCATTGGTCATTAGTCATTAGTCACTGGTCATCCGATTGCCTTATGTGAAACTTCGTCCGAAACCGGCGACAAAAACCGACCTGTCCCCGCCTTGGGTTTTGGCGGTTTGTAGTGGCGCCGTAAGGCGCTTGTTGCACGGCCTCTTGACCCGGCGAAGCTCAGACGGTTGCCGACGCCCTTACGGGCGCACTACAAGCGTGCCGTGCCGGTAACAACGCAAACGTCAAAGAGCTCGATTAAA
Source organism: uncultured Desulfobacterales bacterium (assembly GCA_964409825.1). Classification (GTDB taxonomy): domain Bacteria; phylum Desulfobacterota; class Desulfobacteria; order Desulfobacterales; family CAFBRK01; genus JAIPEL01. The sequence continues at coordinate 3,274 of CAYPFH010000107.1, read as the reverse complement.
GCTTCAAACAAAATGACCGATGACCAATGACTATTGACCTCTGGCCGACCCTTAACCCACCGGAAATTGACCATTAAATTCTCAAATTCAGCTGCCCGCACAAATTCTCGAAAAGCTCGATCCAGGCGGCGGCCTCTTTGTCTCCCTGTTCTGTCCTGCGTTGCATGTCCTCATAGTGTCTGATTTTGACTTCGTGGCCGATGTTCTGGAGTTTGCGCAGGTTTACATCGAAGGGAAGCGCATATACGAGTTCGACCCCGTTGGCGATATCTTGTAGAATAACTTGGCTCTCTGGATTCTCGTGAAAAGTGTCGGCCTTTTTCTCCAGGTTCTTTCGAAGGGTGTATTCCAGGGTTTTGGCATCCAGGGATATCCCTGCCAGCTCGGCTTCTCGAAGCTGATCGGTGATTTTTTCGTAGTTGATGTCCTTGCACCCAAGTTCAGTGTTCAATTCGCTGTTGAGAACGAACTGCCCTGATGCATAAAGAGGAGGCGGTATCGGTGTGGCCGAACCTTTCAAAAAACGGATAAGGGGGACGTTGGGTTCGTAGACATGCCGGTATACCGAAAGGGCGTCGGCGATCTTTTTTTCGAGAATGACATTCAATATCTTCCGCTGTCCGTCTTTGAAAAGGGATTTTAAAGAGTACAGCGATCCTTCGAATGCTTCGCCGGTCAACTGCATGACTTCGGTAAAATCGGCTCGATCGAAGGCGTCGAAGAGCTGCGTCGTTAAATCACTGAACACGCCCTCCAGGATGTCCATGGAAAGCCCGCAGCTAAGTTGATGGTCTCCGGTGTAAAACACGACGAAGCGGATATTTTCCGACTCCTGGGTAATATCGGAGGCAATTTCCACCTGCCCTGCCGCAAGGCGGGCCCTGCCCGCCTCTGAGCTTCGATATTCCTTCTGCGATACAGAACAGCAAAACACGGAAACGCGCTCGGCATGATCTTCGAACAAGGAGCTGATGGCGTAATGGGCCGCTACCCGCTTCAGATCGACCATGGCCGGCTGGACGAACTTCTCGTAAATTTTCCGGCCGTCGCCGAGGGTTGGAAGATTGCTCTTCGCCTCAGACAGCTTTTCTAAAAAACGGTCCTCCAGATCGCCGCCAAAAAGGTCCCCATGGAGCTGGATCGCGCGTCCTGCGTACTGGATGATCTGCACCGTCTCGATCCCGGAAATCTCGTCGAAAAACCATCCGCAGCTCGTGTACATCAACAGCGCATGCCGTTGGATTTCAAGAAGCTTCAGAATCCGCACATTGTCCGACGGTCTGCGCGCACCTTTGCAGTGCCGGTTCATGAAGCCCTCGATCGACTCTGCCGACCGGTCGAGCACCACTTCGATATAATCGTCCCTGGCCTTCCATGGATCTTTGAAAAAATCCCCGATCTCGGCCTCATAGACTGGGGCCAGTTCGTCGCGCAGAAAATCAATGGCATCCCGCAAAGGAGCCCGCCAGCGTTGATGCCATTGCGGATTCTCACCGGAATGGCATCCGCAGTCGCTGCGCCAGCGCTCCACGCCATGGGCACAGCTCCAGGAGGAGTTTTCCTCGATCTCGACCTCCCGCGTCGGCGGGTGCTTCTCGAGAAACTCGCCGTAATTGGTCAGTCGGGCCAATTTTTCAGATTCGATGAAGTGCAGCGCATAGGCCAGGGCCATGTCCCCGTAAGCGCTGTGGTGGCCGTAGCTTTCTCCGTCTGTAGCAATGTGAAGAAGCTGGGGCGCCTTTCGGTCGGCGAAGCCGCTGGTAAGCCGTTCGGCAAAAACTTCTCCGTCTTTGAGCAGATCTTCGAAGGCAACCGCCCGGGAAATCGGTCCGTCGTAGAAGAAGATGTTGATGCTTTTGCCGCCGGGAAGATTTTGCCGATAGGGCTCTTTCGGATCGATGGTGCCGTCGGACACGTCGACCCAGCCCTCATCGCCTTGTCCCCTGACCCGCGCTGCCTGGTAGGGGCTCAAAATCGTAAATGAAAGGCCCAGTTCTGATAAAACTTCCAGGGTTTCGATGTCCACCGCCGTTTCCGGAAGCCACATTCCCTGCGGTTCGCGGCCGAACCGGCTGGAAAAGTCGCGAATGCCCCACAGCACCTGGGTGCGCTTGTCCCTGCGGCTGGCCAGCGGCATGATCATGTGGTTGTATGCCTGGGCCAGGGCAGAGCCGTGCCCGGAATACCGCTCGGCGCTTTTTTTGTCTGCCTCTATAATGCCCAGGTACACATCGGGCGCGTTTTGCTCCATCCAGGCCAAAAGGGTGGGACCGAAATTGAAGGAAATTTTTTCATAGTTGTTGACAATCTCTTCGATCCGCCCGCTTTCGTCCAGAATGCGCGAATAGGCGTTGGTCGAATAGCATTCGGCCGTAATCCGACGGTTCCAGTCGTGGTAGGGATGGGCCGAATCCTGAACCTCCACGGCTTCGAGCCATGCGTTTTCCCGCGGCGGTTGATAAAAATGCCCATGGATGCAAATGTATTTTTCTTCCATTGTCATTCCCCCGAAAGTTATTTCGTCATTCCCGCGAAAGCGGGAATCCAGGAATTTCTCGAAATGGGCTAAAAAACAAAAATGCGATTCTCCATAAAACTCCAGGAAGCCTAAGCCGGTGGCCGATGGGTGTCAGATCGGAAGCCGGGCAACTGTTTGAGCCGGTTAGGCCGCGTTTAGACGGCCGTAACGCAAACACTACATTTAAAACCAACATTCAAATCTTCCTGTTTGCATGATAAAGCAACACCGCGCTGGTCGGGGCAGGTAAAATCCTTCCTTCTTCCCCCTCTTTGGATCCTACGGCATCGGGCACGTTGCCGCCCGGACCACCCCAGCGGGCGTCACACGACTCGATGACCTTTTCCCAGCGTCCAGGCGGCAGATGAACCTCTTCTTTTCCATCTTCGGCGCCGAAGCAAAACACCATCGTGACTTCGTCCCGCATGCTCCACCGGTGCACCTGCAAAGTCCGGCGGTTTGCCGAGGGGGAGACCAGCGTGCCATCGACAACCAGGGCGGGAAGATCATCACCGCCGGTGGCCTGCATCAGCTCGTTGATCGCTTCAGCTGCGGTGAACTCGGCCGGTTCCTGGCTGAGGCTGATGCGATGTACCGATACCCCCTGTCGTTTCAGCCAATCCAGATCAGCGGCAAAATCCACCAGCCGCTGATCGATTTCAGTGCCGCAAATGCCGGTGGAACAGCACATCGGCGGGTCATAAACGGTAAGCGTAGTCATCACAGTTGTCTCCGATTTCGAGCGGTTACGTTCCT
>CAYPFH010000106.1:0-11362 GCA_964409825.1 uncultured Desulfobacterales bacterium | reverse complement strand
GCCTCTGACCGCGAGGCGTTCAGTTTGATCAAATGTGAAACCGTGCCATTTTGGCCTAGTTTCACATAAGCCGAATAGAACCGGCAGTGTTTCGGAAGCGGCCCGCCACGCAGAGCCCGGAAAAGGCCTCCACGGCGGCAATCAGTTCCGGCAGGGAGATCGCGTCGTTGAAGGCGCCAAGATGCGGGCCGGTCCGAAGGACGATGTCTTCGGCCCCCCGCGCGGTCTCGATGTGCCCGTGTCCCCGCTCCTGTAAAAACCGCCGGAATCCGTCCTCCGACATCTGATCCTGATCGACTTTCCGCAGGATTTCTTCCATGTGCCGGTCCACTCCCATCTCTTCGATCATCCGCGCCACCAGCTTCGACATGTCGACAGGGAGGGGAAAATCAGGGCAGGTTCCGGTTATTCCTCGATAATACTTTGAAAAGATTTCAAGGACCGTATCGTGCAGCAGTTCCGGATCGAAGAGGTGGCGGACATCGACCGGCGCCCCGTTGACCCCCGTTCCCACCCGGTACGGCGCCAGATTCCGGAAGTAGCTTGCGCAGACCAGCAGGCGGCGAGGTCCGAAGCGGGACACCAGGCTGCGTCCGATCCACACGGGGCGGCTGCTGTGCCCGGTTCCGGCGATCTGCTGCAGCCGCCGCCAGGAGACCTCGGGAGGCGTTCGGACATCTTCGGGCGGCAGGCGCGGGGCTTCGATGCCGTGGGGAAGTCCGCCCAGGGCTTCGGCCGCCGTGCGCCGGGCAAACCCGGCGGCTTTTTCGAGCACGGCCCGGAGCGCTTCGAACGAGGCGTCGGCAGAGGATGTTTTGCCGTTTGCCACGACCGACGCAAGGATTTGGGCTGCCTCACGGAACAGGAAAAGCCCCTGGCGTTTTTCCGCCAGCGGGCTTTCGATCATCAGATCCCGGAGCGAGAAAAGGGTTTCGTCCCCGACGCCGCTTGGGCCGGATTCCGCCATTCTCTGCAGGTGAAACAGGTCGGCCAGGGCTGCCGAAACCCCGTCCGGTCCGTCTCCGATCCGAACGGCCGATCCGCTGCCGACCGCAGCCGGCGTCGATGCGGTGGTGTGAAGAAAGTGCAGGAGCACCTCTATTTAAGGGTGAGCGTTTTTGCTGACGCCTCAATCTTTGGGGGAGGATCCGAAAAGGTTCATCGCCATGGAAGTGGCGAAGCACGAAATTCGAATGACAGAATGACAAAAAAACACCGGCCGGACCTGTACCGGCTCCTTTCAACCAAAGTTTGATTCGCTTCTTACTGCTTCATAGCAAAAATTCGACCGCTTGAGAACCAGGCCATGAGTTGCGGAAGGGCCGGCGAAATAACTGATGACGCAAAAGAAAATGCCGGCAAAAAGCCCGGCATCGGTGGGAACAAAAATTCATTTTTTAGTAATGGAAGGCCGTCAAGCCTTCCATTACTTTTTGGACGCATATCCGTCTGCGTACCACCCCCCGCCTTTCAGGGTGAAGGTGCAGTTGGATAGAATCTTTATGGCCTTTTTGCCGCATTTGGGGCAGGCGACCTCCCGGGTGTCCACCCGGACGATTTCTTCCGTGATTTCACCGCATTCGCATTTAAACTCGTACACCGGCATGGCGAATCTCCGTTCTCAAACCCTCAAACATGGTCTTTAAAAGACCTCTTGCTCAACAGCTTTTTCTGATAGGCGCAAACGCCTCCGGTGTCAAGTGGTTTATTCCGGCCGTTCGATGATTATGGTTGGTCGTTCGATTTATTGGTGCATGGTGTTTAGTGTTTGGTTGAATGGGCGATTCGACAAGTCGGCAAGTCATCGCCTTAGGATCGGGCAAGGCGGCTTTCGATTCGACCATTTGACCAATCAACCAACATCAAATCGACATAACGAAAGCAGCCGGCAAAACGATGAAAGCCATACGCATCCGCGGCGCGCGGCAGAACAATCTGAAGAACCTCGACCTGGACATCCCCTTGAACGCCATCACGGTGATCACCGGCGTGAGCGGATCGGGAAAGTCTTCTCTGGCTTTCGACACCCTCTACGCCGAAGGCCAGCGGCGCTATGTGGAAACCTTCTCGCCCTACGCCCGACAGTTCATGGACCGGATGGACCGCCCCCAGGTGGATCGGATCGAGGGGATTCCGCCGGCCATCGCCATCGACCGGAAAGACCCGGTGCGGACGTCCCGCTCCACCGTCGGGACGATGACCGAGGTTACCGACTACGTCAAACTGCTCTTTTCCCGGCTCGGCCGGCTCCATTGCCGGCAGTGCGGCCGCCCGGTGGAGCCCGAATCCCCCGGACACGTCTGGGAAAGCCTGCGCCGGAATCGAGAGGGAGCAAAAGTGGTGATCACCTTTGCCCATCGGCTGGCGGCGGAGGCCGACGCCGAAAAAAGGTCCCTCCGCGCCCTGATTCGGATGGGATTTAACCGCCACTTTGCCGGCGGCAGGGTGCTCGACCTGGGCGAAGACACCGCTGCAGCTTCCGGCGGCACCCTGAACATTCTCGTCGACCGGCTGGTGCTCAAACCCGGGTCGCGTCAGCGGGCAGTCGACTCGGCCGAGATGGGCTTCCGCTTCGGCGGCGGCAGAATCGACGTCTGGGTCGACGGCCGCTCCCGCCACTCTTTTTCCCAGGCGCTGGCATGCGCCCGATGCGGCATCGCTTATCCGCCGCCCCTGCCGAATCTGTTCTCCTTCAACAGCCCCCTGGGAGCCTGCGAGACCTGCCGGGGATTCGGGCGCACCATCGACATCGACATGGATCTGGTGATTCCGGACCCTTTGCGGTCAATCGAGCAGGGGGCGATCAAGCCCTGGGGCGGCCGAACAGAGCAGAAGCCCGAATACCGCGAACTGGTCTCTTTCTGCCGGCGGGAGCAGATCCCCACAGACGCGCCGTTTCGGGCGCTTTCCGCCGGCCACCGGCAGGCTGTGGTCGAAGGCACCGAGGACTACTACGGGGTGCGGGGGTTTTTTGACTGGCTGGAGACCAAGACCTACAAGATGCCCGTCCGGGTGTTTTTATCCCGCTACCGGGGATACAACCGCTGCGGCGCCTGTGCGGGCGCCCGGTTCAAACCGGAAACCCTTCTCTACCGGCTCTCCGGAAAGACCATCGCCGAAATCTACGCCATGAACACGGCCGACGCCCTGGCCTTTTTCGAGGGGATGGACGCCGGCACCCCGGACGAGGCGGCAAATATGGTGATGGACGAGGTGCGGCGCCGGCTCAGATACCTGAACGACGTCGGCCTCTCGTATCTGACCCTGGATCGCCAGTCCCGGACCCTCTCCGGGGGCGAGGTCCAGCGGGTGGCCCTGGCCTCGGCCCTGGGCTCTTCTCTGGTGCACACCCTATATGTGCTCGATGAACCGAGCATCGGGCTGCATCCCCGGGACAACCACCGTCTGTTCGACATTTTGAAAGGTCTCCGGGACCTGAACAACACGGTAGTGGTGGTGGAGCACGATCCGGAGATCATCACCCGAAGCGACTATCTGCTCGACCTCGGCCCCCGGGCCGGGGAGGCCGGCGGGCAGGTCATGTATTTCGGCCCCACCGCGAAGGTGGACGGCTCTCTTACCGGCGCCTACCTGAGAGGCGAAAAAGCAATTTCCGTCCCGGATCTTCGCCGGGCACCGAAGTCGGGTCGCTGGCTGACCGTTTCCGGGGCCTCGGCGAATAACCTGCAGTCCATCGACGTGAGAATTCCCCTTGACCTGTTCGTCTGTCTGTCCGGTGTGTCCGGCTCCGGCAAGTCGACCCTGGCCGAAGAGGTTCTCTTTCGGGCGCTGAAGCGCGCGCTGGGAGAAACCGAAGCGCGCCCCGGCCCTCACCGGGGGCTGCTCGGGGCTGAGCAAATCGCCGATGTCGTGCTGGTGGACCAGCGGCCCATCGGAAGAACCCCCCGGGCCAATGCCCTGACCTACACCAAGGCCATGGACGAAGTGCGCCGCCTGCTGGCCGGCTCGCCGGAAGCCGGAAAAAAGGAACTCGGCCCCGGACACTTTTCCTTCAACGTGGCCGGAGGCCGCTGCGAGACCTGCAAAGGGGAGGGGTTTGAAAAAATCGAAATGCAGTTTCTGTCCGACGTCTACGTGGCCTGTCCGGAATGCGGAGGAAAACGGTTCCGGCCGGAGGTGCTTGCCGTGACCTGGCGGGGAAAATCGGTCGATGACATCCTGAACCTCACGGTGGACGGTGCCCTGGCCTTTTTCGGCGATCAGCCCAAGATCGTAGGCAAGCTTTCTCCGCTGGCCGAGGTCGGCCTCGGCTATCTTCGTCTCGGTCAGCCCATCAGCACCCTTTCCGGCGGCGAGGCCCAGCGGCTGAAGCTTTCCCGCTACCTGACCCGCGGCACCAGCGCCAACCGGCTCTTCATCTTCGACGAGCCGACCACCGGCCTTCATTTCGAGGACATTCAAACGCTGCTGACCGCCCTTGGCCGCCTGGTGGACGCGGGCAACTCGGTTCTCGTCATCGAACACAACTTGGACATGGTCAAGACCGCCGACTGGGTGATCGACCTGGGGCCCGAGGGTGGAGACGGGGGCGGGAAGATCGTTGCCGAAGGCACCCCGGAGGCGGTGGCCGCCCATCCCGGCTCTCATACCGGCCGCTATCTGAAGCCCTATCTGGATTTCAAGGGACTTCTGGCGGATTCTTCCGCCGTGGCCGAGCCGACGGCCCTCTACCGCACAACGCCCCCGGATCGGCGGCCCGAGAAGCAGCGGATCCGCATCCAGGGCGCCCGGGAACACAACCTGAAAAACCTGAGCCTGTCGATTCCCCAGCAGCAGCTGGTGGTCCTGACCGGCGTGTCCGGCTCCGGCAAGTCGACCCTGGCCTTCGACATCCTCTTTGCCGAGGGCCAGCGCCGGTATTTGGAAAGTCTGGCCCCTTACGTCCGACAGTACATGCGGATCCTGGAACGCCCGGATGTCGACCTGGTCACGGGGCTGGCCCCGACGGTGGCCATCGAACAGCGAATCAGCCATGCCAGCCGCCGATCGACCGTAGCGACCCTGACTGAAATCTACCATTTCCTTCGCCTGCTCTTTGCCAAAATAGGCACCCAGCACTGCACCGGATGCGGCCGCCCTCTAGTGGCCAGCACCCGGTCGGCCATTGCACAAGACATTGCCGGACGATTTTCCGGGCGATCGGTCCGAATACTGACCCCGAAAATCGCCGGCCGAAAGGGGTTTCACAAGGACGTACTGGCCCGAGCGCTGAAAAAAGGGTTTGCCGAAGCCCGGATCGACGGGCAAATCGTCCGGATCGAACCGGGCATGGCCCTGGGCCGCTACCACGAGCACTGGATCGACCTGGTGGTCGGCCGGCTGGATAAGGACCGGATACGGCCCGGCAGGATCGACCGCCTTGTCGATATCGCCCTGGCCGAGGGAAACGGCAGCCTTTCGGTGGTGGATGCAGACGGTCGGGAGGCCTTGTTTTCCGTTCACGGGGTCTGCCCGGGATGCGGCATCGGTATGGAGCCGCTGGATCCACGGCTGTTTTCCTTCAACAGCCGCCAGGGGGCCTGTCCCCGATGCGGAGGGCTGGGCAGCACTGGGCCGGAGGAGTCCGCACCCGGCGCAGCCTGCACCGCCTGCGGCGGAAGCCGCCTGCGCCCGGAAGCCCTGGCCGTCAAAGCGTCCGGCCGCAACATCTGGGACCTGGTCCAGATGCCTGCGGACCGAATGCATACAACGCTTTCCGGCATCGAGCTGCCGGAGACGCTTCGGCCTGTGGCCGACCCGATCCTGGCCGAGATCCGGTCCCGGCTCGAGCTGCTCAGCCGGCTGGGGCTTTCCTATCTCTCATTGGGACGCAGCGGGGACACCCTCTCGGGGGGAGAGGCCCAGCGGGTGCGTCTGGCCGCCCAGCTCGGCTCGAACCTGACCGGAGTCTGCTACATCCTGGATGAACCGACCATCGGCCTTCACCCCCGGGATGGGCACGTGCTCATCGACGCGTTGAAGCTCCTCCGAAACCGGGGAAACTCCGTTCTGGTGGTGGAACACGACGAGGAGACCATCCGGTCCGCCGATACCGTCATCGACCTGGGGCCCGGCGCCGGAAGCCACGGCGGAAGAGTCGTGGCGGCCGGTCCGCCCCAGGCCGTCGCCCGGGTGCCCGAATCGATCACCGGGGCCTGCCTCGACGGCGGACCCCGAAGGATCACCTCCAAAAGACGTTCCTACCGGAAGGCGGAGGCGGTGGCTGTGCGCGGGGCAACCGCCAACAACCTGAAGGGAATCGACGTCCGGTTTCCCCTCGGCACCTTGACCTGCGTTACCGGCGTCTCCGGCTCGGGCAAGTCGAGCCTCGTCAATCAGACGCTGCTTTCCGGAATCCGCGATCGGATCCGGGGAAAACAACCGGCAGCGAACCTTTGCCGGGCTATGGAAGGGATCGAACGGGTAGAGCGCGTGATGGAAGTGGACCACAGCCCCATCGGAAAAACCCCCCGATCGGTGCCGGCCTCCTACGTCGGGTTCCTGTCGGACATCCGAGGACTCTTTGCCGCCACCCCTGCGGCCCGGGCCATGGGATTTGCCCCCGGCCGGTTTTCCTTCAATGTGCCTGGCGGCCGATGCGAAGTCTGCAACGGCCAGGGCCGGCCCAAGGTGGAAATGAGTTTTCTTCCCGACGTCTACGTTCCCTGCGAGGTCTGCCAGGGGCGCCGCTTCAACCGGGAGACTCTCCAGGTGCGCTACAAGGGCAAAACCATCGCCGAGATCCTGGAGATGACCTTCGCCGAGGCGGCCGTTTTCTTCTCGGCGGTCCCGGCCATCCGGCAGGCGGTTCAGTTTGTCTGCGACGTGGGGCTTGGGTACCTGGCGCTCGGCCAGCCGAGTCCGACCCTCTCCGGGGGCGAGGCCCAGCGGATCAAGCTGGCGCGACAGCTTGCCCGGCCCGGCAGGGGAAAAACGTTCTACATCCTGGACGAGCCGACCACGGGCCTGCACCTGGCCGACGTCAAGTTGCTCATCGATGTCCTTCAGACCCTGGTGGACGCCGGCAACACGGTGGCGGTCATCGAGCACAACCTGGAGATCGTCAAGGAGGCCGACTACATCATCGATCTGGGCCCGGAAGGGGGCGAAAACGGCGGCCGGGTGGTGGCGGCCGGCACCCCGGCCGAGCTGCTGAAAAGTTGGAAGAAGTCCCACACCGCCCGTTTTCTAAAGAAGTACCTGGAAGGAACGTAGTGCCAATCGAACGCTCGTCGTACACCTGCTCGAAGGCTTGCACCGGATACCTGCGCTATGGATTGAATCCGCGGGCGGCAATGTTACTCCGGATCTTTTTCGACCCGTAGCTCCGCCAGTCGATACTCACCGGTCAGGTGGAGCAAACTGGCGCAATCGGTGACATTCAGGTCCGTATACCGTCAAAGACTTTCGGCCGACAATTTTCGGCTTGAGAAACTTGTTCATCACGGATCCTCGTGGTTATGGTCTGTCATGGCGGAAAAAAACCGGTTCTCAGGATGAGCCGATGCCATAGTCCGAAAATGACGGTAGTGGGGTGGCTGTTCAATAAGGCGATCGCCCCATATTGTCATATAAAACGAGGGATTTTTCTGTGTCATATCCACCGAAAACCGAAAGAAAGCGGTTTTGAAACCGCTTCCGCCGGCAATGCATTGCAGGAGGCGCCATGGTTCGATGCTCGGCGGAGCTGCCCATCTCCGTGGATCAGTTTGTCGATGTGCTGCGCAGGTTCACTCCGTATCATGCACCCGCCCGGCTATGCTTCAGGTCGGTGCTTCGGGTTCCCAAGCAACCGTTTGAACACCGGCTTCAGGACCAGGGGCATGATATAGATAGGAAACTGGCCCACCGCAAAAAACAGGGGAATGTCCGAATCCACGTTTTCCGGCAATACCGCCAGAATTAAGGCGAGGTTCCGGGTCCCTGAGATGAATCCCGCGCTCAGCGCGCCGCGCCTGCGGATACCGGGCATCGTGGCGAAAACGACGACGCCGACGATCATGAGCCCGATATAGACGGCGAAGGTCAGTGCCGTGACATAGGCGATGTCGGCGGGGTCCGTCCGAATGCGCGCCATTACCCCTTCCATGACGGCGACGGCGAAAACAATGAGCAGAACGACGGAACCGCCGTCGATCCCGCCCCCTGCCAGGCGGACCCGGTCTTCTCCGAACCATCGCCGTGTGCCGACTGCGGCGACGGTAGCGCTGAGCACAAGGCTACCCAGACGAAGCATCAGCTCCAAGGGGTCCGCACCCAAGTCCACGCCTACCAACGACGCCGCCGCCAGCGGCAGGCTGAACGGAACCAGAAGCGTTGTCGCGACCAGCACGATCAGAAGGAGGGCTCCATCGAGTTCGAACATCAACCCAAGCGACGGCGTCGAGAAGAGCGGAGAGGAAGCCGCGGTCAGAATCATCGCTGCCGCCAAGCCGGGGCGAATGTCTATCGGCGATAGCGCAGCCGTCATCAGAAGCGGCGTCACAATCAGCATCCATAGCAACAGCACGAGAGCGAAAGCCGGCCGCCGCGCGCGATCCAGGAGGTCACCCCGCCCAATCCTGAGCATCGCGAGATACAGTAGCCCCCAGACAGCCCAGACGAGCAAAGGTCGCAGGAGTTCCGCAAGTGGCGGCAGCAGTAGACCCACGAACACGCCGGCCGCCATTGCCTGCGGCGCGATGCGACCGAGCCGTTGCAGCATGGTCGAAGGCCTATCGGAGGGCATTTTCCGCAACCGTACCGCGAGGGTTGCCCAGCAAGTTCATTCCATGCATTGATTGCATCTCCGGTGCGTCATTTAAAAGTAATGCCGGAAACAGTGAAGACTGTCAGGGCACATGAGTCGGAGGCTCTCTGGCAACGATAGCGATCCAGCGACGCTATCTTTTAGGGCGCTTTCGACTTTCTTCCGGCCAGAGCTGCCCAGTCCTCCCAGGCCCGGGTTTCGAAGACTTCGAGGCTTCGTTCCCGCATGCGGGCCGCCGCCGTCTCGGCATTCTCCTCCAGGACCCCGGAGACGATGACGATTCCCGCCGGGGCCAGGACCCTGTCGATGCCGTCGAGCAGCTTGAGGATCACCGGCGTCAGGATGTTGGCCGCCACCACCTCGAAGCTCTGGTCGATCCCTTCCAGCAGGTCACCGATCCGGACCTGACAGCGGTTTTTAGCCACCCCGTTCCTGCGGAGGTTTTCCTCGGCCACCGCCACCGCCAGCGGATCGTTGTCGATCCCCAGCATCTGTCCGGCACCGAAAGCGGCGGCCACGCAGATGAGTACCCCGGAGCCGGTTCCGATATCCAGAAAGCGGGCGCCGGGGAAAATCCATCGCTCCAGAAGCTGGATGCACAGCCGGGTGGTCGGGTGGGTGCCGGTGCCGAAGGCCATGCCCGGATCGAGCTCGATGACCACATCGCCGGCGGCCGGACGGTAGGGCTCCCAACTCGGCCGGATCACCGTGCGGCTGCCGACCCGCTGCGGGTGGAAATGGGCCTTCCAGGACTCGGCCCAGTCTTCTTCATCCACCTTGCTGAGCGCGATCCGCCATCGGATCCGGCTTCGACTGGCCATTGCAGAGAGCGCCGCTTCCAGCCGCCGCCGAAAACCGGCCGCCCGGTCGTCTGAGGGAACATAGCCGGTCACGGCACAGGCCGATTCGGGGGGCAGGGCCGCAGGATCCCAGTCCGGCTCCGGATCCCGTCCGGGGGTTTCCACTACGACACCGGAAACCCCCAAATCGTAAAACACGCTGGCGATCAGCTCTGCGGCCGCCTCCGGCGCATCGGCCTCGAACTCGACGCGGACCGCCACCCAATTTTTTGCCTCGTTACCCATGAAACGCCTTTCCGTGCAAATATGGTTTGCAGGGATTCCCCTTCGCCGGATTGGTCGAATACGCCAAAAAATATTTCAAAACAAACAACACAACAAATTGCAAAAAGATCGCCGCAGACTGTTTGTCATCTCTGGCTGCGAAAGAGCCTGGCTGCAATTGACCATTCAACCATTTAACCAATCAAACGGAACTTCTCCTTGGGCGGGTTGAAATACCCGAACCGCAGGTCCGGACGGGCGCGCCGGATGCGGTCGATGAGTGCGGTCATTCCGATGGGGGCACCCAGGGCAGCGGCCGCCGCCATGGCCGACCAGTAGCGCAGCGGATCGTAGTTGAGGTTGCGCCACTGGATCATGCCGATCCGTTGCGCCTTGACGAACCCTTCCAGGGCTTCAGCCTCTTCGGTGGCGTCGCTGACCCCGGCCATGTTCAAGAGGTTGACCGACACGAACACGCCCTTTGAAAGGGCCAGGCCGATGCTGTCGACCACGTCCTCGAACCGGTAGCCGGCGGGCCGGAAATAGGCGGTGTAGATCGGTTCCCGGACGCTGTTCATGCTCACCCGGATGCTGTCGAGCCCCGCATCGATGATCCGTTCGAGCAGATCCGGGCGGCCCGCGTTGGTGTTCAGGTTGATCGTGCCCTTGGCAGTGGCCGCCCGGATGTGTCGGACGGCTGGTTCGACCACCGACGCGGCCAGCAGGGGATCGCCCTCGCACCCCTGACCGAAGCTGACCACGGCGTTTTTCACCCGGCCGATATGGGCCAGGGCCACCTCGGCGATCTCTTCGGGACTGGGAGTGAAGTCGATCCGGTCCTGGCTGCAGGGAATTCCGCTTTGCTGCTGAAGGGAAAGGCAGCCCAGGCACCGGGCGTTGCAGCTCCGGGAGGTGGGAAGCGGCGCCTCGTACCGCCCCAGAAAGAAGTTTTTCGCCGCCGGGCAGCCGTAGGTGAGGGCGCATTTTTCCAGATGGGCCCGGAGCCGGTTGTCCGGCATCTTTTTGCGCATCCGGCCAACGCCGGCCGCCACTCCTTGTTCCGGCATTTTCCGAAGGTCCTGCCGGGGCTCGAAATCGACCCGAACGGCGGCGGACCGGAACCCGCCCCGGCCCCAGCCCAAGGCACCGTAGGAAAACAAAGGAAGAATGTCAGCTCCCTGCCTTTCCTGGTAGGCGCACACCCGGGTGGCCACGTAGCCCGGCGAGTTGAACACGGCCACCGGAAAAATCGGCTCGCCAGGTTCAAAGGGGTTTTCGGCCACCGCCTCCTCGGCCCGGGTCTTCCGGTTGTAGAGCACCGGCACCCGGTCCGGGAGCATCATCAGCTCCGAGCCGTGGGGCATGGGGACGGTCTCTTCAAACGAGAGGGGGGCCCGAACCTCACCGGCCATCCCCGCGGCCGCATAGCCGGGAAGCTCGAAGATCTCCCCGGCCGGATCGGCCACCATCGCGTTGATCAAAGTCGCTTTTCTGCCCACTTTACGAATTAGTCCATGATTTCATTGATTGGGAGGACCTGTTTTCCGTG